>CAVCPR010000216.1:0-2020 GCA_963604235.1 Anaerovoracaceae bacterium | reverse complement strand
ATCGGGTAGGAATTGCTTTCCTGCCCTTGCGCTTAGAAGTCAGCATGCGGCCCGCACCTGGCGGGCCGCTCAAAAGAAAGGAATCTTGCATGTCCAATCGATTCAAGCCCGGCGTGTTCACCCGTGCCGCCGTAGCCGGCGTGCTGGTGGCGGGCCTCGTGCCCTGCGCCGCGTTTGCGGGCGCGTCTTCCGGCGGCTCTTCCGACGGGGAAACCTCTTCCGCCATCGAGGCCATGGCCGAGCAGCAGTACGAGCTTACGCAGGCGGCCGCCGCGACCGGCAACGTGAACATCGTGACGAACTCGAGCGCCACCGACGACGGCCTGACCTCGACGCTCTCCGACGCGTGGCCCTCGTCTTTCGATCTGCGCGATGCGGGCACGGTCACGCCAGTGAAGAGCCAGGTTCCCTGGGGTTCCTGCTGGAGCTTCGCCGCGGTGGCCGCCGCCGAGACGTCCATCTTAAACGAACTCGGCACCACCTACGACGCCCTGCAGCTCGACCTGTCCGAGCGCCAGCTCGCGTGGTTCTCACAGACGGTGCTGCCTGAGGGCAGCGGCTCGCAGACCGGCGAGGGCTGCACGGCATTCGACCCCAGCAAGCGCCTGAACACCGGCGGCAGCCCCTTCGCAGCGACGTCCATCTTCGCCGAGGGCATCGGCCCGGTGCTCGAATCCATGGTTCCCTACCGCAACAACGACGGCACCACGGAGTCGTACCGCCAGGTCTACGGCGACGACCGCGCCGAGGCCATGAAGAAGGCCAACCCCGACTTCGACGTTGACGGCGCGGACTGCTACGCCTCCACCGGCGACTGGTCCGTCGACGAGTCGTACCGCTTCCAGACGCTGTTTCAGCTTGAAGACGGCAGCATGCTTCCTTCTCCGGCCACGCTGACGATGGTCATACCCAAGGATGGCGTCATCGATTTGAAGAACCTGCAGTACGAGTATTCGTACAACGAGAACGGCACCGCCGCGATCAAGGAGCAGCTGCTGGCCGGCAACGCCGTGCAGATGTGCTTCCATGCCGACAGCTCGCGCCCGGGCCAGACCAAGGAGTCGACCTACATCAACACCGACACCTGGGCGCACTACACCTACGAGCCCATAACCGCCAACCATGCCGTCACCGTCGTGGGCTGGGACGACGACTATGCCAAGGAGAACTTCAAGGAGGGTCACCAGCCCGAGGGTAACGGCGCCTGGATCGTGAAGAACTCCTGGGGCTCGTCCTCCGAGGACTTCCCGAACAACAACGGCGGCTGGGGCGTCGATGGCGAGGGGTATTTCTACCTGTCCTACTACGACCAGTCCCTTACGCAGATCGAGGCGTTCGATTTCGATACGTCAAGCCTGTATAGCGACGACGACCACTACATGATCGATTCCTACTCCTACATGCCGACTTCCTCGACTGCCGCCCAGAGCGTGAATGAAACCACGCTCATGTCGAACATCTTCACGGCCAGCGAGGATCAGGTCGTGAAATCGCTGTCCACGGTAACCGGCAACGCCAACGTGACGGCCACCTACGACGTGTACCTGCTCGACGACGACGCGACCGACCCCACCGACGGCAAGCATGTGGCAAGCGTGTCCGAAACGTACGAGTACAGCGGTTTCCATCGCACCGACCTTTCCAGCGGCGTCGTGATGAAGGAGGGGCAGCGCTACTCGGTCGTGGTGACGCAGCGCACCATTGACGGCAAGTATCAGTTCGTCATGCCTTCCGGCCTAGGCGAGAAATTCGCCGAGGCCATGGGCACGCCGAGCTATGCGACCGGTGTGGTGAACGAGGGCGAGTCGTTCCTGTATTCCGAGGGGAAGTGGGAAGATTGGACCGACAGCATCGCTCAGGTCAGGGCGGCAAACAAGGCGATGGCCGAGGCGCAACATACGCAGGACACCAGCGAGTGGATGGAGTACGACAACCTGCCCATTAGGTCGTATGCCACGCCCTACACCACGCCGACCTTCTCCGACGTGAGCGATGGCGACTGGTTCGCGCCGGCCGTGGC
>CAVCPR010000215.1:0-2049 GCA_963604235.1 Anaerovoracaceae bacterium | reverse complement strand
CATGGAGGCCGGCGTCGTCGACAACTCGCAAAAGCAGATCGACAAGGGCAAGACCGTCTGCTCCATGGTCGCCGGCAGCGCCGAGCTGTATCGCTGGGTCGACCACAACCCCGACGTGGTGCTCAAGCCCGTGAACTACACGAACGACCCGCGCACCATCGCGCTCAACGACAACGTGGTGTCGCTGAATTCCGGCATCGAGGTCGATCTGCTCGGGCAGGTGGTTTGCGACATGATCGGCCCGCGTCAGTTCACCGGCATCGGCGGGTTCGCCGACTTCGTGCGCGGCGCGCAGATGAGCCGCGGCGGCAAGAGCATCATCGCGTTTTCCGCGACCTCTTCCGACGGGAAAACCTCCCGCGTAGTGCCCTTCACCACGTATGGCGCCGCCGTCGCATCCACGCGCTGGGACACGAACTATGTGGTCACCGAGTACGGCGTGGCGCAGCTGTGGGGCAAGACGAATCGCGAACGCGTCGAGGAGCTCATCGGGATCGCCGCGCCGAACTTCCGCGAGGAACTGCGCCGCGAGGCCATCGAGCGCAAGCTGCTTTGGTAGGAGGTGCGAACCATGACTGAAAAGAACGCCAAAACCGAAGGCATCAAGGTGTACCCGCTCTACCTCGGCGACATGTATTCCGACTCCTGCAACACCGCCGTGGGCGATACGCTGGCCACCCCCGCTGACCCGCATGCGCCGAACCGCCTTTCGCGCACGCCCTCCTCGGCATACCTGATCAAGCATCCCGCCGCCGGCTGGATCCTGTTCGACTCCGGCATGCCCGACGATCCGGCAAACGACTGGCCTGCGCATATTGCCGGCGCGGTCGGCGTGGAAAAGCCCGCCGGCACGCGCATGGTCGAGCAGCTCGCGCTCGTGGGGATTGCCCCTAAGGACATCAGCTACGTGATCAATTCCCACCTGCACATGGACCACATCGGCAATGACAACCTGTTCCTCGGCACGGCCGAGTTCATCGTCAGCCGCAAGGAGATGGAAGGCGCCTGCGCCCTGGTCATGCAGTCGACCGACCCCACCAAGCACGGCTTCTACATCCGCGCCGAGGTGCTGCAGGACCGCAAGCGGGTGCGCTACGTGGAAGACGACGTGGAGAAGCTGTTCGACGGCATCACCGCCTACGTGTTCCCCGGGCACACGACCGGCACCATGGGCCTGCTCATCGAGCTTGAGGGCGGCAATCTCTTCTTGGCCGAGGACGTGCTCTACGCGCAGTGCAACCTCGACGGCGCGCTGCCGGGCATCACGTGGGATTCCGCGGGCTATCGCGAGGCCATCCGCCGCGTCCGCAAGATTCGCGACGAGCACGGCGCCATGGTGCTGTTCGGCCACGACGCCGACCAGTTCGAGCAGATGAAGTTCGCGCCCGACTGTTACGAATAGGACAATCCATCTCGACGGAGACGTCGAACCTCCTTACAATCGAAGCGGGCGCGCGAGTGCCCGCTTCGAGTATTCCGGCGCCGCTTGCGAACGGGGGCTTCCCATGCTGAAACCGAACATCCTCTCAGCGAACGATTTCCTGGACTTTGAAGACGAGATTCTCGAGCGTTTCCCCGCCAAGCGCACGTTTCGCAAGGGCGAGCTCGTCATGGGGTTATGCGAGAAGTACGGCAAATACCGCTACTACGTGCTTTCGGGGAAGGTATCTCGCCGCTACTTGGATTACCAAGGCGGGCGCCACACGATGGGCCTGTGCGGGGCGGGTTCCATATTCCCCCTGTTCTACCCGAAGGTGAACACCGCGGTTGAGCAGACGCTTGAGTTCGTGACGCTTGAGGACTCGGTGCTCGTACCGCTTGAAGCCGACAAGCTGGAAGCATTTCTGCGGGAAAGCCCCGACCTGACCATGGCGATGATGAGCGCATGGGGCGAATACGCGACGTACCTGTCGTATCGCATCGAGACGCAATTCGACTCGGTGGCCAAGCGCGTGTGCGGCTTTCTGCTGCTGCATTCCGCCGAGGATGCGGTGGTTGTGACGACGCACGCCGACATCGCGCAGGCCATGGGCACCACGCGCGAGAACG
>CAVCPR010000214.1:0-2058 GCA_963604235.1 Anaerovoracaceae bacterium | reverse complement strand
CGTCGAGCCCATCGACGACGAAGACGACGTGCAAAACGGAATAACCGTCTTGCGCACGAAATCGTTGTCGCGCACGAAACGGTTCACCGGCCACGCGGCCATCTGCCACCAGATAGGATAGCCCACGAACACCGTCTCGTATTCCTCAAACGCATCGGGCGTGACCTGCGTTAACGGAATGTCGCGCAAGCTTTGATCATTGTGCTCGCTCGTCACGCGACTGCTATCGTCGCGCCAATTCAAATCGGCTTCCGAATAGGGCTGCTCGGGCGTGATTTCGAAAATGTCGCCACCCGTTTCTGCCGCAATGCGTTCGGCCACGGCACGCGTATGGCCCTGTCCCGAGAAATACGCCACGAGCACCTTGCCTTCAATCGGCTGCGGCGGCGTGGGCGGGTCGGCCTGAACGCTCGCCTGACCGGCGGCTTGGTCGCTTTCCTCCGAACTCTGCGTTGCGCTTTCCTCACTCGACGCGCACGCCGAAAGCAGCCCTCCCGCCGCCACACTCGCGCCCGCGAGCAGACTCGCCTTCACAAAATTGCGCCTTGTCATCGTTTGTTTCATCATGCGATTCACCAATCTCGTTCATTTTGAATGGGATAGCTTTTCCTGCGGCACATGCCTTGGGACTTACAAGCCTCGGGCTTCCTACCAGCTCTTCTTTTCCTTCGTGCAATCGTGCTGGCGCTTGCGCTCTTCCACCATCTTCGCGAACCACTGCACCATGGCAGGGTCGGCATGGCTGAAAAAGCTTGAGGTTTTAGTATCGAGGGCGGCAATTTTAGCCATCTCGTCGGCCGTGAGCTCGAAGTCGAACACGTCGAGGTTCTGCTCCATGCGCTCGCGGTGCACGGACTTGGGGATCACCACCACGCCACGCTGCAGGTTCCAGCGAAGCATCACCTGGGCCGTGGTCTTGCCGTGGGCTGCGCCGATCTGCGCCAGAGTCGGATTCTCGAACAGGCCGCCGCGACCCTCGCCGAAGGGAGCCCACGCCTCGGGCACGATGCCGTACTTGGCCTCCCATTCCTGGAGCTCGGTGTTCTGGTTAAGCGGGTGGCGCTCCATCTGGTTCACCATGGGGCGCACGTCGTTGAACTCGCAGAATTCCACCATGCGGTCCGTGTAGAAATTGGAGATGCCGATGGCGCGGATCTTGCCCTCTTCGTAGAGCTTCACCAGGTCGCGCCATGCGCCGAACGCATCGCCGAAGGGCTGGTGCAGAAGCACGAGGTCCAGGTAGTCGGTCTTGAGCTTGCGCAGCGATTCCTCGACGGATGCGCGCGTGGCGCCCTCGCCGTAGTGCTCGAGCCAGACCTTGGTGGTGAGCCAGATGTCGCCGCGGTCGATGCCCGATGCGGCGACGGCTGCACCGACCTGCTCCTCGTTGAAGTAGCTCTGGGCCGTGTCGATATGGCGATAGCCTACCTCCAGCGCATCGCGAACGCAGCGCTCGCATTCGTCCTGGGTTACCTGGTACACGCCGTAGCCGAGCTGCGGCATCTTCACGCCGTTGCTCAATTCCACATACATCATGCTGCTTTGATCGAAAGACATTGCTGCTCCTTTACGCCCTTGCGTTCTCTTGACAATGCGGTTATAGCAACCGATAGTTACTACCGGTCAAGAAAAATTCCGCGTATTTGGAGGGAATATGACGCAGGGAGCGGATGCATCCGAAAACGCACCAAGGCGAGTGCAGGCAAGTGGCAAACTGTTCACCATGATGGAGGCGTGCCGCGAGGCGGATATGACGTATCAGGCGCTCAAGTTCTACTGCAACCAGGGCCTTGTTCCCAACGTCAAGCGCGACAAGAACAACCGACGCGTGTTCGACGAGCATGACCTGGAATGGATCAAAAGCCTTACCTGCCTTAAGAAATGCGGTATGAGTATCGCAGAAATGCGTGACTACCTGCAGTTATGTTTGGAAGGCGAGGCCAGCATCCCTGAACGCAAGCGCATGTTGGCCGAAAAGCGCGAGCGCTTGGTTGAGCAGCTGGCCGAGGTACAGGGCAGCATCGACTACATCGACTGGAAGCAGGGCTTCTACGACGA
>CAVCPR010000213.1:1398-2076 GCA_963604235.1 Anaerovoracaceae bacterium | reverse complement strand
CCGGCGTGTGCGACGTGGTGGAGTTCCGTGCATGCGAAGACGGCGTTCCCTTGGCGGGTGAGGAGGGCTTGTGGAAGCCCATTCCCATCGAGTACAAGCGCGGGAAGTCGAAGGCCGACGATTGCGACAGACTGCAGGTATGCACCCAGGCTATGTGCCTCGAGGAAATGCTCGGGTGTGACATAGATGGCGGTTTTTTGTTCTATAAGCAGACCCAATCTCGCGAACAGGTCGTATTTACCGACGAGTTACGTGAAACCGTTCGCGAGGCCATTGATGAAATGCGCCGTTTATTCAAACGCGGATACGTGCCGAAGGTGCGCAAGGGAAAGCACTGCGCTGCGTGCTCCTTGATGGAAGAATGCTTGCCGGCGTTGCAGCAGCGTTCGGTGCAGTCGTACATCGAAGACGCGCTGGAGTGGTCGGAATGAAAAGAATCAAGAATACGCTGTATGTGTTCACCGAAGATGCCTATTTGGCTCTTGATGGTGAAAACGTTGTTGCCAAACATGGAGGGGAAGTTTTGGGGCGCGTGCCGCTGCATACGCTTGAGGGGATTAGCTTGTTTTCGTACGCGGGCGCGAGTCCTGCACTGATGGGAGCATGTTGCGAGCGCGGGATTCGCCTGTCGTTCTTTTCTCCGTCAGGTCGATACTTGGCAGATGCCCGGGGTGGTGT
>CAVCPR010000213.1:0-1385 GCA_963604235.1 Anaerovoracaceae bacterium | reverse complement strand
ACGTGTTGCTTAGAAAGGCCCAGTTCAAAGCTTCAGAGGACGGATCCCTTTCGTTGCCTATAGCGCGAAATTTCATTTTGGGGAAAGTGTTCAATTCGCGATGGGTGCTGAATCGGGCTTTGCGGGATCACGGCCTTCGCATCGATGGGGAGGCCGTAAGGGATGCGATTGCGCATTTGGCTGACGCCTTGGAGGCTATTCGTGCGTGCGATTCGCTCGAATCCCTACGAGGGATCGAAGGTGATGCGGCGGCGGTTTATTATTCGGTCTTTGACGAATTGATTTTGCGCGATAAGGACGATTTTCGCTTTGCGGGGCGATCTCGTCGCCCGCCGAAGGACCGCGTGAATGCGATGTTGTCCCTGTTTTATTCCTCGCTTGCGAGAGATTGTTCGTCTGCACTGTTGGGCGTGGGGCTTGATCCCGCGGTTGGTCTGATGCATGCAGATCGACCGGGAAGGGATTCCTTGGCACTCGATTGCATGGAGGAGTTTCGCCCTGTGTTCGTTGACCGGTTCGTCCTCACTGCCATCAATAATCGAGTGGTGGGTTCCTCAGATTTCGACGTGCGGGAAACGGGTGAGGTTCGTTTGATGGATGGTGCCCGAAAGGCGCTGTTCAAAGCTTGGCAGGAGAGGAAGCGCGAGCAGATTACGCATCCTTTCACGCGGGAGAAAATGCCGCGTGGATTGGTTCCCAACGTGCAGGCTCAGCTGTTGGCGAAGTGCCTTCGCGGCGACTTGGGCGCGTACCCTCCGTTTCTGTGGAAGTAGGAGGATAGGAATGGTGCTGATTACTTACGACATCGATACCACCGACGCTACCGGCAGAAAACGTTTGCGGAGAATAGCGAAGACCTGCGTGAATTATGGCCAGCGCGTGCAAGCATCGGTGTTCGAGTGCGACGTGGATGCCGCTACGCTGGTCGCGCTGAAGGCGACGCTGTTCGAGGCCATGAACAAGGAAAAGGACAGCATCCGTATTTACCATTTGGGGAATAGCTGGCATGGCAAAGTGGAGCATTATGGCGCGAAGCCGAGCTATGACCCCGAGGGCTTTCTGGCATTGTAGGTGCGCGAGTGCGAGCACGGGGCGAACATGGGTGATTCGGGAGGTTCGCGCCGATATTGCGTGGGTCTCGGAGTTTAGTGGCGCTTTTTTCCCGATGAAATTGGCTTGTGCACTTTGAGAACGCAAGAGAGATGCGATACTGTAAGCAGTGCTACTAAATGTAGCGGTCGCTCCCCACACGGGGAGCGCGGATTGAAATTACGAGGACAGCGCAGACGAGGGCTGGCGTGACGTCGCTCCCCACACGGGGAGCGCGGATTGAAATTGCGACCCCCCCAGGGGGGTGCCGAACCCCGAACGTCGCTCCCCACACG
>CAVCPR010000212.1:0-2078 GCA_963604235.1 Anaerovoracaceae bacterium | reverse complement strand
TTTCCGTGCAGCAATGGCGGCAACGGATGCATGCGGGCCCATCTCCGCACGCGCTCTCGGGTTTGGCCGACGAGGCCCGATGCCGAACATCTCAAAGCTATCCGCCTCAGGGAAGTGGCGTTATAATCTGATTATCAATTGACGTCTTTGGACGTATTTCAGTAATTAGGACAGGCTGGCAAGCATGGAGATCAAGCGCAACAGGTACCTCAACGCCCTCATCGAGCGCAAGCACAACGGCCTCGTCAAGGTCGTCACAGGGATCCGCAGGTGCGGCAAATCTTACCTTGTCTTCAATCTCTTTCGCGAGCACCTGCGCGAGGCGGGGGTGCCCGACGACCACGTCATAACCGCCCAGCTCGACCTCCGCAGCGCAAGGGGCCTGAGGGACCCCGACGCGATGCTCGACTACGTGAACGAAAGGATCGCGGGGCCGGGCATGCATTACGTGCTCCTCGACGAGGTCCAGCTGCTGCCGGATTTCGTCGAGGTCCTCAACGAGCTGCTCGCCAACCCCTCCGTTGACGCCTACGTGACCGGCTCCAACTCGAGGTTCCTGTCGAAGGACGTGATCACGGAGTTCCGCGGCCGCGGCGACGAGGTGCACGTGCTCCCGCTTACCTTCGCCGAGTTCATGCAGGCCAGGGACGACGACGAGCTGCATGCCTGGGCCGACTACGTCGAGTACGGAGGCCTCCCCCTGGTGGCGACTATGCGCACGGAGGAGCAGAAGGCGGCCTACCTCGCGAACCTCTTCGAGGAGACCTACATCAAGGACATCGTGGAGCGCAACGGCCTGCGCAAGACCCAGGAGCTGGAGGACCTCGTGGACGTGCTCGCGTCGGCGACCGGGTCGCTGACCAACGCCCCGAAGATACAGGCGACGTTCAAGAGCGCCCTGCGCTCGAGCATAAGCACCGCAACCATAAGGTCCTACATCGACTGCTTGGAGGACGCCTTCCTGGTGAGCGAGGCGAAGCGCTACGACATCAAGGGCAGGAAGTACATCGGCGCGCCGGTGAAGTACTACTTCGAGGACGTCGGGCTGCGCAACGCGCGCCTCAACTTCAGGCAGGTCGAGGAGACCCATCTGATGGAGAACGTCATCTACAACGAGCTTCGCGCCCGCGGCCTCTCGGTCGATGTTGGGATAGTGCCCAGAAGGCGCATCGACGCCGAGGGCAGGAAGGTATCGAGCACGCTCGAGGTCGACTTCGTCGCCAACCGCGGCTCCAGGCGCTACTACGTCCAGTCCGCCTACGCCCTGCCCGACGCGGCCAAAAGGGAGCAGGAGTCGGCGTCGCTCAGGCGCATAGGGGACAGCTTCAAGAAGATCATCGTCGTCAAGGACACGGTGAACACCACGCGCGACGAGGACGGCATCGTCACCATGAGCCTGTTCGACTTCCTGCTGGATCCGGACAGCCTGGACAGGTAGTGGAGCGCATCCGGGACGCTGAAGCGCCTTCGCGAAAAGGGGCTGCTGAAATGGGTGGGCGAAAACCCGCACGATCCAAACCGGTCTACAGACTCCCGAAAAACGCATAATCAGCTAGGTATCTGCCGGTACGCGTGTCTGTTGCGCGGCCCACGTCGAAGCAACATTCGGGGCGAGAAACGCCCCTGAGCAACAGATAAGCGCCCGAGGAAAGCGATGGCCGCCGCTCGGGCGCTTGATGGCTTTGCTCTATACGCGGGCTACCTGCCATCGCTGGCGGCATGGTGCCGACGCACCTCCGCCTCCGCTTACAAACTCGGCGAGAGCACGATTTCCTTCGAGGTTTTGTACGTGAGCGCGAAGTAGCCGCCGTAGACAACCAGAACAAATGCGGCCGTGAGCAGAAACGCGTCGGTCATCGAGTAGCCGAACAGGCCGACAATCGCGTCGTTCACGACGTAGAGCGCGCAGGTCGCGTGGCAGAGGGCGACCGCCAGCGGGAAGGCGAAATACACCCCGATCTGCGCCGCCAGCGCCCGCCCCATCGAGCGCGGACAGGCCCCCAGCTGGGACAGGACGCGGTAGCGGCCCACGTTGTCCGAGGCCTCGGAGAGCTGCTGGATCGCCAGCACCGTGGCGC
>CAVCPR010000211.1:0-2153 GCA_963604235.1 Anaerovoracaceae bacterium | reverse complement strand
TCCCGAACCAGCAGCGCATTTTTGACGAGGCGCTTGCGGTGCTGGAGCTTATGAGGGGGTCGCAGGAGCGAGAGGCCGTGCAGGCCGACCCGCAGGCCGCCGAAGCGCTTGCGAGCGTGCGCGAGATCGTGCAGAAGGAAGACCCGTGGCGCGATATCCAGAACCTGGGCGGTCTCACTAAACAGGTGCGCGAGGCGCATGCTAAGCAAGTTCGTGCACGCAAGGCTGAACTCTTAGACAAGTTGGAGGCGTCGCGTCAGACGCTCGAAAGCTACGCCGAAGGCAAGCCCGCCGCCGCACGGGTGATGAGCAATCTGGAAACCGTGCTGGCAAGCCGCCGCGCGGAAGTGAACGCCGCCGCCACTATGGAGGCGCTTGACGCGCAGGAACATCGCATCGGTCAGTTGGTGGACGACCACATGTGCGCCATCGACGACGCAGTTGACGAGGCGGACCGCGCAGCTGTACAGGCGGAGAACGCTCGGACGAAGACGATCCTGCCGTCGACTTCCGCGCAGGATGCCGGCGTCCCGACGGCGTCTCCGGTGAAAGTCACGCGCATGAACCCAGCTGCCGCAGCTGCGCCGGTTGCGAAGCGCACCAAGGAACTCGATCGCCAAACGGTTTGCCCGTCAAAGCGCCTTTCCACTCCCGATGAGGTTGACGCCTACGTGGAGAGCATCCGCCAACAGCTTCTGCAAGCCATAAACGACGCCGGCTCCGTTCGCCTGCGCTAGCCGAAACCCTCCCCGCAAAGGAACCCACCATGAACGACACTGTCCTCAAGAACTTCGCTACCGCCGCCCGCGCAACGCTCATGCGCGACGTGTTCACCCAGATGCGCCGCTGGGCTATCGACGCCGAGGGCAGCGTGCCCGCATCGGCCGACGTGCTGAACGGGCGTCCCCTCACCTCCCAGCAGCGCGAGCAGCGCCGGCAGCTCTTGGAGCGCTGCGCGGCTGTGGGCGAGCAGGCGCTGTGCGAGCAGGTCGCCTACACCTGGTTCAACCGCTTCGCCGCTATCCGCTTCATGGAGCTGCGCGACTACTTGCCGTGCCGCTTGCGCTTCTTTAGCGCCGCCGACGACGCGTGCAAATGCAGCCCGCAGGTGCTCGACGAGGCGCTCAATGCCGGCATCGAGGGCGTCGAGCCTGCCCGCGCCGCCGAGCTCGTGCGGGCGGGCGACCCCGAGGCGCTGTTCCGTTATCTGCTGCTCGCGCAGTGCAACGAGCTGGCATCGGCGCTGCCGGCGGTGTTCGAGCGCGTGGGGTCGGCCATGGAGCTGCTGCTTCCCGAGCGCCTGCTGCGCGAGGGCGGCGTCATCTGGGATATGGTCACCGGCCTCGACGTCGCCGACTGGGAGAAGGTCGAGGTGCTCGGCTGGCTCTACCAGTTCTACAATGCCGAGCTGAAGGACGACTTCTTCGCGTCGAAGCGCAAGGCCGCCGCGGCCGACATCGCGCCGGCAACTCAGCTGTTCACACCGGAGTGGATCGTGCGCTACATGGTGGAGAACTCGCTCGGGCGCCTGTGGATGCTCAACCGTCCCGACAGCAGCCTGCGCGAGCGCATGGACTATTACATCGAGCCCGACGCCACCCATGAGGATTTCCTGCGCATCGACGGCCCCGAGGACATCACGTTCTGCGACCCGGCTTGCGGGTCGGGCCATATCCTCTCGTACGCGTTCGAGCTGCTATTTTACATGTATGAGGAGGCGGGCTATCGCGAGCGCGAGATCCCGGGGCTGATACTTACGAAGAACCTCGCCGGCATGGAAATCGACGAGCGCGCAGCCCAGATAGCGAGCCTGGTCTTGGCCCTGCGTGCCCGCGAGCACGACCGCCGCTTCTTCGGGCGCGACGTGCAGGCCGACGTGTGCGTGCTGCAGAGCATCCCGTTCGAGGAGGGCGAGCTGACCTGCTGCAGTAAGCCGCTCGCCGACGCGCTTTCGCATCTTGGCGAGGTGGGCAGCCTGCTCGCGCCGACCGATGGCGACTTGGCGGCGCTGCGCGCGGAGCTTTCCGGCTGCGAGGGCGACCTGTTCTCGGAGGCCAAGGCGGCGAAGGCGCGCGCCGCGCTGGAGAAGTGCGAGAAGCTCGCCCGCCGCTTCGACGTGGTGGTTGCCAACCCGCCCTACATGGGCAGCAGCA
>CAVCPR010000210.1:0-2161 GCA_963604235.1 Anaerovoracaceae bacterium | reverse complement strand
CTCTCCTCTCAAGCGGAGTCGCGGGACCGGCGATCGGTGCGCAGCACGCGTCATGAGACCCCGCCCCTCGTCCCACGCGCTGCGGCTCGCCGTAATTGACGTGTGCGCAACACGCGTCATGCGACCCCGCCCCTTGCTCGCCGTCGAGGTCGACCACGAAGGCGACCGGTACGCAATCCACGTCCCACGTCGTCCGACCCCGTCCCTCGTTCGTCCCCTGTTTGACCCCAATCGCTCCTCGAGACTCCCGTGACCTCGTGTTTCGCAGTATACTTGCACCATCCGATCACGAAGAGGGGTGGTCACGATGGATTCCCGCGACAATCGAAAACCAACGCCGCGCCAAGCGCCCACGCGACGTCGTCCTGCCGGCTCCGGGCATTCGGCGGACGGCGCGCGCCCGGCTGCCGAGCGGCGCCCCAACGCTTCGTCAAGCTCGCCCCGCCGTGCGGCCTCGCAATCGCCCGACGCCTTTCGTCCTGAAGCGGAGCACGGGCCGGCATCCGCGCAGCGTCCTTCCGCGGCGCGACGACCTGGGGCGGACCGTCGTCCCGACGCCGCCAGGCGCCCCTCCGTTCGCCAGTCGCCGGCTCCCAAGAAACCGCTCGACGGCATTTCGGACGCAATCGCCAACGCGAAAAGCATCCCCGCAAGCGACATCCCGGCCTTGGCCCGTCAGCATACCCCGGCGGTTTTGCTGGCAGCCCTGGTCGTGCTCGTCATCTTCATCGCCGTCAGCGCTTCCTTCTGCGCGAACCATACGGCCACCAACAACGCGGCAAGCGATTCCCAAGGCAACCAATCGAACGGGGCCGCCGCCCAGGTGCAGCCCGCGACCGTGCACTTCGTGGCCGTGGGCGACAACCTTCCCGAGAATCAGATCGGCGCATACGCCGACGCGCAGGCGGGCGAGGTCGGCGACGGCGTGTACGATTACACGAGCCTTTACGAGCACGTCAAGCCCTACATCGAGTCGGCCGACCTGGCGTACGTGAAGGAGGAGACGCACATCGGCGGCGACGAGATCGGGCCGCTGGGCTACCCGTCGTACAACACCACCGACGAGATGGCCGACGCGCTCGTGGCGACCGGCTTCGATTTCGTGGCCTCGGCTTCGAACCATGCCTACGACTGGGGCGCGTACGGTGCCAACGAGCATTCCTGCGAGCTGTGGAAGACCAAGGACGTCGCCTTCACGGGAACGGCCGACAGCGAGGAGGATGCCCAGAAGATCGCCACCGTCGAGCGCAACGGCATCACGTTCGCCCTGCTCGACTACACCTATGGGCTTAACGGCTACGAGCAGTCGGACGTGCCGTCGTATGCGGTGAACTTCATCGACAAGGACCGCATCGCCTCGGACGTCGCGCGGGCGCGCGAGCAGGCCGACGTGGTGCTGGTCGCCATGCATTGGGGTACGGAAAACTATATGGACATCGACGATGAGCAGGCGGAATACGCGCAGTACCTCGCCGATTTGGGAGTCGATGTCGTGCTGGGTTCGCATCCGCACGTGATCGGCCCCATGCAGTGGGTCGAGGGCAAGGACGGCAACAAGACGCTCGTGGCCTATTCGCTGGGCAACTTCATCACGCGCCACGACTATCCGCTGGCCTCGAACGACCTCGAGGGCATGCTGAGCTGCGACTTCGTGCGTAACGCGGAAGGTAAGGTCTCGGTCGAGAACGTGGTGTGGACGTCGCTGGTAAACCACACCGACGGCGAAACCTTCCGCGTGTACGCGCTCAAGGACTACACCAACGAACTCGCGGCGCAAAACCCGACGCTCGCCGACCTCGAAGACCCGATAACCTACCTCAAGCAACTAACCCGAGAAACAGTAGGCGAGAACTTCACGTTCGACGATTAGGGGAGGGCAGCCGATTGAGCGGGCTCTTCTATCGACGGAGGCCGCGCTCTCTTGGCGGAAAGATCTGCGGGTTGACGGCGGCAGCTTGGGTACCGTCGAGCGCGCGAGGTTCACTCTCTAAGTTGTCACTATAAAAAATGCTCTCGTCACTAAAACTTTTAAGTGATAGGGGTAATTTTTCAAGTGACGACCTATATATTTTGAGTGTTGCGGGCAACGGCAGCGTGCTGCTTGCATTCTTGCCCGGAAGTGGTTTGGGTTCTTGCTCGAATGAGATGAACCCTGACGTTT
>CAVCPR010000209.1:0-2175 GCA_963604235.1 Anaerovoracaceae bacterium | reverse complement strand
AAACTGAAGGGACTGACCCCGGAGGAGTTCCGGAAACAGTCCCTTGCAGCGTAGTTCTTATTTAGGCCGTCCAAGTTTTGGGGCGCAGTTCAGTTTGGGAACCCCCTTTTTTGTTGGGGAAATTTGTGATGCGCTTCGCGCTTTTATACTGCGTGGACTTGCGGTCACGCCTACGAAATCTTGCTGCGGAATATACCTGTTCATCAGGCTTAACGTTGCTGCAAGACTTCGGCTCGAACGTAAATTCAACCATTGTAGAGAGCGCCCATAAGGGCGCGAGGCGCAGTTTCCGAACGGGCGGGCAAAACCATCACCCCCGACGACTCCTAACGGCGGGCGGTGACTCCTACTACCCATTCTCGGAATACCTCGTTGGCGTCTTGACCGCTTTTCATGGCCCGCTCGACGTCGCGCGCGGCGACGATGGCCTCGCGCAGCTCGTCTTCACGGAAGTTGCGCGCCCAGGCCGCATGATTCTTCACGCGCCATGCGGGCACCTTCAACGCAGTTGCCAACGAAGAACCTTGCCCGCGCGCCTGCAGGCTTTTCGCGCAGATGAGTTCGCGCAGGCGCGAGGTGCAGCGCGGAAGCAGGCTGTAGGGCGACTCGGACTTCATGCGCTCCAGGCACAGCAGGCACTTGCGCGTATCGCGCGCGGCGAAGGCGTCGACGAACTCCCAAGGCTTTACCTCGGCAGTGCGCGCGACCGCTTCGCGAACCTCCTTGTCGCTGATGGGGCCCGACCCGCTATGCGAGACCGAAAGCTTCTTCAGCTCGGCATCGAGGCGTACCGTGTCTTCGCCGGCCAAGTCCACGAGCAGCTGAGCGCCGGCAGGTGAAATGGTGACGCCATGGGTGACGGCCATGTCGCGCACGAGCTTGGGCAGATCACGCGCCTTCGGGGCGTCGCAGGTGATGACGGCGCTTTTGCCGAGCGCGCAGACGGCCTTGTACAGGCGCGTGTTCTTCGCGAGCTTTTCCGCCACCAGGGCGAGCACCGTCGTTTCGCACGGCGATGCAAGATAGGACACGATCTGCTCGGCGTCGGCCTTAAGCAGCTTGTCGGCGCCGCGCACCTCCACCAGGCGCACCGGGCTTGCGAACGGAACCGTATTGCAGGCCGAAACCACGTCGGCACCCGTGAATTCGGACGACTCGGTGAACGTGTCGGAATTGAACGACAGGTCGCCCATCTTCTCAAGGCGCGCTCGCAGGCGCTGCATCACGTGATCGCGCTTGAGCGCGTCGTCGCCGACGATGAGGTAAGCGGGAAGAAGCGATGTGTTCTTGGAATCAGTCATGCGCCTATTCTACCCCAGCTCCGAAACGGCGATGCCGCCCTTGGTAAATTCGCAAACAACGATTCCCGACTCGTCAGTGCGCACGATGCGGCTCCCCGCCTGGGAAAGATAATCCAGCGTCACCTGCGCAGGGTGCCCATAGCGATTGCCGCGGCCGACCGAAACGAGCGACAAGGCGGGATGCAGCACTTCGGCGAGTTCAGGCGTGAGCGCGTTTTTCGAGCCGTGGTGCCCGACCTTGAGGATATCGACGGCTCCGACAACGCCCAAGTCCACTAGTTCCTGCAGCTGATCATGCTCGGCGTCTCCGACGAGCAGCGCGCGAACATCCGGGCTTCCGTCGGCGTCTATGTCGGTCGTGGCCGCAAAGCACAGGCTGTCCGCATTGCCGCCTTTATCGGCATAGGACTTCGGCCAGAGGCACGATAGGCGCCACTTCCCCACGGTGAGCGCATCGCCGACATCGATGCCCTGAAGCGCCCGCTCCCCTGCCACCGCCGCCGCGTCGGCGCGCAACCGGGAGCAATTGCCGCAAGAGCAGGTCAGGCCATCGGAGGCGACGATAACGCGCCGAACCTGCACCACGCCCGCCAAACTCGCAAGCGACCCCATGTGATCGTCGTCGGGATGGGTGATGACAACCGCGTCGAGGGAGCGCACGCCCTGCCTTGCGAGCCCCTCGCGCAACAGCGAATCCTGGTTGCCGGTGTCGATGAGCACGCTCGCGCTCCCGCTGCGCAACAGGAAGGCATCGCCCTGCCCCACGTTGAGCATCACCAGCTGCGTTGGCGTGAATAAAGGCCCAACGAGGGAAAATGCCGCTACAGCGACAAGACCGACCGATGCGAGGAGGGCCAACCGCAGGCGCGTAAGG
>CAVCPR010000208.1:0-2189 GCA_963604235.1 Anaerovoracaceae bacterium | reverse complement strand
TCTGTCGCGCCCTAAAGGGCGCTCACTAATAATGGTCGAACTTGCGTTCGACCCCACGAAATCCCGCAGCGGCGTAGACCTTTTCCATCGGCGGCATTCCCAACAGCATAAACCTTATTGATACGTTACCTTCACAGCAGGAATTCCGTAGGCGCGTACGCAAGTGCGCGCATAGATCGCTCAGCGCCCGAAGGGCGCGTCACACTTTTAATCGCGAGCGGACCCCGTTCGAGGACGTCCCCCGCAACGCCCGCATTGCGACACAAGCATGCGGCAAGATTCCGTAGGCGCGAACGCGAGTTCGCACAGTACAAAAGCGCCGAAGGCGCCCACCGTTTTCCCACGGGACGAACCAGTCGCATTATTTTGCGAATACCTTGACTCGCATTATTTTGCGATTTATTATATTCGCAAAATAATGCGAACGACCAATATGGAAGGGCTTGCAATGATTGATTCGCTGGAAATCGGATATGCGATAAAGGATGCCCGTGCGGATTCCGGCCTGACGCAGGCGCAGCTCGCCGATGCTGCCGGTATATCAAAACGCTGTCTCTGGTCTCTCGAGCTCGGCCAAAACCCCGGAGTCCAGCTGGACAAGCTCTTAGCCGTTTTCAGAGTGCTCGGGCTTGATTTGCAAATCGTCGACGGCGAGATGCGCAAGGGTGCACCAAACGGCGATGCGCGCGAAGATGCACCGGAGCCCGATCCCGCACCCGCCAAGAAAGCCAACAAGATTGACGCACTATCGATTCTTACAGGTGGGAAATATGGCATCGAGTAATTTAGACGTGCTGATAGCCGCCAAGCACGCGGGCACGCTGTCTCAGGACGATTCCGGCGCGCTATCGTTCTCGTATCTCAGAGACTATCGCGGGATTCCCCTATCCTCGGCCATGCCGCTGTCAACCAAGACGTTTCACGACAAGACGGTTCGCCCCTATCTATGGGGGCTTTTGCCGGAAGATCCAGCCACCCGGAAGCAGGTTGCCGCGGATGCCGGCATCTCGCCAAACAACCCTTTTGCCCTTTTGGGAGTCATCGGGCTGGACTGCCCCGGTGCCGTGCAGTTTTGCGCACCGGGCGCCGATACGCTCCGAGAAAAGAAGCTCGTTCCCATCAACGAGCACGAGATCGCCAGAAGGCTGAAACTAGGCCGCAGGGAAGGCTCCAGCTGGCTTGCGGAAAGCGAACATTGGAGCCTAGGGGGACAGCAAAGCAAGTTCGCCTTGGCCAAGCGGGCAGGAACATGGTTCTCCTGCGAGGGGGCGGCTGCGACCACCCATATCTTCAAGAGCGGGGTGAGAGGACTTTCACATCAAGCTCTCAACGAATACGTATGCATGCGCTTGGCGGACGCCTGCGGAATAGATTGCGCCCGGGTCGATTACCTTGAGTTTGAAGGCGAGGACGGGCAAGTCGAGCCGGCTATCGTTGTCGAACGTTACGATCGCAAGCATGTCGGAAGCGACGTCGCAAGGCTCCACCAGGAGGATTTCTGTCAGGCGCTCGGCTGCCTACCCGAGAATAAGTACACCATGAACGGTGGACCCGGCTGCGCTGAGAGCATCGAGCTGCTCCGTTCAACCGGCACCGCAGCTCGCGAAAACATTGCGCGATTTATGCAAATGTTGTTCTTCAATTACCTCATTGCTGCCACCGACGCGCATGCAAAGAATTTCTCGCTGCTGCTAAAGCCGGACGGCGCACACCAGTTGGCTCCGATGTACGATGTGGCGTCAATCGCCCCTTATGTCGACGCCTCGGATTGGCAGAGAAAGCCGCCGAAGCTTGCAATGCCGATAGGGGGAGAGAACCGAGCGGGTCGCGTTTCAGCCGGAAATATCGACAGGATGATTGAGAGCTGCGGACTTGCCGACATGGGCATCACGTCAGAGGGCTGTATCGATCTCATATCGTTCTATGCGGATTTGATTCCCGAAAAACTCGAAGCGGTGTTCGACGAGCTGGAAAATACGAGTTCCGCAAGAGCCGCGGCAGAGCTAAGGGAGCACATGCTTAAACCGATTGCCAAGCTGTGCGAAAGGGCGAAAGCGCGCCTGTAGCCGCCATCTCGCCCTTCTTGCGGCATTGAAAATCGCATCACGCCTTCGACGCTCTCAAGTAATGGTCCAACTCGCGTTCTGCCCTCGAAATCTTGCTGCATGCTTTACGTTCCCCAACAGGCA
>CAVCPR010000207.1:0-2214 GCA_963604235.1 Anaerovoracaceae bacterium | reverse complement strand
GAATTCACGGGTTATTTCTTTCGGGTTTCACGGCTTAGGAGAAAGCGCCGTTCATCCCCCTTCCTAACTTTCGGACCTGCCCATCATGAGGGCCTCCTCGAACCTCCTGCTCTGCCCGCCGAACTCGACCAGGCGGCCGTGGTGCATGATCCTGTCGACGGTCGCGGTGGCGAGGTGGGCGTCCCCGAGCACGGTGCCCCACTTCCCGAACTCTATGTTGGTCGTGACGATCATGCTCCTGGCCTCGTACGTCGCCGACATGACCTGGTAGAGCAGCCTCGCGCCCTCGATGTCGATCGGTATGTAGCCGTACTCGTCGACGATCAGCAGGTCCGCCTTCGCGATGTCCCTGAGGACCGCCTCCAGCCTGTTGTCGGCGACCGCGGCCTTGAGCATCAGCACCAGCGACGACGTCTCGAAGTAGCGGACCCTGTAGCCGCGCTCCGTCGCGAGGATCCCCAGCGCGATCGACAGATGGGTCTTCCCCCGGCCGCAGCCGCCGTAGAACACGAAGTCCTGGGCGGACTCGATGAAGCCGAGCGACCTCATGTCGTCGACCGTGTAGCCGTCGGGCATGGACACCTCGCTGAAGTCGAAGTCCGAGAACGACTTCAGCGACGGGAACCTCGCCTGGCGCAGGAGCCTCGCCCTCTTGTTCTCCTCGCGGACCGCGTTCTCGTCCCTGATCAGGTCGCACACGGCGACGAGCTGGCCGCGCGTCGCCTCCTTGGCGAAGGACGCGACGGTCGACTTGCTGAAGTACATCGTGCGCGCCAGCGCCGAGAACTCGGATTCCAGCTGGCCGCGGGTGAGCTGCTCCGCGTCCATCATGCGCCCCTCCCGAACACGGCGTCGTACGGCGACAGGCTCGGCTCGTCGTCGTAGGCGATGGCGCCCTGCCCGTTGGCGACGCACGACGCGGCCAGCGCCACGTCCGCCCCGTTCATGCCCCCGGGCCTGCCGGCGAGCGCCTCCATCGCCCTGACGGCGGCCTCGTAGCCGCAGTCGGCGCTCACGTCCCGCAGCACCCTGAGCGACGCCTGCCTGTCGGGCTTGGCCATCGCGTCGATCGTCGATGCGAGGCCCGGCGGCATCGTCGCGCGCACCTCGCTGTTGCGCCAGGCGCCCGGCTTGCGGCAGAGGAGGGCGAGCTGGGAAAGGGGGTCGGACGCCTTGGTGGGCGCGTCGCCGTAGGCCCGGTCGAACCTGGCGATCGGCTCGCCTTCGGCCGTGAAGAAGGCGATGGAGAAGGCGCCCAGCTCCATGCCGATGCGCTCGAGCGCATGCTCCGGGCCGAGCGGGTAGCGGTGCCTGCCCTCCAGGCAGACGTCGCCGTACTTGTCGGTCTTCGCCCCGTCTATCCTGGCCGCCCTGAACGGCTTCGCCGGCAGATCGAGCATCGAGGCGCGGTCCTCCTCGAACAGCCGGCGCTCCGGCTCGCCCTTGAGGTAGTGGTCCTTGTCGGCGCGGGCCATGCATGACTTGAGCAGGCGCTTGTTGTACGCCTGCAGGTTGTCGATCCTGGGCATGGGCACGAACACGTTGCGGCGCACGGCGCCCACCGCGTTCTCGACCGCGCCCTTCTCGTTGCCGGAGTAGGGGTTGCAGAACGTGAACTCGAACCCGTAGTGGGCGGCGAAGCGCTCGAAGGTGTCGGCCGTGCTTACGGCCTCGCCGACGCGGCGGCCGACGCCGGTGGCGTTGTCGAACACGAGCCTCGCCGGCACGCCGCCGCAGAACTCGAACACGGCTTTGAGCCCCTCGCAGACGCATTCCGAGTTCTCGCCCCAGAAGCACTGCGCGAGCGACACGTTGGAGAACGGGAACGTCACCACGAGGTAGTGCACCTCGCGAACCACGCCGAGGACCCGGAAGTCGCAGACGCCGAAGTCGACCTGGGCCTCCGCGGGCGCCCACTCGAGGTGCAAGAACCCGTCATTTGCACGCTTGAGCTCGGATTTCCTGGCCCTCACGTACTTCTGCACGATGGTGTAGCCGCCCTCGTAGCCGCATTCCGCAACGAGCCTGTCGAAGACGCGCTTGGCCGTGTGGCGCTGCTTGACGCGGCGCTTGCGGTCCTGCGAAAGCCACGAGTCGATCACGGGCTTGTACGGGTCGAGCTTGGATGCGCGCTCCTTCCGGACCTTCACCGCAGGCGAGAAGTCGTCCATGTCGCGGTACTTGCGCACGGTCGGCTCCGACACCCCCTCGTCC
>CAVCPR010000206.1:0-2223 GCA_963604235.1 Anaerovoracaceae bacterium | reverse complement strand
GGGTCATTTCGGGTAGGTTAATTCCGCGGTTCTTTCGCGGGGCATTTCGGGTAGGTGTCCCGAACCCCAAAGACACACCTCGCCGCCCGCAGCGAAACCCGCCCACAATCCGAACCAAGCGCATGTGCAATAGGCGTGAACGCAAGTTCGCGCAGCATAAAAGCGCCGAAGGCGCCCACTGTCTCCAAATACGAAACGCTAACCTTAGCGGCGGGCGTCAACAAGACGCCCGCCCTTGCCATCCTTAGATGTACTTGCCCTTGCCGTGGTCGGCCATGTGCTGGATGAGCTGCGCCACCCAGCCGTTGAAGTCGCGCTTGCGGGCGACGAGCTTGCCATCGACGAGCTCCTCGTAGGCGACCTTGATGCGGTCATAGCGCGTGACGGTGACGGGCTCCTCGTGCGTGAAGCACCCCTCGACCTGCTTCGAAGCCGCCAGGCCCAGCTTGATGGCCGGGTTGAACATCACGTGCGGCGTATCCTTCTCGTCCACGTAGGCGAACAGGTTGCGCGTCACGCCGATCTGGTTGGCGTGCAGGCACGCGGCCTCGTCGAGCGACGCCATGGTGTCGAGCAGGTCCTGCGCGGTTTGCGCGTCGTCGGCCGTGGCGCGCTCGCACGGCGTGGAGAGGGCGGCCTCATCTTTCACCAGTTCCTTGATGCTCATGGTTCCTCCGGTCTTGCGTTTTGCAGCCGCCCGCGGGCGACGTATTCGGTCGTTTGCTCAGGCGATTCTATCATGAACGATTCGGCCGCACCCCGCCTCCGGAATACTCTATACTGGCACCTCGGAAAAAGGACGAACGACGCGCAGGAGGCGGAGCGAACATGGCGAAACGGCTGACGGGAAGCGAGGGCGCCGCTCGCCAAACGTTTCTACTCGGCGTCGTTTGCGCGCTTGCCGGCGCGGGACTTTGGGGCGTGTCGGGCGCCTGCGCGCAGTTCCTGTTTTCCACCTACGGCATCACGCCGCTTTTCGCCACCGCGGCACGTTCGCTCGTCGCCTCGCTCGTGTTCTTCGGCGTTCTTTTCGCCCGCCGTCGCTACCTGGTGCGCCTAATGGCGAAAAGCGACGCGAAAACCAAGTTCGCGCTCGTCGCGTTCGGGTTGGCGCTATTCGTCGATCAATTCGCCTATTCCATGACTATCGCCTGCACCAATGCCGGCACCGCGACCGTGCTGCAGATGCTCGGGACCGTGTTCGTGATGCTCGCCACCTGCGTCATCGGGTGGAAGCTTCCGAAGGGCGCCGAGTTGGCCGGGCTTGTGTGCGCGTTCGCGGCGACGGTGCTCATCGCGACGCAAGGCGATCTGTCGACCATCACGCTGCCCGCGGCCGGCCTTGCCTGGGGCTTGCTCAACGCCATCTCGGTGGCGGCGTACGTGATGATCCCGCGGCACGCCGGGCTGTTCGACCGCTTCGGGAGCTTCGCCGCCACCGCAGTGGGCATGCTGGTGACCTGCGTGGCCTCAGGGCTTGCCTACACCGTGCAGCTTGCGAGCGGCGCAGGCAAGCTGGAGGCGGTGTTCGCGATGGATGCGGTCGGCTGGATGGTGCTGGTCGGCGGGCTTGCCGTGCTGGGAACGTTCGTATCGTTCGGGCTGTATCTGCGCGGCGTGGCGGCCACCGGGTCGGTGACGGGAAGCCTGCTCGGCGCCATCGAGCCGGTGAGCGCAAGCGTATGCGCCTGGGTGTTTTTGGGCACCCTGTTCACCGCCTGGGACTGGGCGGGTCTCGTACTCATGCTCGGCATGCTCGTGCTGGTAACGCTGGCAGGAAAGCCAAAGAAGTGAATTGACGATGGTCTCTATTCTGGTCATAATCATAACTAGTCTCAGAGAGGAAGGATGCCTGAAATGACCGCTTTGACCATGGGGCTCGCGGAGGCCAAAACCAATTTCTCGAAAGTGACATCCGAAGTAAACAGGACGGGCAAGCCAGTCACCATCCTGAAGAACAACAAACCTTGGGTCGTGATTCAGCCCGCCCGCGCAACGCAATCCCGCGTTGACATCGCAATCGACTTTATGGATGAATATGCAAGCGTGTTCTCGGAGCTTGCAAAATGAGCGATTCGCCGATAACGCTCGAGGAAGCGCTGGCCATACATTCTGCAGGAATAGCAAAATTCGGCGGCATTGGATCCAAGCAATCCAATACGCGCGGTCGCCTGGGGTTTCCAACACCGCGCCGTTGAAAACCCGTGCAACGGCAACCCAAAC
>CAVCPR010000205.1:0-2226 GCA_963604235.1 Anaerovoracaceae bacterium | reverse complement strand
CCGCGACGATGGCCACGATGGCGACGATCCAGCCGTGGCGCCGGGGCGGCTCGGGGCGGCCGGGCACGGGCGAGCTCACGGGCGCGTTCGCGGGCACCGGGTCGGGCGCCGGCGCTGCGCTGGAGGCCGTCGCGGGCGCGGGGGCGGCGTTGCCGGATTGCGCGGGCTGCGACGGATAGGGGTTGTCAGTGGGTTCGTTCGACATGACGCTCCTTGCTTGAGTGTTGTCGAACCATTATACGACGGGCACCGACGGCGCCCGGCACCTAGCGGACGGTGCGCACAAACAACAGGAGCGCCGCGCTTCGCGCCCTCAAATACTGCGCAAGCTTTCGCCCTCGCTGCGAAACGCCGGATAGAGATTGCAATTCAAGAGCGCATCCAGCCTAGCTGAGTCGACTTCCCCCGAAGCAGCTGCCGCAAAAAAGGGGAGCCGCGCCCATGACAAGCGCGGCTCCCCTTTCGTTTTGGCGATGCGGCCCCAACTGCGTGGCCCGGTTAGAACTCCAGGTTCTGCGACGAGCCGTTGGAGTGCTGGGCTTTCTTCGCGGTGCGCATCAAGAATTCAGCGTTGTTGTCGGTCTGCTTGAGCGACTTGATGAGCATGTCCATGGCGCGCTCGGTGTTGTTGGTGTTCGCCAGGATGCGGCGGACGGCCCAGATGAGCGGCGCCTCCTGCGGGTTGAGCAGCAGGTCCTCCTTGCGCGTGCCGGACGACACCGGATCGATTGCCGGGAAGATGCGGCGGTCGGCCAGGTTGCGGTCGAGCTTGAGCTCCATGTTGCCGGTGCCCTTGAACTCCTCGAAGATGACCTCGTCCATCTTCGAGCCGGTTTCCACGAGCGCCGACGCCAGGATGGTCAGGCTGCCGCCGCCCTCGATGTTGCGGGCGGCGCCCAAAAACTTCTTGGGCGGATAGAGCGCCGTCGAGTCGACGCCGCCGGACAGGATACGGCCACTCGCCGGCTGCGCCAGGTTGTAAGCGCGGGCCAGGCGCGTGAGGCTGTCGAGCAGCACCACGACGTCTTTACCCTGCTCCACCAGGCGTTTCGCACGCTCGATGACAAGCTCCGACACCTGAATGTGGTTTTCAGTGGGCATGTCGAAGGTCGAGGAGATGACCTCGCCCTTGATGGAGCGCTGCATGTCCGTGACTTCCTCGGGGCGTTCGTCCACCAAAAGGCACATGAGGTGCACCTCGGGGTTGTTCGCGCTGATGGCGGCCGCGATGTCCTTCAAGATGGTGGTCTTGCCGGCCTTCGGGGGCGAGACGATCAGGCCGCGCTGGCCCTTGCCGATGGGGCTGACCAGGTCGATCACGCGCGCCGTGATGGTCTGCTTGCCGTGTTCCATGGTCAGGCAGTCGTCCGGGTAGACCGGGGTGAGGTCGCCGAAGCGCACGCGCTTGACGCACTCCTCCGCCGGCAGGCCGTTGACGGTGGAGATCTTCTGGACGGCGGCGTACTTCTCGTTGGGACGCGCCGGACGCGTGGTGCCGGTGATCTTGTCGCCCTTGCGCAGGCCGTTGCGGCGGATGGTGGACAGGCCGACGTAGCAGTCCTGCTCGCTGGGCAAGTAGCCGTTCGTGCGCAGGAAGCCGTAGCCGTCTTGCAGGATGTCGAGAATGCCCTCGACCTCGATGAAGCCCTCGGCCTTGACCGTCGCCTCGAACACCGCGTCGATGAGCTCGGCCTTCTTCAGGCCCGCGACGTCGACTTCGAGCTCGGCGGCCTTCGCGCGCAGCTCGGCGACCTTGAGCTTGGCAAGGTCGTCCTTGGTGACGCTCGGCGCGACCTCGCGGTTCTGGTGCTGGCGGCGCTGGTGGCGGTCGTTGTTATTGTTGTTGTTGCGGTTGCGCTCTTTGCCCTGATTGCGGTTATTGCGGGCGTCGCCCTTACCGCCTGCGCGCTTGGTACCGTTGTTGCCATTGCTGCCGTTGTCACGGTTGTCGCGGCCTTCGCGGCCTTCGCCGTCACGCGCTTCGCGGGACTGGTTGTGCTGCGAACCGCTGGCATGCACCGACTTGCGCGGCGTGCGCGCGGCGCGGGCGGCGCGGCCCGGAGCCATATCGGCCGCGGGGGCGTCGGTTGCGGGCGCGGCCGGGGCGTCGGCCTGGGGCTTCTGGTCGCCGGCAGGGGCGGCCTCCGCATTCGCGGGGGCTTCCGCAGAAGACGTTTCCGCAGTTTGAACGTGCTTGCGCGGACGGCCCGGGCGACGACGCGCGGG
>CAVCPR010000204.1:0-2231 GCA_963604235.1 Anaerovoracaceae bacterium | reverse complement strand
GCGTTAACGCGCTTTTCCTGCGTTCGGTGGCGCTCATTTGCGGCGCAATCATGATCTTGGCCGCCCAGATACACGTCGGCATGGTGTCCCTCGTGTCGCTGTGCGTCCCGTTTTTGGCCCGCTCGTGGTTCGGCTGCGAGTTCCGCCACCAGCTCATCGGCAACGCCTGCATCGGCATGGTGCTGCTCGTGGTGTGCCGAACGCTTGTTGACATGATTCCTTTCGTGGGAGACGGCCTGGCCATAGGCTCGCTTGTGTCGGTGGTCATGCTGCCGCTGTTCTTGTTCGTCATGGCTCGCCAGGCGCGGGCGTGGGAATAGGGAGCGGGGAAGCGATGGGCCGTTCGAAAGATTTTCGCTGCGACGCTCGCATGGGCGTTTGGCAAGAGGGGAAGTGGTGAAGTGAAGCTCGCTATTCGAGAAGCCGCCGTTGGCTACGAGAAAAGCAAGCCCGTTCAGAAGCACGTCAGCATGACGGTCGAAAGCGGGGAGGTGTGCTGCATTTTAGGCCCTAACGGCTGCGGCAAGACCACGCTCGTGAAGACCATACTCGGGCTTTTGCCGCTTTCTGCCGGGCATATCACGATCGATGGCGACGATGTGACGAAATGGAGTGCCTCGCGGCTCTCGCAGACGGTCGCATACGTTTCCCAAAACCATGAGCAGCCCTTTCCCTTCCAGGTGAAAGACGTCGTCATGATGGGACGAATCAATCGCGTTTCGCGCGGGTCGGGCCAGCCCAATCGGGAAGATTACAACGTGGTCGAAAACGCCATGATGGACATGGGCATCTACCATCTGCGCGACGTTCCCTATTGCGACGTTTCGGGCGGCGAGCTGCAGATGGTCATGTTCGCCCGCGCCATCGCCCAAGAACCGCAGATGCTCATACTCGACGAACCCACGAGTGCGCTCGATTACGGCAACGCCGTGCGCGTGATCTCGAAGGTGCGCGAACTCGCCGCGGCAGGCTATGCGGTGCTCATGATCACGCACAACCCCGATCACGCGTTTATGTGCGGCGCGAATGTGGCGTTGTTCACGCGCGACGCCCCCATGAAGTTCGGCGACGCGTTCAGCATCATCACGCGCGAAAACATCCAGGCGGCTTACGGCGTCAACGTCAAGCTCGTGGAGTTCACCCACGACAACCAGCAGGTCATGCGCATGTGCGCGCCCGAATTCACGGTGCCGCCGGCAACGTGATCGCGGGCTCTGGGGCGCAACGGCTCCCAGCGCAGCGAGGCTTTACTGCCAAATGAGAACAATACCGGCGCCTTGGCGCCTTAACAAGAAATCAGCGCGCATCGCGCACAACGACTGAAAGGAACCATCCATGCTCAACGACCAGAAGGCGGCCCAGGCGAAGGCGACTATCGAGGGCATCGTAGACAATATCGAGACGGTCATCGTCGGCAAGCGCCAACCGGTCGAGCTCGTCGTGTGCTCGCTTATCGCCGGTGGGCACGTGCTGCTCGAAGATCTTCCCGGCACGGGCAAGACCTCGCTTGTGAGCGCGCTTGCGAAATCGATCGACTGCAGCTTCAAGCGCATTCAGTTCACGCCCGACATCATGCCTTCCGACGTTTCCGGCTTTTCGATCTTCAACCAGAAGACGCGCGATTTCGAATTCCGACCGGGCGGCGTCATGAGCAACCTCGTGCTCGCCGACGAAATCAACCGCGCGAGCGCCAAAACGCAATCGGCGCTGCTCGAGGCCATGGAAGAGCGCCAGGTGACCGTCGATGGCGAAACGCATCGCCTTGAAGAGCCGTTCATGGTGCTCGCCACGCAGAACCCCATCGAGCAATACGGCACCTATCCTTTGCCCGAGGCTCAGCTCGACCGTTTCCTTGTGAAGCTTTCCATGGGTTACCCCAAGATGGACGAGGAAGTGAACGTTGTTTTGAACTCGAAGGCCGCAAAGGCCGCCATCAAACCAGTTGCGACGAAAGAGCAGGTCGTTGAGCTCGCGCGCGCAGCTGAAGAGGTCCATGTCGCCCAAAGCACCGCGCGCTATGCCGTGCAGATCGTTTCCGCGACGCGCACGATGGCGGAATGCAGCTGCGGCGCCTCGCCCCGCGGCTCGATCTCGCTCATAGGCCTCTCTCGCGCGTGGGCGCTGCTCCAGGGGCGCGCCTATGTGCTTCCCGACGACGTGAAATTCCTCGCTCCTTATGTGCTTGGCCACAGGATCATCCTCACCCACGAGGCAAAAATCAACGGCCGCAC
>CAVCPR010000203.1:0-2241 GCA_963604235.1 Anaerovoracaceae bacterium | reverse complement strand
TTCGGTCGCATCGCACGGCGTCGTAGGCCGGGCGAAAAGCCCGTCCTTCTTCTTTGGGGATGTTCGAGGAAAACCGAGAGAAGGAGAGACAGATGAGCATGACCAAAAGCGCGGCGCAAGCCCCTTCCTTCAGGCATGGGGTCAAACCGCGCATCGGCTGAAAAGCCGATAATTAGACAACGCGGTGTGGTATAATGTCCCCATGAAGTACAAGAGCAACAACAACATCGTCTACAGCTGCAAGTACCATGTCGTCTTCTGCCCGAAGTACCGCAGGAAGGTGCTGGTGGACGGCGTGGACGTGCGGTTCAAGGAGCTCGCCCGCGAGGTGGCCGAGAACCTCTCGTTCGAGATCGTCGAGATGGAGGTCATGCCCGACCACGTGCACCTGCTGCTCGAGGTCGACCCCCAGCTCGGGGTGCACACGGCCGTCAAGCGCATCAAGGGGCGCACGAGCCACGACCTGAGGAACGAGTTCCCCTGGCTCAGGAGCCGGATACCGTCGCTGTGGACGAACAGCTACTTCGTCTCCACGGTCGGCGGCGCCCCGCTCTCCATCGTCAAGCAGTACATCGAGAACCAGAAGAGCGTGTAGCGATGGAGAGGGCCTACGAGTACCGCATCTACCCCAACGCCGCGCAGCGCGAGCTGATAGAACGCACCTTCGGCTGCTGCCGATGGGTTTTCAACAAGTGCCTCGAGACGAGAAGGGCGCAGCGCGGCGCGGGCGGCAGGTCGAGCACGTGCTACGAGCTCCAGAAGATGGTCTCCGCCTGGAAGAGGGAGCCGGGGACGTCGTGGCTCGCCGAGGTGGACTCGCATGCCCTGCAGCAGGCCGTCGTGAACCTCGACCGCGCGTACAAGAACTTCTTCCGGGCGCCGGGCAAGGTTGGCTTCCCCAGGTTCAAATCGAAATCGGAATCCAGGCAGAGCTACCGGACGAACTGGGGGATCTCCGTCGTGGACGGGAGCCACGTCAAGCTTCCGAAGCTCGGGCGCGTGAAGGCGCGCGTGTCGCGCGCCCCCGAGGGGCGCATCGTCAACGCCACGGTGAAGCGAACAGCGAGCGGCAAATACTTCTGCGTGCTGTGCTGCGCGGACGTCCCCGCGGCCGCGTCCGCCCCCGCCGGGACGGCGATCGGCGTGGACGTCGGGATAGAGTCCCTGATGTCGCTCTCGGACGGCTCGAAGGTGGAGAACCCCAAGGCGACAAAGCGCCTGGAGCGCAAGCTCGCGCGCGAGCAGCGCAGGCTCTCCCGCAAGAGGAGGGGCTCGGGCAACCGCAGGAGGCAGCGCGTACGAGTGGCGCGCGTGCAGGAGAGGATCGCCAACGTCCGCAAGGACGCGATCCACAAGGCGACGTCCAAGCTGGCAAGCGAAAACCAAGTAGTCAGCCTGGAAGACCTGAACGTGAAGGGGATGCTGCGCAACCGCCGCCTCGCGAAGGCGGTCTCGGACGCGTCGTTCGCGGAGATCTCCCGCCAGCTCGAGTACAAGTGCGCCATGCGCGGGGGCGTCGTGGTCAAGGTCGGCCGCTTCTACCCGTCGAGCAAGACCTGCTCGGACTGCGGGCACGTGCTCGGCGAGCTGCCGCTGTCGGTGCGCGCCTGGCCGTGCCCCGAGTGCGGCGCGTTCCACGACCGCGACGTCAACGCCGCGCGCAACATCCTCGCAGAGGGGCTGCGGATTTTGAAAGAGGAAGGTACCGCAGGGCTTGCGGGAACCCCGGCCTAGGGCCGGAAACGCTTCTGGAGCAGGCATAAGACCCGCCCGGCCGCAAGGCCGAGGAAGGCGATCTGCGACGAAGGAAGAATCCCCTGGATTCATCCATGGGGAGTGTCAAGCAATGGCTCGACTCGACCGGGGCTTTCGAGAAGCTGAGGACCGATAAGGCGGTGCTGTACCGCCCGAAGGCCGCGGAATGACGGCGCCGGGGGGAGACGTTTCTGAATGAAGAAGGGGAGAGATGAGGGCAGTTCCATGCACGAACCATATGGGGAACGCTTTCCCGAGCATCAGCGCCATGTGCGAGGCCTACGGCGTGAAGTTGGCCACGTATAGCCACCGGGTGAAGCGGGGATGGGACCTGCGGGGAGCGCTGGCCGCGACCGTCCCTGCCGCCGTGCGAGACGCCGGCGGCAGGGACGGTCGCGGCGATGTGCCGCGCGCACGGGGTCGGAACGAATACGTATTACGCCCGCATGCGCAGGGGGATGTCGATGGAGGCGGCGCTTTCCGGCG
>CAVCPR010000202.1:0-2308 GCA_963604235.1 Anaerovoracaceae bacterium | reverse complement strand
CTCCACGCGCGCCCGAAAGATCGCCAGCACCGCCTCGGTCAGGACCTGCGGGTCGCTCGTCGGCTTGGGAAGCTTCGCCGACCCGCCCGCGCCAAGCGCCCCGGCACCGCACGGCCCGACCGCCTCCCACGCCTGGTGGGGGAAGTTGCTCGCAGAATACCCCACGGACACGCCGGCAACCGCGGCGCACAGCCCGTCTGCCACCAGCTCGAGCGCGCTCGACAGCACCATCTCGCGCAGGAGCGTCTCCACCTCGGGCGCGTCGTAGTCGCGCATCAGCACCTGGCCGTTGGTCTTGGAATGCCCGCGCGGGCGGTACCCGCGCGCCTGGGCGACGGTGCACGCCTCGAGGCCCCACGCGTGGTCGATCAGGTACTCGGCGTTCTTGCCGAACTCGCGGCGCAGGACCTTCGGGGAAAGCGCGCAGATCCCCGCCAGGTCGTACACGCCGAAGCGCTCAAGGCGCCGCGCCGTGCCCGGCCCGATGCCCCACACGTCGGTCAGCGGCCGGTGGAACCACATGTCGCGCCTAAACGACTCCGCGTCCAGCTCCCCGATGCCGTCGGGGGCGTGCTTGGCGCACACGTCCAGGGCGAGCTTGGCGGTGAACATGTTCTCGCCGATGCCGGCGGTGGCGGTCACGCCGGTCGCCCCGAATGCCTTGGCCATCAGCTTCTTGGCGAAGGTGCGCGCGTCGGTGCGGTACAGCCGCAGGTACGGCCCTGCCTCGATGAAGCACTCGTCGATGGAATAGACGTGCACGTCCTCGGCGCTCACCAGCTCCAGGTAGGCCGCCAGGATCTGCCCGCTCGCCTCCATGTAGCGGCGCATGCGCGGCACGGCGATCAGGTAGTCGATGCCGGCGGGGATCTCGCGCACCCGGCAGCGGTTCTTGACGCCCAGGGCCTTCATGGCCGGGGTGATCGCCAGGCATATCGTGTTGGTCGAGCGGTCGGGGTCGGCTACCACGAGGTTCGTCTGGAACGGGTCGAGCCCCCGGTCGGCGCACTCCACGCTCGCATAGAACGACTTCAAGTCGATGCACATGACGCACCGCGCGCCCTCAACCTTCGCCACCCGGCCAACCCCTCCCTCAGCAAACAATCATCGAACAGCCGTTCCACGAACAGCCGTTCGATGATAACACAGGAAGAAAGAGCCGCAACCCATTACGGAATCCGCCCATGACGAGAATCCGTCTTACCTGAATTGCCGTCCGCTCGGGCCGTCCGCGGCGGCGCCTCGCCGGGACGGCCCGAAAACCACCCACCCGGAACATCCCCGCGGAAGGGCACCGGAATCCGTCTGCCCTGAAACGCCCTTGCCGAAAAGAACCGCGGAATCCACCTACCCGAAATGCCCCGAAAGAGCCGCGGAATCCACCTGCCCGAAATGCCCCCGCGAAAGGATCGCGGAATATGTCTGTAGGGCCGTACGCAAGTGCGGCCAAAACGACCCGGAGGCACTTACTTACGCTCAACCCATAATCCCAAAGACAAAACCGGAGTCCTTTTCGGCAAGGGCATTCCGAGCGGACGGCGGTCCGAGCGGGATGGATTTCGGGCCGGGGCGTTTTGGGCGAACTTTCGATTCCGGATTAGACGGGTTTCGGATCGGTCGGAGCCGCTTGCGGCCTTGTGCGTCTTGGCGATGAGCCTCGGGCGTATAATTCTTTCATCGGACCGCGGCGGGGTTTCCGGGCGCGGCGGGGCTTTGCTTCCTGGAAGGGGCTGATGGGATATGGGTTTTTCGATCGGACGTTCGGTTAGCGTGAGGGCCTGCGTTGCCGCGCTGGTGCTCTCTTTGCCGGCCGCCGGCGGGGTCGCTTGGGCGGATGGCGCTGTTGGCGCGGCGGATTCCGGCAAGGCGGCTGCTTTCGCCGCGGAAACGGGGGGGGGTTCTTTCCGGCTCCGAGCTGAATGAGCTTGGGATTGCCGTCGCCTCCGATGCGGGGGCGATTGTCGATTGGACGGCTTGCGGCACCTGCGAGTGGATGATCGACGGCGCGGGATGCCTGACGATCCGGCCGGCTAACGGGGCTGAAAGCGGGGAGCTGGCGAATTGGGGCACGAGCGTGAGTCCATGGAGCAGCTACGCCCCCAGCTACGCCCCCAGCTACGCCCCCAGCTACGCCCTCAAGATCAAAGCCGTCAACATTTTGGGCAAGGTCAAGGCACAGACCCTGCGCTACGCGTTTTCTGGCTGTGCAAACCTTGCCTCCGCCAACCTTTCAGGACTGGACACGTCGTCCGTCAAGGACATGGGCTACATGTTCTCCGGCTGCTCGTCCCTCGCCTCCCTCGACCTC
>CAVCPR010000201.1:0-2316 GCA_963604235.1 Anaerovoracaceae bacterium | reverse complement strand
AAGTTTCGTCCATGCGATAGTCAAAACTTGCACGGGAAGCAAGTTTTGACTATCGCGGGCGTCTACTCCTGCTGCTGCATGAGGCCTTCGATGAAGCTGGCCGTGATATCGGACATGATTGCGCTGAATTCCGCGATGTCTTTTTCGCAGCCGCTTTCAATCCATTTCTCAATGAGCGCGCAGATCATTCCGACAGCGGCGATTTGCGCGTACCGAGCATCGACTTTGAGTCCTTCCGCAACGTGATGCGCCGACCAGATGCCGTCCATATGCGCGAACAGTTTCTTCTGAAAGGTGGCGCCCTGCTCCGAATCGTAAATAACCGCGAACAGCTCCTTGTTATCCGAAATAACTTCCAGCACGCGCGTTATGTATTCCCCGAAGCCCCTCCCCCGAACGAACCCGCTTTGCGAAAAATTCTCGGGGATGCTTTCGGAGATCTGCGCCATTTCCGCAAGCAACTCGTCTTCAACCGTGTTGAGCAGGTCAAACTTATCGACGAAGTGGGCATAGAACGTGCTTCGATTGACGTGCGCAAGCCCGATGATGTCCGTCACCGATGTTTTCGCGAAGCCCTTTTCTTGCAGCAGCGCTCGAAACGCCTGTTTAATCCGGTCTTTCGAGCGGGTCGCTCTGAGGTCCTCTTTCCTGGCCATGGTTTTCTCCGACATCTATCGTCAATTTGATGGCTGTTGCTTGGTGCGCCGCCCAACTAGAATCGAAATCGCTAGGTTATCCGACACTTGTTGGAGAATATCATGCCGAAGGGCGCTTTGGAAGGAGTCGACCATGAACGACAAGCAGTGCATCACCTTCACCGTTGACGGCAAAGAGGTTTCGCAAGCAGAAATCCGCGCCGTCGAAATGAAACGCTGCGAAAAGGTGCTGAACGAGCTGGTAGCCAAGTCGGTCTTGCAACCCGCGCAAATCGAAAATTTGTCGCTCGACGCCGCCAAGCTGCTGATCGCTCAAACAAAAAAGTCGCTCGGCCCGGAAGGCATGTTGCGTCTCTACGAGCAGGAAATCAAAGCGTCCGATGATATGTGGCACGACATCGCAGCCGCGTCGCCAACCAGAAGCGAGCTGCAAGCCGGCATAGTCGACGTCAAGGCGCAAGGGATTTCCCTCTTCCAATTCATGACGGAAAACGCCGAGGTCGTTAAGGAGAACAGCCTTTTCACCCCGTCGTTGATCCATCCCGAACACTACAGCTTCGAAATTCGGAATGGGGAGCAAGTGATTGTCGAGACTTTCGGCATGTACGGAAACCCGACGTACATGCGCCTCATCTCGGCAAACGACGGGTTCACGCCCATTCCGCTCGATGAAGACACGGATTTCGCGATGGTCGGCTACACCCATCTGGCACACGACGATGCGGACACGAAGATCATCGGCATGCACCAATTCAAGGAACGTGAAGAAGGCTTGGAAGTCAAGCTGGGCGTGTTTTTGCCCAAGGCCGCCCCAGCGGAAATGCTCGAGGGTCACAAGTGGCATCTGATGGTCGAATTCAACAACTGCCTGTCATTGGCAGCGGAAAAGCAGGTGAGTCCGCTGAGGAAGCTGGCGCTGAAGGCAGCGCTGCGAAAAATGAAGAAGGCGACAAGTTAGGTCGGGCGCGCTTGGCGGCGGGCATGAGCGGGCCTTGCGGCAGCTGCACGCCCATGAAGGCGACGTGGCTCGAACCCACGAAGTAAAGCTGCTCCAGACCCACGACGAAGAACATCCAGCCGACGATCACCGCGAATGACGCCGGTAGCACGCCGAGCCCAACCAGGCCGACCATGGTCAGACCGCACGCCGCAAGCAGGATCTGCACAAAGCCGAGCACGGTCCCCTGCTTCCACAGGGGAATCAGCAGGAAGAACAGCTCGACGCCCAGCACGGTCCAGATGATGCCGCCGAGCTGCGCGGGGAACGGGATGCCATAAGTCGCGGCCGCCCAGTTCATGATCATCGACACGCCCGCCACGCACGAGAAGAAGCAGCAGAAAATGCCGAAGATGTTGCCGGCGAACCCGTTGCCGGTCTTCAGCAGCTCATGCTGCGCCACCAAATAAGACGGGAACACCGCCAGCGAGATGACGCCGAATCCCAGCGTGGCGTCGCCCTCCACGATGCCTGTGTTCACACCCCAGGTGAGCAGGGCCAACACGGTGAAAATCATTCCCAGCGTGGTTTCGGGGCTTGCCCCCACGCCCTCGACACGGATATTTTTCTCTTCCATTTCGCTTTCCTTTCACTTGACCGGTCCGCCGAGGCGAACGAAAAAGCCGAAACGTACCCCGCAGGAACGTTTCGGCCAATCAATGC
>CAVCPR010000200.1:0-2347 GCA_963604235.1 Anaerovoracaceae bacterium | reverse complement strand
AGACCGAGCTGACCGCCGAGGAGCGCCTGCTGCGCGCCATCTTCGGCGAGAAGGCCCGCGAGGTCCGCGACACCTCCCTGAAGGTGCCGCACGGCTCCGGCGGCCGCGTCATCGGCATCAACCGCTTCAGCCGCGCCGCCGGCGACGAGCTGGCGCCGGGCGTCAACGAGCTCGTGCGCATCTTCGTGGCTCAGAAGCGTAAGGTCCAGCAGGGCGACAAGCTCTCCGGCCGTCACGGCAACAAGGGCGTCATCTCCCGCGTGCTGCCGGTCGAGGACATGCCCTACCTGGCCGACGGCACCCCGATCGACGTCATGCTCAACCCGCTCGGCGTTCCGTCTCGTATGAACGTCGGTCAGCTGCTCGAGAACCACCTGGGCTGGGCCGCGAAGTGGGGCTGGTCCGACGAGGAGGGCACCACCGAGCCCGCCGAGGGCCCGCAGTTCGTGGCCACGCCGGTATTCGACGGCGCGACCGAGGACGAGATCTCCGACGCCATCGAAGCGGCCAACCGCAACCTCATCAACATCAACCATGCCAAGTACGGCGACCTGGCGCGCGACGAGTTCGTCCCGCAGCTTTCCCGCACCGGCAAGGCGTGGCTGTACGACGGCCGCACGGGCGAGAAGTTCCGCGAGCCCATCACGGTCGGCCAGACCTACGTCCTGAAACTCGGCCACATGGTCGACGACAAGATCCATGCACGCTCGACCGGCCCTTACAGCCTGATCACGCAGCAGCCGCTCGGCGGCAAGGCGCAGTTCGGCGGCCAGCGCTTCGGCGAGATGGAGGTGTGGGCGCTCTACGCTTACGGCGCCTCCAACGTGCTGCAGGAGATCCTGACCGTGAAGTCCGACGACACGTCGGGCCGCGTGAAGTCCTACGAGGCCATCGTCAAGGGCGAGAACACGCCCGCGCCGGAAGTCCCCGAGAGCTTCAAGGTTCTCGTCAAGGAAATGAAGTCGCTGTGCCTCAACGTCGAGCTGGAAGGCCATGACCACCAGACCATCGACGTGACGCATGACCCGGAGCTTGACAACGTCAAGGCCGACGACGATTCGGCGCTGTACAACGCCATCGCGGCCGACGCCCGCAAGACCGAGGATGAGGATGCCAGCGCATTGGATAGCATCGCTGCCGAACTGGGAGAATTGATGGGCGAAACCAAAGAAAACGACACGAACGACCTGATCGGCAAGGAGGACGAGCGATAAATGACGACCGAATTCGACGTTAACAACTTCGACGCCTTGCGCATCTCCTTGGCGTCCGCCGAGGATATCCGCAGCTGGTCGCGCGGCGAGGTCAAGAAGCCCGAGACCATCAACTACCGCACGCTCAAGCCGGAAAAGGACGGCCTGTTCTGCGAGAAGATTTTCGGCCCCACGAAGGACTGGGAGTGCGCCTGCGGCAAGTACAAGCGCGTGCGCTTCAAGGGCATCGTGTGCGAGCGCTGCGGCGTCGAGGTGACGCGCAGCAAGGTTCGCCGCGAGCGCATGGGCCACATCGAGCTCGCCGCTCCGGTGAGCCACATCTGGTACTTCAAGGGCTCCCCGTCGCGTCTGGGCTACCTGCTCGACATTCCGCCGAAAGAGCTGGAGAAGGTGCTGTATTTCGCCAGCTCCATCATCACCTCCGTGGACAAGGAAGCCCGCGAGGAGGATATGGAGGACTTGCGCGACGAGCTGGCCGCCGACCTCGAGGAGCTCGACGCCGAGCGCGATCGCCTCGTTGAGCAGACGCGCCGCCTGTCGGTGGACTACGTCCCCGAGGACGACGACTTCGTCGACGAGATCGACGAGGACGAGCGCATGACCCCCGAAGAGGTTGAAGAGGAAGTCGCCGACATCTTCGACGAGTTCAACGAGCGCAAGGCGCTGCGTCAGGACGCCTTCGACCTGTTCTGCAAGATCGAGCCGAAGCAGCTCGTGCCCGACGAGGCCCTCTACCGCGAGATGCGCGCGAACTATCGCGACTACTTCACCGGCGGCATGGGTGCCGAGTCCGTGCGCGACCTGCTCGACGCCATGGACCTCGCCGCTGCGGCCGAGGACCTGCGCGACGTGATCGCCAACGGCAAGGGCCAGAAGCGCGCCAAGGCCATCAAGCGCCTGAAGGTCGTCGACGCGTTCTTGAAGTCGACGAACAAGCCGGGCGACATGATCCTCGACGTGATCCCGGTCATCCCGCCCGACCTGCGCCCGATGGTGCAGCTCGACGGCGGCCGCTTCGCCACGTCCGACTTGAACGACCTCTACCGTCGCGTCATCAACCGCAATAACCGCCTGAAGCGCCTGCTCGACCTCGGTGCCCCCGAGATCATCGTGAACAACGAGAAGCGCATGCT
>CAVCPR010000199.1:0-2382 GCA_963604235.1 Anaerovoracaceae bacterium | reverse complement strand
TATACTTATTTTAATCAGGAATCGATTGCGAAGCAACGGTGGAAGCGAATCTGTGCAACACCGATTCGCGAGACGTCCCTACAGTCCTTATAATGGGAATTGAAAAAACAACCGCATGGCGAAGGAGGTGCCCGGGTGTTGTATCAACTTATGAATAAAGATGTCGTTGTTGCCACGTACAAGGAGGAGAAGCGCGTGGCCGACTATCGCTATGAAGAAGTCGAGCGTCTTGATTCCTACATGCCCTACAGCTTCACCGATATCAATGATTGGATAGATGGGCGGCAAATCGCCAAGCATCGCACTTCCATCGAAAAATTGATGCGAGAGCTGGGGCTGACCACACGCCATGATTTCATCGGCATGGTTCGCTGCCTCTCGCTCACCGACACTTTCTGGATGAAGCGCGCGGACGAGCCTTTGACATGGGCGGACGTTTCACTGTACCGCAACCCGTTCGACGACGTCATTGCCCGCATCGCCTTCGACGGCACCGGCATGTACGGACGGCAGAACTCCCCCACCTCTCCCGAGTTCGCCACTTCAGGATCGTTCGCCAAGTGCTGGATTCGGGAAGACAACCAGATTTCCCTGCTCAAGCGCGGCTCGACTGGTTTCGCGAATGCGGGGTTCGAACCGTATTCGGAAGTGCTGGCATCCGACCTTCTGCAGGCGGCAAAGGTTGATCACGTCCCCTACTCGCTCATGAGGTTCCACGACAAGCTCGCGTGCAAGTGCCCCATCTTCACCTCTGAAGAAGTGGGCTTCGTTTCGGCATATCGCTTTTTCAATCGCATCTTCGACGTAGACGACATGCTGGAATTCTCCGCCGCGCACGGAGCTGAGGAAAACTTCCGCGAGATGATCGTGATGGATGCCGTCATGGCCAACGTCGACAGGCATTCGGGCAACTACGGCTTTCTGGTCGACAACGCGACCGGCGAGATCCTGCGCATGGCGCCGCTGTTCGATCACAACATGGCCTGCCTGCCCATGATGATGGAGATGGACGACTTCGAGGAATACGTCAACGCGATCGGGCCGAAAATCGGCACGGACTTCGTGCAAATTGCCCGCGCGGTCATGACGCCCGCCATTCGCGCCAAGCTGATCGAGCTGAAGGATTTCGAGTACACCGATCCCGGCTTCGATTACCCGAAATGGAAGCTCGACGCCGCCAACCGCCTGAAGAACCGCCAGATAGAAGCGCTACTGAAATAACAGCCGCGCATTTCAGATATGCAAACAGAAGGGGGCGACCGTGAAGGCCGCCCCCTCTTCGTCATGCCCGCAGGACTGCTCTCAGTCAGCCGAGCTCTTAGTCGCGCGTCAGCTTTCGATGCAGGCGATGCGGCTTGGCCGCCTCCTCGCCAAGGCGCTCGATGCGGTTCTTCTGATAGCTCTCGAAATTGCCCTCGAACCAGAACCAGTTGCCCGGATTGTCGTCAGTGCCCTCCCATGCCAGGATATGCGTGGCAACGCGGTCGAGGAACATACGGTCGTGGCTGGTCACCACGGCGCAACCCGGGAAACGCAGCAGCGCCTCTTCCAGGCTGGAGAGCGTCTCGACGTCCAGGTCGTTGGTGGGCTCGTCGAGCAACAAGAGGTTGCCGCCCTGCTTGAGCGTCAACGCCAGGTTCAGGCGGTTGCGCTCGCCGCCGGACAGCACGCCCGCCGGCTTCTGCTGATCGGAGCCCTTGAAGCCGAAGCTCGCCACGTACGCGCGGCTGGGCACCTCGGTCTCGCACACCATCATGTAGTCCAGGCCGTCGGAAACCACTTCCCACACGCTCTTGTCGCCGTCGATGCCCGCACGGCCCTGGTCGACGTAGGAAACCTTCACGGTCTCGCCCAGCGACAGGCTGCCGGAGGTGGGCTGCTCGATGCCCATGATCATCTTGAACAGCGTCGACTTGCCCACGCCGTTCGGGCCGATGACGCCGACGATGCCGTTGCGCGGCAGGTCGAAGGACACGTCGTCCATCAGCACGCGCTCGCCGAATTGCTTGTGCAGGTGCTCCACCTTCAGAACCTCGGCGCCCAGGCGCGGGCCGGCAGGAATCTGAATCTCGGTGAAGTCGAGCTTCTTGGACTGCGCCGCCTCGGCCGCCATCTGATCGTAGCGCTCCAGACGCGCACGGCTCTTCGCCTGGCGCGCCTTCGGGGAGCTGCGCACCCACTCCAGCTCGCTGGCCAGGCGCTTCTGCAGCTTTTCGTCACGCTGCTTCTGGCCGGCCATACGCGCGGCCTTCGTCTCCAGGTACGTGGAGTAGTTGCCCTTGTACGGGTAGAGGCTGCCGCGATCAACCTCGCAGATCCACTCGGCGACGTTGTCCAGGAAGTAGCGGTCGTGCGTGACGGCCAGGACGGCGCCCGGGTAAC
>CAVCPR010000198.1:0-2394 GCA_963604235.1 Anaerovoracaceae bacterium | reverse complement strand
TGTGAACGTGTTCTATAAGAACCGAAGCCGGACTTATCGTATGAAGTTGGTGTACGCGGTCGGCTCGGGCGGGGCGAGGAGGATTCCTGCCTGCTTGGTGTGGCTAATCGCCTTGATGAGGAATGCCATATTGTGACCGAGGTTGTGCATCGTCCGAAGGCCCTCGACGTCCTGCTCGACATCTGCCGGTGTCGCACCATGCACGATGTTCCAATAGCTTGAAGTGGCGATGGGCATCTGCATGAGCTGGAAATACCGGTTGAGCTGGTCGATCGTCGTGGTGTTCCCCGCTCGCCGGCAACTTGCGACGGCGGCGCCGGCTGTCATGCGCAGGGCGTTGCCTGCTGAGCTGCGCAGAAGGGCATAGAATGCGCGGTCGTAGAAGGCGGTCGCCGCACCCGTTGCCGCGCCGAAATGCACTGGGGATCCCAGGATGATTCCGTCGTAGCCGGGCGCAATGGCGACGAAGTCGTTCACGCGGTCGTTGATTATGCAGCGCCCTAGCTCGTCGCACCGTCGGCAAGCCAAGCAACTGGCAACGGGTTTGTTGCCGACCCAGAAGATCTCAGTGCTCACGCCTTCTTCGCGAAGGGTGGCCGCAACTTCCTCGAGCGCTCGATTGGTGCAGCCGGTTTTGTGGGGCCCGGCATTGACGAGCAGGACCCTTGGTTCTGGATTATCCAACGCCATGTCCCTTCCTTGGTCTTTTCTTCTTGGTGAGCATCTCGGCAGCCTTGCCGGCGATGTGGCCGACAACGACGAACAGGGCCGCTATCAGCAGGTAGTCGGCAATGCAACGCCAAACCGGTTCCATGGGATCTATGAGGGCGAAATGATTGAGCCCCAGCAAGTAGCGCCAAAAGCCTCGGCGCACGAAGGCCGCTATTCCAAGCAAGACGGCCAGAAGCGGAAGCAATGCCGCTGCGACCCTCTTTGCACCTCCGCATTTCGGTTGCGGTATGGCTGCGACGATCCGCTTTCCGTTAAGGCCCAAATGAATCCCCGCAAGCGCAAACGCCCAATGCGCGGCTGTCATATGCGCGATCTCAAAAGGCAAGGTGCCCGATGGACTGGACAGGCCCGCAAACAGATAATGCGAGGCGGTGATGCCCGTTGCCATCGTCACGGCAAGGGCGGCTGCCAAGGCAAACATGACGGCCGCCCTGAGTGCTCGCGCGACGTTCCATCGGGCCTTTGCGGTTGCCTTGACTGCCTTGAAATTAAGGCAAACGTGCGCAACGAACAGCATGCCTGCGATTATCCCTATGCGCTCGTGGGCGAATTCTCCCACGAGCGCATAGGCCATGAGCAGGGGCATTGCTGCCATCATCGCGATATCGACGGCCATCCAGGCCTTGTTTTTGCGCACGTCCACCATCCTTGTTGTTGCGCTCAATCTTCGAAGAGCCAGCTCATGATCTGCGTGCCACGTGCGACCTCGGCCTCGGCTGTGGGGTCGGTGGCGGCAAGGCCAAGCGCGGTTAAATGCTTGCGGCCCAGGTGCGCACTTCGCTATCCGATACGTCAGACGAGAAGCGCTGTCCCGTTTGCCAGTCACCGGTGCCCGCTGCGCTGGCCAGAAGCTGGCCGCTCTGCCCCAGGCTCGAAGACGAGGAGGTGCAGAAGGGGACGACCTTCTTGCCGGCGAAGTCGTTGTCGGTGGCGAAGTGATTGCTCGGCCAGGCTGCGATGGCCCACCAGATGGGGTAGCCGATAAGCACGGTATCGTAGTCCGCCCAGTTGTTCGGGGTCGTCTGCGCCAACGGGGTGTCGCGCAGGCTCTCGTCGTTGTATTCGCGGGAGACGCGGCTCTGCTCGTCTCGCCAGTCCAGGTCGGCTTCGGAATAGGCCTCCTGCGGCACGATCTCGAAAAGATCGGCGCCCAGCTCGTCGGCTGCCGCTTCGGCCACTCGCTTGGTATGGCCCTGAGCCGAGTAATAGGCAACAAGCACTTTGCCGCCGGCGGTGTTGGCGGCAGTGCCGGATGCTGTCACCTGCTGCTCGTCGGCCCCGGCGGTGCTTGCCTGCCCGGTGCTCCCGTTATCCGAAGAGCATGCTGAAAGGACCCCTCCCATTGCCAGGGCGCCCACTGCTGCAACACCCATCTTCACGAAGTCCCTCCTTGCGATAGTTGCGTTAGCCATGATCTGTTCCTCCTACCAGTTCTTCTTGTCTTGACGGCAGTCGTGGTTGGATTTGCGCTCCTCCACGATCTGCGCGAACCACTGCACCATGGCCGGGTCGCTATGGCTGAAGAAGCTGCTGGTGGCCGTGTCGAGTGCGGCGATCTGGGCCATCTCATCGGCTGCGAGCTCGAAGTCGAACACGTTGAGGTTTTCCTCCATGCGCTCGCGGTGCACGGACTTGGGGATCACCACCACGCCACGCTGCAGG
>CAVCPR010000197.1:0-2399 GCA_963604235.1 Anaerovoracaceae bacterium | reverse complement strand
GGCGCTGTGTACTTGGGGGATCGCGGCAAACCTACGCACATCGCGATGGTTTTGCAGAGAGCGGTCGCCGATGCCTGGAGCAGGGACCCGGTGCAGCGTCGGACCTGTGCGGCTTGGCGCGCTCCGGGGCTGGGCTCCTGGCTCCTAGATCGTCTGCGAGGGGTTTTTCGATTCAGTTTCTGCTCCTATCTCGATAGTCGTATAATCGACAAGATCCATCGGAGTTAGAGTAAGGAATCTTTGATGCGTAGAACGTTGGTTTCACGCCGGCTGTCTCGTGGCGTTAGCATTGTTGTGTGCACCGCGGCCCTGGCCGTCTCCCTGTCGCTGAGCTCGGTTGCTTTCGCCGAAACCTCGCAGGATGGCGCCTTCGGGAAGTCGTCCGTTGCAAGCGACGAATCCCCTGACGGCGTTTCGGTTACTGCGGGTGCAGACGATTTGCCGCCGATGCCCGCCGAGTCAGGCGTTGGATCCGATGGGGCAGGCGCGGAAGGGGTTGTCGCACTCGATGTTGGTGACGCCGACGTTGCCGACGCGCCCGATGCCGAACTGCCCGACGCTCCTGATTCCAATGCTTCTGCCAAAACCAACGGCTGGGCGACCGGCGCCGACGGCGTGCGCCACTGGTACGACGACGGCGTCATGGCCGCCGACAAGGCCTTCTTCGACCCCGGCACCGACGCCTGGTACTGGGCAGACGCCGACGGGTCCATCGCCTGCAACAAGGACGTGTTCATCCCGGTGTCCAACGAGGACCGCACCAGCGGCAAGTGGGTGCGCTTCGACGAGCAGAGCCGCATGGTCAAGGGCGAGGACTACCGCTACGGCGGCTGGTACTTCTTCGACGAGGTCACCGGCGAGATGGCCAAGGGCTTCCGCTTCGTGGAGGCCGACGGCGGCAAGTGGGTCTGCTACGACCGCGTCACCGGCCAGATGTACCACGGCCAGGCCTCCGACTCCGGCCACTGGTACCTCTTCGACGAGTACACCGGCGCGACCAAGTACGGCTTCCAGTACATCGCCGCCGACAACAAGTGGGTGTTCTACGACCGCATCACGGGCATCATGCTCTACGGCGAGCAGGCCATCGACGGCAACTGGTACTACCTCGACCCGTACACCGGCGCGGTGGACTATGGCTGGTCATACATCCCCACCTCCAACAAGTGGGTGTATTTCGACACCACCACGGGCGTCATGCTCTACGGCTGGCAGGCTATCGATGGCGAGTGGTACTGGCTCGATCCCCACACCGGCGCATCCGACTATGCGCAGGTTCTTCGCTGGAAGATGCGCACCGCATCCGGCGAGATCGGCATTAACTTCTTCAACGAAGGAACCTGTTCCCAAGAGGCTTTCGACACCCTAATGAGCGCATCGAGCGAGTTCTGGGGCAACGGCTACGCCCTCGGGTACGTGATGATGGACCTGAACACGGGCAAGGGCATCTGCAGCAACATCGACTATACCTTTCACGGTGCGAGTTCGGTGAAGGCGCCCTACTGCATGTCCCTCGTGTCTCGGGTGCTCGGGTTCGACGCCTCGGCGGCGGGGGATTGGTATGACGTGATGCACGAGGCCATCTCGTGGTCGAGCAACGAGGACTATTTGTCGCTGCGGGCGCAGTTCGGTTTCGATGTGTTTTGCGATTGGCTTGACGCTGCGGGCGTGGGCACCTCTATCGGCTCGAAGAGCTGGCCGGGCTACACGCCGCGCGAGCTGGCGAAGATGTGGCTGCAGATGTACTCCGACATGGGCAAAGGGTCCGGCGGCGCGGCGGTGCAATGGTTCGCGTCGTCCAGCATCCACTCAGCCATCCGCGAGGCCGTGGGCGATCGGAGCCTGGTGTGCTCGAAGCCTGGCTGGGTTCCCGAGGGCGACGTCAACCCGTCGATAAACGACGCCGGCGTTGTGTATAGCGAAGACGGTGCCTATTTGGTGGTTATGATGTCGAACGCCCCCGATCATCTGGGGAATTTGACCGATGTCGCGGCTGCGCTTGACGCGGTCCACAGGGACATGGTGCGATAATGCGGGAGATTGCGGAAAAAGATTCGCCTACGGAAGGAAGAAGATGAGCAAAGCAAACAACGGGCTGCTTATTGCGAGCCGCGCATGTGCGCTGTTCCTGGTGCTGGCGTTGGCCGGCCAGGGCGCCTCGCTGGCGTTCGCGGAAGAGGCGGGCGATGAGCCAGCGGCGCCGGTGGCTACGAGCGCGGCGGCTGGTGAAGAGGGCGCGGTCGAGAAAGCCTCCGAGCTTGGCGTCGCCGTCTTTGCGTGGAATGCGGCTGGTGATGCCGAGGCGAGCGCTTTCGGGGCCGAAGCTGCGGAAACTGGCAAGGTTGACGGGGCCGCGGCGCTCGCGGCCGAGTTCGGGGACGTTGCCGCGCCAGCTGACG
>CAVCPR010000196.1:0-2440 GCA_963604235.1 Anaerovoracaceae bacterium | reverse complement strand
AGGGACAACGAGAAGGCCAGGATCGCCAAGAGGTTCGAGGTCGGAAACCCAAAGGAGCTCTCGTCGTTTATCCGCGTGCTTGCCCTCTACAGGAACGTCTGCGCGCATGGCGAGCGCCTCTTCTCTCACAGGTGCCATGTCGAGATCCCCGATACGGCCTTGCACGCCAAGCTCGGCATCGAGAAGATCGGACCGAATTACGCTTGCGGCAAAGTGGATGTCTTCTCGGCAGTAATCGCCCTTCGATACCTTCTGCGCGACGACGAGTTCAAGGCATTCAAGGCGAAGCTCGTCAAGTGCGTTAACGGATACCTGTTATCGGACGAGAGCATCGGCGAGGAGCGCCTCCTTGAAGCTATGGGCTTCCCGGCTGAATGGAAGAAGATAGCCAGATATAAACTGTGAGCTCGACTCGCCTGAAAGCAAGTCATTGGTTTCAGGCGGATTATTGGCGACGGAATCGCGCGCCAAGCCCCTTGCGCGGATGCGTTGCGGCTATCGAGGGCTATGCTAGATACAAGGCTGGAGCCTGTCTGGCGCATTCTCAAGAGGAATCATGCGGATTCTTCTTAATCATGGGCATGGTTGGCGTTGCGTAATGACGGACTTTTTCGTTAAAGGGATTGGCCCAGCGATTGGGGCATCGCTAATCGCTAGCCTAGTCGCTGAATAATCGCCTGGCGGCTAGTTGCCGTCGGGCAGTTGTCGGGTGGGGAAGGGAGAGATGACGACTAGACATCCGGGTTGGGTTGGAACTCTTTCTGGTTTTCGATTACCGCAAGGGTCTCGCTGATCGCGTCGACGTCGATCCCCGTCAGCCTGCCGATTCTGCCCATCGTCCCTAGATATGAGGTGGGAATCGTGGCGATGCGGTCTATGCGCGCAATCGACGGCTTTGCGAGGCCGGCGGCTTCCCAGTCGATGAGGAGGTAGTCGTGTTCCATGTGAAGCTTGTTGGCCGAGCTGGTGACCATTATGACGACGCTTCCGTCATCGACGTTGCCAAGGACTATGACGGGCCGGTACTTGTAGCCCTTGCCGCCATCGAAGTTGAAACGCGCGTGCCAGACCTCCCATGGCTGGGGAGCGTTGCTACTCATCGTCGTCGTCCCAGTCAGCGGGAAGGATGGGCACGCCCTCGTCGTCGAGCGGTGCCTTGTAGGAGCGGGCGTATATCTTATCGAGGGAGGGCTTCCTCGACGGGCGCATCTCGAACGGCAGGCCGCCGACCTCCACCGACTTGACCAGGAACACGTTGATCGCGTCGGAGAGGGTGAGGCCCCAGCGCGAGTAGATCTCGGTCGCGCGGTCCTTCACCTCGGCTGTGGTGCGGAACTTTCCTTCCGCCTTACGCGCGGTTACTGCTGGCATGGTGGCTCCTTTCCCTAAAATTCGTACCCTAAGCATACCCTGATAGGGGTCTATTATCAATATCTTAAGAGGTCGATGGGGCTGTGAGCACTGACTGAAATTGGTTCGCGAGCGGCATGCTCCTTGGCGGCTACTCGCATGGCTCGTAGCCTTGATGCGAAGAGGATTCCTATGACGCGAAATAACGAAGACGACGTCGCCCTCTCTGCTGAGTTGGCGAAGGACCCGCATGTGGACCCCGCGCTTGCGGATGCCCTCGCAGGCTCCTCCGATGCCGGCGTGCGCGCATTTCCTCTTGAGGAACTTGAGCGCGACGAGCGCATGGCGATGAGGTTTGCCGCCCGCTTTCCACAGATCTCTTTACCCGCGCACGTATAATGGTGCGAACTTAATACCGAACGAGAGGGTCGCGAATGAACATCACTGTCTATCTTGGCGCGAGCGCGGGCGCGAGTTCGAAACTGCGCGATGCAACCTGTGAGCTGGCGAAATGGATAGCCGACGGCGGTCATACGCTGGTGTACGGCGGGTCGAAGACGGGGCTGATGGGCACGCTTGCCACTATGGCGCTTTCCCGCGGCGGGCGCGTCGTGGGCGTGGAGCCGCAGTTCTTCATGGATCAGGAGCAGCAGCTCGACGGGTTGACGCAGCTCATCGTCACCGACACCATGGCGCAGCGCAAGGACAAGATGATCGAGCTCGGCGACGCGTTCATCGCGATGCCGGGCGGCACGGGCACGCTCGAGGAAATTGCCGAGGTGATGTCGCGCGTATCCTTGGGGCAGCTCGATGCGCCCTGCATCCTGTATAACCTCGACGGCTACTACGATCATCTGCGGGCACTTCTAACTACGATGCGCGAAGCCGGCCTTTCGTCAGAGGCGCGCCAGCGCGGAATCTTCTTCGCCAGCAGCCTGCAAGAGATAGCCGCTATCCTGGATAGTCGCCAGGCATAAGAGAGACTGCGGCGCCAGCCACAAAGGAACCGCGGCAAATAAATGCTCACCCGAACGTCGCTACCGTCTCTCGATAATCGCGAAAAGCTCCAATTGCCGTTGCTTGATAACCT
>CAVCPR010000195.1:0-2457 GCA_963604235.1 Anaerovoracaceae bacterium | reverse complement strand
CATGTCCATGCTGGCCACCAAGACCGCCATCCCCGCCGCCATAGTAAGCGTGATGGGAGCGCTTATCATCTGCCTGGTGCTGGGGAAAGTGTTTTGCGCGTGGGTCTGCCCGGTGCATTTCCTCTCGCCCGCAAAGAAAAGTCGCCATGGGCGCAAGCGCTTGTGCACCGCCGCGGCGTGCGCCACATGCGCCGCCAGCTGCCGAAAGCGCACGGGCGTGCATCTGGACAGCCGCCATGCGATCCTCGCGGGCGCGCTCATCACCTCGCTCATCTTTGGATATCCGGTGTTCTGCCTCGCCTGCCCCGTGGGCCTGAGCTTCGCCACGGTGCTTTTGGTGATGCAGCTGTTCGCGTTCGGCAAAACCACGTGGACCATCATCGTCTTCCCCGTCATCGTGTTCGTCGAGCTGTTCATCCTTCCACGCTGGTGCCACAACCTCTGCCCGCTCGGCGCGCTCCTAAGCCTGTTCAGCGTGGGCAACAAGACCTTCCGACCGACGATCGACGGTGACGCATGCATGCAGACGAGCGAGGGGAAGAGCTGCAACCTGTGCGTGGAGGTGTGCCCGGAGGGGATCAACCTGCACGATAGTGCGCTTGGGCGCACCACCCTGAACGATTGCAGCAAATGCCGGGCATGCGCCGATGCCTGTCCACGCCACGCTATCACGTTCCCCCTGCTCGCAACCAAAGGCGGACCGACCGCCAAGGGCGATGCCGGCGATGCCGGGTCGCATGGACGCGCCCTCGATGCCGAGGCCGGCGAAGACCTGCAAGCTTAAAGGAGCCCGCGATGCCGCTCAACACCTCTATGAACGCGCTGCTTCACAACATGAACGCGCAGCGCATAAACGTCGAACCCCGGCGCTGCATATCCGTGCGCAACCGCAACGCCGCCTGCCAACGCTGCGTGGACGCGTGCGCCACCGGCGCGCTGTTTCGCCAAGAAGACGACGTCGCCGTCGATGCCGGCAAATGCATCGGTTGCGGAACCTGTGCCAGCGCCTGCCCCACGGCGGCCATCACGCTCGCGCATCCAAGCGCGGCCGATGTCGCCGCCACCGCCAAGGACTCCCTTGCGGCATTTAGCGGGCAGACCATGCTCTGCTGCTCCCGAGCGGCGCAAGACGCCGGCTTCGACGGTGCCACGTTGCAGCAGGCGCACATCTGCCTGCTTGCATGCTTGGGCCATGTGGACGAAAGCTTGCTGGCCGAACAGGCCGCGCGCAGGGCGCGCCGCGTCAACGTGATTCACGGCGATTGCCCCGCGTGCGACCACGTGAGGGGCGGCAGCTTGTGCGCGGAGGTCTGCCGCAGCACGCAACGCCTCCTTGCCGCCTTTGGCAACGACTGCGTCATCGACTTCACCGAAACCTGGCCCGAAGAGGCGCTTCACGCGATCGCAAAGGCGCAATCAGGCACGGCCAATGCAGGCGCCGATGGCAGGCACGGCCAAGACACCAGGGACGGAGGCGATTTCGATGAATGCCTCCAAAACGCCAATGGCGACGCCTCTTCCGGTGACGCCACCGGCACCGACGGCGTCACTGCCGGCGCGGGAGCCGGCGCAAGAGCAGATAAGCTCGCGGCGGCTCCCGCAACCTCCCAGCACGACGACGCCATCTTCCTGCAAGATCTCTACGACAAAGTGGGCGAAGGCGGAACGCTATCACACCACATCCCGCTCAAGCGCGCGCGGCTGTTCAACTGCCTTGAGCACCTGGGGCAACCGCAAGATGTCGAGGTCGAGACACGCCTGGTGGGACGCGTGGCCATCGACACCGGCAAATGCATGTCCTGCCGCATGTGCAGCGTTTTCTGCCCCACCGGCGCGCTCGTCCAGAAGGGCGATCCCGCCGATCAGGAAGAACGCTTCGGCCTTCTGCATCGTCCCACGCTGTGCATGCAATGCCGCTGCTGCGAGCAAATCTGCGCCAAGGGCGCCGTCAAGGTCACGGGCAAGATGCCGCTTAGGCAATTTATAGGCAAGGAGGAGATCTTCCTTGAGCTTCCGCGCCCCGCGTGGCGCCCCAACACGCCCGAATCCATGTACGATAGGTTTGCGGACATGATCGGCCGAGACAAGAACACCGGGCATTTTTAGGAGCGAGCCGTGATCACCTACACGCTGCCGGATTTCACGCAAGGTTTGGGACTCAACCTGTTCTTCTGCCGCCTACTCGCAAGCCGGCCCGAGCTTTGCCGCCCCGGCGTGGAGGTGGGCAGCATCTACGGGTGTTTCCCCAGCTGCACCCTCAACGGCGGGCGGACGCTGGTGCGCCCGCGTTACAGCCCGCGGCAAATCGAGCAAACCTATCGCATCTTGGACGAATACGGCCTCACCGCGCGGCTCACGCTCACGAACATGCTCGTCACGGAGGAGGATCTCGAAGACGCCTACCTCAACCAGATCCTGAGCATCGGCGCGAACCACGGCGCCGAGGCCATCGTGCAC
>CAVCPR010000194.1:0-2561 GCA_963604235.1 Anaerovoracaceae bacterium | reverse complement strand
CGCAGATCCACTCGGCGACGTTGTCCAGGAAGTAGCGGTCGTGCGTGACGGCCAGCACGGCGCCGGGATACTTGTGCAGGAACTGCTCGAGCCACAGCACCGACTCGGCGTCGAGGTGGTTCGTCGGCTCGTCGAGCAGCAGCAGGTCGGGCGCCTCGAGCAAAAGGCGGCACAGCGCCACGCGCCTGCGCTCGCCGCCGGACAGCACGTTCACGGGCATGTCGGGGTCGGGGCATTGCAGCGCGTCCATCGCCTGCGACAGCTGGCTGTCCAAATCCCAGCCGTTCGCGGCGTCGATGGCGTCCTGCAGCTTGCCCATTTCGTCCATGAGCGCGTCGAAATCGGCGTCGGGCTCGGCCATGAGCCCACCGATCTCGTTGAAGCGGTCGATCTTCGCCTTGACCTCGCCGAAGGCCAGCTCGATGTTCTCGAGCACCGTCTTGTCCTCATCCAGCGGCGGCTCCTGCTGCAGGATGCCCACGGTATAGCCGGGGCTCAGGCGCGCCTCGCCGTTGCTGACCTCTTCAAGCCCCGCCATGATCTTCAGCAGCGTCGACTTGCCCATGCCGTTCGGGCCGACGACGCCGATCTTCGCGCCGGGATAGAACGACAGCGTCACATCGTCGAGGATGACCTTGTCGCCGTGCGCCTTGCGCGCCTTATACATTTGGTAGATGAACTCCGCCATGCTTTGTATGCCTTTCCGTCGGGCGGCCACCGAATCCTGATAAGGCCGCACCTTCACATGTCCGGACATTCTATCAAACCACATCGCAGGGGAATAACCCGCTAGGCGGCCCTACCACGAGATACGCACGGGGATGCGGCGGCGCGCATCGCCTCGCACCCGCGCGGCCACAGCACGGCATGCGCGTTCGCGCCCACGCCTTTCCTGCCGATACCCGTATGCGCGGCACGCGCGCATACGGAATGCATGTTTTCGCCGCTCCGCCGCGTGACGAGCACCAACCCGACGGCGTACCATGGCGAAAACCCCGAACACGAAAGTCGAACTATGGCAGAATCCGCAAACGCACCAAGCCGCCGCCCCATGCGCCTTACCGGCCGCGAGGTCAAAAGCCCCGCCCAGCTCCGCGAAATCGTCGAGGCATGTCAGACGGTGCGCGTAGCTCTCACCGACGAGGAAGGCCCCTTCATCGTCCCCATGAGCTTCGGCTACGACTGGGCCGACCCGCAGGAAGGCGACGGGGAGCCCCGCTTGGCGCTGTGGGTTCACTCCGCCACCGCCGGGCGCAAATCGGAGGCATTCGCCCTGGAACCGCGCGTCGCCATTGAAATGGATGTGCAGAACGGCGTGATTTCCGGCACCTTCGCCTGCGCCTATTCGTACGCCTACCAGTCGATCATGGGCATGGGGTGCGTGCACCGCATCCAAAGCCCCGACATGAAGCGTTACGGGCTCTCCCGCATCATGGAGCACCTCGCCCCCGACGCAGAGCCGGGCTTCACCGACCAGGCGCTCGCCCGCTGCGACATCTACTGCATCGACGTGGAGAGCTTTACCGGAAAGCAGCGCGCCTAGTACGCGAATTCCAGCCTGAAACGAAGCGAACCTGACGCCCCGCGCACTGCCGGCCGTCAGGTTCGCTTCGCTTATTTCCGTTGCAACGCCGCCGCGGCCTTCGCTGCCCACGTGCGCGGGACGAAGCGACTTCCGACCACGATAGCCCGCGCCAACACGCCCGGACAGCACAGCGGCTTGTTCGCGCCGAGGGTCCGCACGGCGGCGCGGGCGACGCGCGGGGCCTCGACGGTCATCTTCGCCAAGGCAATCGACCCCGCGTCGGCGTTTTCCCAAAACGGCGTGCGAACGGGCCCCGGGCACAGCGCGGTCACATGCACGCCATAGGGCTTCAGCTCAACGCGCAACGCCTGGGAAAACGACTGGACGAACGCCTTAGACGCGTAATACGTCGCCATATACGGCCCCGGCACGAACCCCGCGACGCTGGCGACATTGAGGATGCCGCCGTGGCCGCGGGCCGCCATATCGGGGGCGAACGCCAGGCACAGCTCCATGAGCGCCATATCGTTCGTCTGCACGAGCGCCCGCTGCCGCGCGACATCGCTTTGCACGAAGGGGGCGTCATAGCCGAAGCCCGCGTTGTTCACGAGCACCTCCACCTGCAAGCCCGCCGCCTCGACCTCGCCGGCCAGCTTGTCGGTCGCGCCCGGCTTAGCCAAATCAGCCACGAAAACGGAGGCGGCAACGTTGAACTCGGAAGCCAGTTCCCGTGCGAGCGCATCGAGCTTGTCGCGGGATCGCCCCACGAGCGCCAATGCGTTGCCGGCGCGGGCGAATTCCCGCGAAAGCTCTCGCCCTATGCCGCCCGTAGCCCCGGTTATCAGCACACAGGAAGCGCACGCCTCCGCCCCGCCGACGCCGGCGCCGGCGCCGGAAACGTTTTCCGTAAGAACCATGGCTCCCCCTTCCAAATGCTCCCAGGCGGCAATCCCAAGGCGTTGCTGGCGCAAAGCAACCTGAGCAGCAGCCCGAGCCGCCGTCTTACCCTTTAGCGCTTCCCTTCCAAGCACCACTC
>CAVCPR010000193.1:0-2567 GCA_963604235.1 Anaerovoracaceae bacterium | reverse complement strand
CCACTCGATTCCCGCGACTCCCGCAACGCCGCTCGATTCCCGACGCCCCGCAACCCCCGCAACTCTCTCTACCCCCGCAACGTCGCCCGTTCCCCTCGATGTCTCCCGACCCCGTAACGTCGCCCGATCCCCTCGACCCCTTATCCCCTCGCTTGTATGCGGCGGGTTAAGTTTTGGCGTAATGGCTGCTTCCGCAGTGTTTTCCTTGCGTTTCCCCGCTACACTGAAGGGATGAACCCCTTTCGCCAAGGAGGCGCTTCCCATGCTTACTAACCCATCTTCTTCGGCGTCGTCGTCGGCGTCCCGCTCCGAGGCCAAGGCCCCGCGCGAGGTCGTGCCCGTCCGCTCGCGCCTGCTGCGCGGCGTCGTGGCCGCAAGCCTTGCGGCGTCCATGACCGTCTCGGTGCCGCTTTCCGCATCCGCCGCCGAGCAATCCGACGGCTCCGATACCGACGCCGCCACCGCGGCGGTCGTTCAATCTTGGAGCGATGCGCTTTCCGCTTCGGAATCCGCCGGCTATGCTCCCTACGCGTCCGCGACCGACGCCGACGGCGCATCCCTCGCCGCTACCGACGCCATCAAAACCTTCCCGTCGAAATACGACCTGCGCGACCCGAACAGCGACGGCGACACGAGCGACAGCGTCGTCACGCCCGTGAAGCAGCAAAACCCCATGAACACCTGTTGGGACTTCGCGGCGACCGCCGCTTCGGAGACAAGCATCCTCTCCGAGCTGGGGTCGACCTACGCCAAGACGGGGCTCGACCTGTCCGAGCGCTATCTGGCGTGGTTCGCGTATTCCCAGGTCCCCGAGTCCTTCGCCGGCAGCGCGCAGGCGGGAGAGGGGTTCGATTCGAGCAAAATCAAAGACAAAGCGCAGATCCTCAGGCGCGGAGGGTATTCCCACTACGCGACGACGGCGTACTCGGCCGGCGTCGGCCCGGTTTCCGAAAGCGTCGCCCCTTACCGCAATGACGAGGGATACATGGCGTGCTCGGTGATCGATCCGAGCGGAGTCGCGGAGCAGTACAAGCGCGACCTCACGCAAGACGAGATCGCGGCGCTGCGCCTGCAGGGCTACACGGTGACCCCGCTGTATTACTCGGAGAATGTCTTTATCCAGGGCCAAGGCTATAAGTACCTCACCTGGAATGTGAGCGATGAACTCTACGGGCAATCCGAGTACACGCTCGAGGAAAGCTATATCCTCCCTGAGCTGTGCGCGTTCAACGATCGGGGTTACTACGCGGGAATCAGCCAGGAAGGCGTCGATGCGGTGAAGACGCAGCTGCTGGCTGGCCGCGCGGTCGCGACGTCTTCCTACATGGATCCGACCACTCCCGGCACCGGATATGATCCGAAATGGATAAACTTCGACACGTGGGCACAGTACGCGACCACGAGCAATAAGCAGGAAGGGCTTCTGCACGCCTATACTATCGTGGGCTGGGACGACAACTACTCGAAGGACAACTTCCTTGGCACCCAGCAGCCCGCAGGCAACGGCGCCTGGCTGGTGAAGAACAGCTGGGGTTCCGAAACCGAGAAATTCCCGAACGGACAGGGCACGCCGTGGGGCATCACCGACGAGGACGGCAACCATACGGGCTACTTCTGGGTTTCGTATTACGACCAAACGTTCCAGGAACTCGAGGCGTTCAATTACGACGTGAATTCCGACACGTCCGACGAGCAGTACGACATCGACCAGTACAACCTCATGATGGCCTCGGACGCCACCCTGACGAACTCCTCGACCAAGGAGCTGAAGTGCGCGAACGAGTTCACGGCGGACGACGATCGCGTGCTGAGCGCCGTGACCTGCGAGACGGTCAAGCCGAACACCGAGGTCACGTACCAGGTGTATCTGCTGGATAGCGAGGATGCGGAACCGACCGACGGCACGTTGGTGCTGACGAAGACCGCGAGCTATGAATACGGCGGGTATCACCGGTTGATGCTCGATGAGGCCGATCAGATTGCCATGCGCTCCGGGCAGCGCTATTCCGTGGTGGTGACGCAGAAATGCGCCACCGACGGCAAGTATTACCAGATGGCCTCAAGGACCGACAACTCGAATTACGAGCGCCTCAACGGCGAGTTCATCGCGAAGGTGAACGCCGGGGAGAGCTGGGTTTCCTACGACGGCGACTGGTTCGACTGGAAGCCCATTTCCGAAATGGTGACGCTCGACACCAAATACGTGGTGGACAATTTCGCGATCAAGGCTCTGTCCCAGGAACGGGACTGGGCGAGCGTCGAGGAGCTGGACTCGCTGGTGGCGTCGCTGGCCGAGGCGAGGGGCGTGCTGGAGGCCGCGGCCGTGAGCGCCGACGGCTCCGACGTGTACGCGTGCGACACGTGGATGACGCAGGCGGAGCATGACGCGGCCGCCGCGGCGGTTTCGGCTGCTGAAGAGTTGTTGGAGGCTGCGGGCGACTACCATGACTCACTGGCGAACACGACGCCGACGGCCGACGAGGTCGCCGCCGCCGCGAAGGCGCTGGCGTTCGAGGCTCATGCCGGTGGCAAGGCGGTGCCGACGTTCCCGGATGTGGACTACTCGG
>CAVCPR010000192.1:0-2584 GCA_963604235.1 Anaerovoracaceae bacterium | reverse complement strand
TTTCGCCAACCGCCGACCCACGGCGATTGACGAAACCAGCCGCGGCGTGTAGACTGCAGGACGCTAAAGCTGGATCGCCTCTCTATGAAGCGCAACTCCAGCTCTTTTTATATCTGGGGAAGGTCTAGGGGAGACCGTGAAATACGAAAAGCCATGGATGAGCATCGACGAGCAGGTGGAGCAGCTGACTGCCGACAAGGGGCTTTTGTGCACCGACGAGGCGGCGCTTCGGCGCGCCTTGCTCGAGATAGGCTACTACAGGCTCTCGGCATACTGGTTCCCGTACAAGACCCTACGCGAGGACGGCCGCTCGCGCTTTCGCGATGGCACCACACTCGAAGCGGTCCTACGGACCTGCGAGTTCGACCGGCGCCTGCGGCAGCTGATATTCGACGCGGTCGGCAGGATCGAGATCTACCTCAGGAGCAGGATCGCCCACCTCGCCTCAATGGAGAGCGGGCCTTTCGGGTACCCGGAGGGTGCCGTTCCGAGGCTCAAGAAGGAGTTTTCCGCAGCCAAGAGGAGCGAGCAGTATGTCAAGCACTTTGTCGCGAAATACGGCGACGAGCACGAGCTTCTGCCCTACTGGATGATGATGGAATGCATCACGATGGGCGCGCTCGAGATGCTTTATACGGGAGCGACCCCGCAGACAAGAGCGACGATTGCCAGGGAGTTGGGCGTGAGGGTGCCTGTCCTCAGAAGCTGGATTGCCGTGTTCCGCGTCTCAAGAAACGCATGCTGCCATCATTCCCGAGTTTGGAACAGGACGTGGGGCATGAAGCCCATGATCCCCAGGACATGGGATGGGTTCGGCGGATCAAACGACAGGACCTTCGCCGTCCTGTCCGTTCTCTACTACATGCTCGGGCGCATCGGGGGCGCGAGGGATTGGAAGCGGGCACTCGACGAGCTGCTCGCCGAGTTCGACGACATCCCACAGGAGAAGATCGGCTTCTGCGAAGGATGGCGCGACGCGGACCCGTGGTCGGGCTCGGCGGTTGACGCTGAGCTATAAGGTCCGACGGACGTTGCGCGTTGCCTGCGCGTTCGCGCTCCGCGAGGACTTGCTTGAGTGGTAGCACGATCGGCGCTGATTGTCCGTCAGCGCGAGGGAGGGGCGGTAGCGCTCCCCTCCCGTCCTGCCTAGCCTAGCCTATCGTCTCGCGGTACCTTGCGATTATCGCGTCGATTTCGGCCCCGGCCTCCTCGCTCACCCCGAGGCGCTTGATGCGCTCAAGGTCGGCGATGACCGCCCTCAGGTGATCGTAGTACTGCTTGTCCGTCATGCCTTGCCTTTCTTCCATGGGAAGGCTCCTTTCTTTCCCGTTACTATAATTAGCACATATAGAAACAGATATAAGTTAGAATTATACAGGTTCCGACATCTTCTCTCGTATCAGCTGCTTGATGGCACCCGACATGGTGCCGGGCTGCGCCTGTAGCCACTCGTACAGTTCCATCTCGTTCGGCGAGAACTTCAGGTTGACCTGCTTGGTCTTCTCCCTCTGGTATTTGGCGCTCGCGCGCTTCTGCGCTTCCGTCGCGACCATATTTCCTCCTTTGCTTGCTATATATAATTACAGCATATAATCGGGGGAATTAGAAAACCCCACCGTGGCGGAGCTGAGACTAGATGAACGGGATTATGCCCTTCGCGTCCTTCGGGAAACGTTTGGCCTTCTCCATGAAGGCGTTGTCCGCCAGGTACTCGATGACGTGGTGATCGTCCTTCGCCATGGGCTACCCCTTGCCCTCTATCACATCGTTCAGGCGCTCGAAGTACCCCATGTCGTCCTGCGGCCAATCCCAGTCGTTTGCCTCGAGCCATTCGCGCACCTGCTTCATAGTGCCGTTCTTTTTGGCGAAATGCACGAGGGCTTCGATTTCATCCTCGGGCGCGACGCCCGACAGCCATCTGAATATTTCCGATTCGTCGTGGCTCGAAAAAGAGCGCGGAATAAGCCCCGCCGCATCATCGCTCGCCCAGCGCTCGTGAATGGGCACGGGTTTCCACTTCGTCATAGGGTCTCCTCCACCTCGACGCGCCAGATTTCGCCATCCCGCTTTACCGATTTTACCGAAAAGCCGCTTCGTTCACTGTGCAGCACCTCGTATTCGAGCAGGCGCGACACCCCGCACGTTCGTCAACATGCGCGAGGAGGGAACGGAATGGAGCTGTTCTCCATCGTCTTCGTCGCGCTCTTCGTCTGGGCGGTGATGGCCGTCTTTGGCAACGCGAGTGCGCAGAACTCGTGCGCCACGAGCCTCGGATGCATAGCGGTCATCTGCGCGCTTTTGGGCTGGTTCTCTTCGGCATTCTCCCGATCACCCTAGCCATTTGCGTGTTTTTCAGCGCGTTCTAGCGAGGGATGGCAACTTGCGCCGCGGTCCCTGGGCGAAATCCGGGCACGGTGTTCGCTTTCGCGGTGGGAGGCGGCTTGCCGAGTTTTGATGGCTGCCGCTGCCCGCGATTCATCGTCCTTGCTGTCGAACAAGGTTCATTCGAGGACAGAATTTAGGACATAAATATCCGGCGGGAATCCTTTTTCAGGGTTGGATAGAGTTGTATGTTTTGCAGTCT
>CAVCPR010000191.1:0-2593 GCA_963604235.1 Anaerovoracaceae bacterium | reverse complement strand
GTGGCTCCCCGCCGCTGATGATTCGCGAATCGAGATAGCATCCGCCGGGGCGGTCGTTTTGCTGCGAATCCCCAGGTAGGAGACGAGCTTTGATTCCAGGTGGGAAAAGCCTCGGCGCTACGCTACAGCTTGCCGAGGATGGTGTCAAGCTTCTGGATCATCGCGTCCTGGGTGTCGGACAGCTCCTCGGTGCGAGCCCCCATCCAGCACACGCGCTCGCGCAGGGTGGCGGACGTGCCGCGCCCGGACGCGTCATCCTTGCAGGTCAGCTCGTCGCGCGACTTGCAAGCGGCCTCGTCTGCGCCCTGCAAGCGGTCGCGCATCAGGGTGCCGTTCTGGTCAAAATTCCAGACGCGCTCGGCCACCATGTCGGCAAGCTTCTCGTAATCGATCATTTCTTCCTCCTCGAACCAGTCTTCGTGATACCAGTTGTTCATATCGACGCGCCCGGAGATTCCGGCCACGCCGCCATCGCTCGTGTACTGCCATGCATACACGTTCTCGGGCATGCTCGGGCTATCCGTGTAGCTGGCGAACCAGATCGGCCAGTCCTGCTCGATGCCCTGGAGGCACGACCAGTACCAGGACTGGTAGCAGTAGACGCCGGTGCGGTGGCCCGCGTCGGCCATCGCCGCGCAGAAGGCGGCGGAGGCGTCGCGGCTGACGCCCTCAAGCCCAGCCTGCTCCGTGTCGAACCAAACGCCCAGGGACGGGCTGCGGCCATCGACCATGCGCAGGGCGTGCTCGATTTCGCTCGCAACCTCTCCCATGTCGGAGGCGTAGCTGTAGAGGTACACGCCGTAGGGGATGCCCAGCCGCTCGCACTCGTCCATGTTTCGCGCCGCATAGCGGTCATCCTGGTTGCTGTAGTCGCTGCCGTAGCCGATGCGGACTATCGCGCCGTCGATGTCTGCGCTGGCCGCGTCCCAGTCGATCCAGCCCTGATGCTCGGACACGTCGATGACGGCGCGCATGCTATTCCCCCTGCCCGTCGTCGCTCTTGGCGGTCAGCGCGGAATAGCCCAGGCATGCGCCCATGAGCACGCCCGCCGCGTTGATGGTTGCGACAACCGCCTCGGGGGCGGGCCAGCCCCACAGGGGGGCGCAGGTCCCGTAGAACACCGCCACGGCGGGCAGGGCTACGAGGCCGGCCCACTTGAGAGCCTGATATACGTTGTCCGGGATGATGTACTGCATAGTCTCTCCTTCGCTGTTCTCGCGATAGGACATGTCCTATCGGCGTTGGGACGTGTCCCAACGTTGTCCTAGTCAAGCACAGGCATGCCCATTGCGTCGTCGTACAGCCGGGTGCCCGTGCCGTTGCCGCCCAGGGCGTGATACGCCGCGTAGACGCTCTCCAGGTGCCGCCTGTCGGCCACCGTCATGCCGCCATCGTCCGTGGCCTTGGCGTGGATGATCTGCAACTCGCGCCACAGCAGCGCGCGCAGGGCGGCCTTGACGGCCTCGTCGGCGGCGCGCTCGGCCTCGGTGCGCTCGATGGCCTTCCTGCCGCCCGCCTTCAGCATCGTGATCATCGTCGACACGACCGCGCCGACAAGAGACGAGACGAGCGCCGTGACGGCTATCGTCGTGATCGGCTCCATTACACCTCCGTGTACTCCTCGCCGGTGATCTCCTTGAACTCGTCGGCGGTGACCCACTTGCACTCGACGGCCTTGCGTACGCGCGCGATGCCCCAAAGGCCTCGGCCATACCACTTCTTGACGGTCTCGTAGTGCGCGGAGCGCTCCGCCGCCTTCTGCGCGGCCATTAGGCGTCACCCCCGACCGTCATCATCAGGTAGTCGATGTTCGCGGCGTTGGTCTCGGCCTGCGTCGGCTGGGACGCCTGCTCGCGCATCTGGTCGAGCAGCGCAGGGAGGTTGGGCACCTCGCCGCTCTCATAGGCGGCAAGCGCGGCGGTGTAGGCCAGCTTCCGCGCCTTCTTCTCGATGTACTCGTCATCGTCGATAACGCCCGCGTCGCGCGCGGCGTCGGGGTCGCCGATCTGCGACAGCAGGTCGCGTAGGGCGTTGAGCTCGGCCATGGTTCCGTCTTGAAGCTCGTCGGGGCGCGGCACGCCTTCCTCAGTGTCCATGCAGACTCCTCTCTTGTCGGGGAATGTGCCGCCATTGTATTAGCGCCGTGAGATTGCCGAGCCGCTTGGGTGGGTGCAAAGAAAGAAGGCGCGCCGCAGCACGCCTTCGATGCTTCCGTTATTTCGCGGCCATTTCGCCCAAGCCTCTGCTTTGAGTTGCCGGTTCTCCGCTATGGCGAGGGCTTGCTTCCGCTTGAATCGTCCCTCGGGTTGGCCTGCATTGAGCAACCCCCCCCCGCGAGATTTTCGAACAGGTCGCGGTACAGCGCGTCCATGGCCAAGACGCTGCGGTGCGCGTCCAGGCGCTTCATGCCGCCGCGCCAGCTCTGGTAGCTCTGCTCCACCTGCTCGGGCGTCATGACGCCCTCGGCCACCATGCGGGCCATCTTCTTGAGCTTGCGCCGCTCGCGCGTGATGGAGTCGCGGCACGGCTTCATGACTATGCGGCCCGTCTCGGCGTAGACGATGCGCTTCTTCAGCCACGTGAAGCCGCGCG
>CAVCPR010000190.1:0-2599 GCA_963604235.1 Anaerovoracaceae bacterium | reverse complement strand
CCCCAATCGCGCCGCCGGCCCGTTTGCGCTATCATTACCCCTTAAGCATTTTCGCTAGCTTACTAGTTAGATAAGGAAGTTCTCGCATGTCGCTTTCCATCGGTATCGTGGGCCTGCCCAATGTGGGCAAATCCACGCTGTTCACGGCGCTCACCAACAAGGGCGGCCTGGCCGCCAACTACCCGTTCGCCACCATCGAGCCGAACGTCGGCATCGTGCCGGTGCCCGACGCGCGCCTCGACGAGCTGGCGAAAATCGACCACCCCGCGAAAATCGTGCCCGCCACGGTGGAATTCGTCGACATCGCGGGCTTGGTCGCCGGCGCCAGCCAGGGCGAGGGCCTGGGCAACCAGTTCCTGGCGAACATCCGCGAAACCGATGCCATCTGCGAGGTCGTCCGCTTCTTCAGCGACCCCGACGTCGTGCACGTCAACGGCAAGGTGAACCCGTCGTCGGACGTGGACACCATCAAGACCGAGCTCATTCTCGCCGACATCGGAACGCTCGAAAAGGCCATCCCGCGCCTGGAGAAGGAAGCGAAGCGCGACAAGGCCGGCGTGAAGAAGCTCGAGGTCGCCAAGAAGGTGTTCGAGGGGCTCAACGAGGGCCATCGCGCGCGCACGCTCGACCTCGACGAGGACGAGCAGGCCGCCATCTACGACCTGCATCTGCTCACCATGAAGCCGATCCTCTACATCGCCAACGTCGACGAGGACCAGCTCGACGCCGACCTCGCCGAAATCGACGGCTGCCAGCCCGTGCCCATCTCCGCGAAGGTGGAGGCCGACCTGGCCGAACTCGACCCCGAGGAGGCCAAGGAGTACCTGGAGGCCATGGGTCTTTCCGAGTCGGGCCTGGCGCGCCTCGTGCGCAGCGCCTACAAGCTCCTGGGGCTGCAGAGCTACTTCACCAGCGGCGACACCGAGTCGCGCGCCTGGACCATCCCGATCGGCGCGAAGGCCCCGCAGGCCGCCGGCGTCATCCATTCCGATTTTGAGCGCGGCTTCATCAAGGCCGAGACGGCGTCGTTTGCCGACTACGTGGAGCTCGGTGGCGAAGTGGGCTGCCGCAACGCGGGCAAGCTGCGCCAGGAAGGCAAGGAATACGTGGTGCAGGACGGCGACGTCATGCACTTCAAGTTCAACGTGTAGACGCTATATTCGCAGGTGAGAAACGAGAACGCACCCGGACGGCCACGGCCTTCGGGTGCGTTCGTCATGGAATAGAGGGCATGGAACATGAAAACGAGCGATTTCGACTACGAACTGCCGCCCGAGCTGATCGCGCAGGAGCCCGCCGCCGTGCGCGACGGGTGCCGCATGCTGGTGATGGATCGCGAAACGGGCGCGCTCGAGGACCGCATTTTCCGTGACATCATTGAGTACTTGAACCCCGGCGACTTGCTGGTGGCGAACGAGACGCGCGTCATGCCGGCGCGCCTGCTCGGCGCCAAGCGCGGCACCGGCGGTCAGGCCGAGGTGTTTCTGCTGCGGCAGCTGGTGGGGGAGAAGGCGGGCGCGTACGCCGAGGTGCCCTTTGCCGAGGGCATCGCGGAGCCGAGCGCGAACCAACAGGCTATTTGGGAAGTGCTCGTGCGCCCGGGCAAGCGCCTGAAGCCCGGCGCGGGCGCCGTGGTGGATTTCGTGGACGCGACCGGTGCCGTGGCGCTGTCCGTCGAGGTTATCGACTGGGCGGCCGGCGCGCAGCGCGGCGAGCGCGTGGCGCGGCTGACCACCACGTATCCCTCGCTTGACGAGGCGCTTCACGCCGTGGGGCACACGCCGCTGCCGCCCTACATCAAGCACTACACCGGCGACGAGGAGCTGTATCAGACGGTTTATTCGCGCCGCGAAAGCTCGGCGGCGGCCCCGACCGCGGGCCTGCATTTCACGCCGGAGCTCATTGAACGGCTGCGCGAGAAGGGCGTCCGTTGGGAAACGGTGGAGCTGGAGGTGGGCCTGGATACGTTCCGCATTGTGGATGAGGACGACCCGCTGGCGCACAAGATGCACACCGAGCGCTACACCGTGCCGCAGAAAACCGTCGACGCCATCAACGAGACGCACGCGGCGGGCGGGCGCGTCGTCGCCGTGGGAACCACGAGCGTGCGCAGCCTGGAGAGCGCGTGGGATGCGGAAGCCGACGGCGGCGCGGGCGCCATCGTGGCGCGCGAGCGGGCAGCGACCAGCCTGTATCTGCTGCCGGGCTCGACCTTCCACGTGATCGACGCGCTGGTGACGAACTTCCACGTGCCGCGCAGCACGCTGATGATGCTGGTGAGCGCCTTCTCAACCAGGGAAAACGTAATGGGAGCGTACCACCACGCCATCGAGGAGCGCTACCGCATGCTCTCCTTCGGCGACGCGATGTTCATCCAGTAAGAACCGCGGCGGCGGGGAGATTCCGTCGCCCCGCATCGGGAAGAGTCCGCCGCCCCCCGCAACCGCGTCACCAACGCGCCGGGAAAAGTCCGTCGCGCCCGGGCGCAACCTCGTCGCGGGATATGCCTGCGGAAGGACTGTGGAATCTGTCTGTAGGGGCGTACGCAAGTGCGCCCAAAAACGACCCAAAGGCACTCCCCGACGAACACCCCCGCCGG
>CAVCPR010000189.1:0-2622 GCA_963604235.1 Anaerovoracaceae bacterium | reverse complement strand
CCGAACTCGGCGAGCAGCTCGTTGAGGCGGGGCAGGCTCGGCTCGCCCATCGCGACCCCGGCGAGGTCCGACAGGATTCGCACCGCCTGGGCACCCTTGCCCTGCTCGATGACGAGGTTTCGGTCAAGCATCTCGACTTTGTAAGACATGGCGTTCATCCCTTCTTTCAGGTTTCGACGCCTTCGGCCGCCGCGCCCCGCCTTTCCGGCGGGGCGAGCACCTGCGTTCTCCCGGCGCGACTCGACGCGGGGACGGGGTCTAAACCGAGTAGCGAACCTCGACGCCGTCTTCCGTCTCGAATCCCACGCTGCTGCCCTTCTCGCACAGGGCGAGGATGGCGCACGCCTTGCGGTCTGTCTCCACGCCGTCGCGGACGCCCTCGGGCCAGACGAAGAAATTCGGCCCGCTCGAGATAATCACGGAAAGGCGCTCGCTCCTCCCGTCGGGGGTGACGCCGGTTTTGCTCAGGATCACCGTCTCGTCCGCCAGGATTTCCAAGATCTCCCTCTTCTTGACGGCGGCCTGGGCCGCCGAGACGAGAAGGACGTTGTCGGCATTTCTTGCCTCGATCAACATCGACCGTCCATTCCTTTCCTTTATCGCCCCGCACGTGCGCGCGCCGCCCTGGCGGCATCGCGGGCGGCGGCGGCCGCCGCGTGGCTTCGGGCCTCGGCCTCGAACATCCCGACGCCTTCGGCGTCCACCAGCCCGGCGTAGCTCTCGGAGGACGCCCGCCGGTAGGCGGCGAAGTCCCATATCGCCTCGGCGACCGGACGGGGCGCGGGCTTGAACCTCTTCAGGTATTCCCCATCGACGCCGGCATGGCGCGCGTTCTCTCGGACGGAGACGGCGCCGGCAGCCTCCACCAGCGCGTACTCGGCCACTTCGTAGCCGCCGCCTCGGCGGTTCCCGACGAGAAAGTATAGGCCGCTCGGATGCGCGAGCACCTTCCCGGACAGGGCGTCGCTTTCGTCGAATCGAATATCCATATTAGCGTACTCCCGCATCATCCGTTTTCCATTATTCCCAGGGGTTCGGGCGCGCCGGGCGTTTTGCCGGGCACATCGGAACAAATCACTGCATCTGTCCATTTTACTCCCATGAACTGCCGCGATTCCCCTGTTTCTCTCAATAAACGGCCTTTCGGCACGGTATACTTGAAGGCGTTGGGAAATCAAGAAAGGAAAAGGCATGAAACGCAAACGAAGTACAGCATCCCTTATATTCGCCGTCGCGCTCGGCGTGACGCTCGGCGCCGTCGGACTTGTCGGGGCGAACGCCGACGGCATGGCCGCGTTCGCGGACGAGGATCCCGGCGAGCAGACCGCCGAACTCGCCGGAAGCGGCATCACGTACACCGCGATCGTCGGCTCCGACCAGTGGCAGCCGGACGGCTACTCCTTTCATCTCGAGGGCTCCGACCTGCAGATGCTCCTGGCCACCGACGCCTCGTCAGGCAAGATGTGGATCGTGAGCGTCCCGCGCGACACGTACTACGACACGGGCCGCGGCAAGTACAAGTCGAATTACGTCTATAATTTCGCATTTTACGACGCGAAGAACGCCGGACACACCGACAAGGAATGCCAGAACATCGCCGCCAAGGCCTGCGCCGACATGATGTCCGACATGTTCGGCGTGAACGTGGACCATTACCTGGTCGTGAACCTCAACGACTACGTCAAGCTCGTGAACCGAGTGGGCGGCATCGGCGTGAACGTGCCCTACACCATCGACTACGACTTCTACGCCCTGACCAACCTCTCCACCGGAAAGAGCGAGTCGCCCTTCTCGCCCATCCGCATCAACGACGGCGACCAGGTGCTCGACGGCATGACCTCCATGGCTCTCGCGCGCGCCCGCACGTCCAACATCGGGGGGGTGTGCTACGACTCCTACGGCCTGGCGCAGGACGCCACGCGACAGAACGTCAACCGCCTGCAGATGATCAGCCTGATCAACCGCACGCTGACCGACTCCAACGTCGTCAACCTGATCGCCCCCATGATCGACCTCGGCTTGATCGACACCAACTACAGCTCCGACGAGGTCATCCGGATGCTGTCCGAGTTCGTGCAGCACACCTCCGTCACCGTCTACGCGTCCTCGACGCCCGTGAACGGCGACATCGTGCAGGTCGACGGCGACGCGCCGTGGCTGGTGCCGTACGATTCGCTGTGGTTCGAGAACGTCCGCAACACCATCGAATCCGGCGGCGACACCGCCTGGTTCAACGACTACTACGGCACCCGCACCGACGACTGGCTGCCGCTTGCCTGGTCGCGCGTCCTGTACCCCAACAACAACCAGGAGCAGCCGGGCAAGTTCTCGGACGTGTACGAGCGCGGCTGGTACTACGAGTGCATTCAATCCGCCGTGGACCTCGGCTTCATCAACGGGTACGACAACGGCAAGTTCGGCCCCTACGACACGCTGACGCGCGGCCAGGCCGCCTGCATCGCCGCGAACATGGCCAAGGCCGACAACTCCGCATCCTACAGCGGACAGTACCCCGACATCCGGGGCGGAGAGTACTATGCCAACAACACCGCGTGGGCGAAGAGCGCCGGCGTCATGAACGGCTATCAGAACGGCGACTTCGGCCCGAACGACAGCCTGACG
>CAVCPR010000188.1:0-2643 GCA_963604235.1 Anaerovoracaceae bacterium | reverse complement strand
GCGGCGTCGCGCAGGGTGTCGGGGATGCGCATCGTCACGGAGACGCGCTCGCCGTGCGCAAGATAGCGCCTTATGTCGGTCTCGTTGGCCTTGGAATCGACCAGCTCCGTGTAGCTCCTCATTGCATGCTCCTAGCGTACAGAGTGCAATACATTTGCTTCCGTCGCATTATACGCCGTGGCCGGCTGCGACCGTATCGCATCTAGGCAGGTGGCTGCGTACAGCGGACAGGACATCCGGGCGGCTCACCCGAGGTCGGCCAGACGCGGCCGCATTCGACTTCGACCGCCAGCATCGCGGCCAGAGGGCCCACCACCGTTCCGATTGCCAGGCCTCTCATCTCGATCAAGGACCCGTTGCCCCGAAGGCCGCAGCCCGGGCATCCGACCGGCTCCATGGCCGCGCATCCCGCGCCTGCGCGCTCCTTGGGCACGCAAGGTCGCACGCGTCCGCGGCAACCGCAAGGGCCGCGACACTTTCCGGGATTCTTCCCGCCCCTCGCGCTCCGCGCGCGGGAACAATCCCGAAAACTGCCGGCGGGAGATCTCCATTCCCATCCCGCCTTCGCTTGAACCCCTTGCGCCCGCCGCGCCCCCGAGCGCCGTACGCGCCGCAAGGCACGCCACAGGGGCGGGCCGCGAGACCGTAAGGAGACGGATCATGGAAGCACTGAACGAGAAGGCCATCGAGGCGACGGTTAGGTTCCTGGAGCGCAAGGGCTGCGAGGTCGTCGACCGCGGGTGGGCGGGCCCCGAGGGCATCGGCGCCATCGACCTGGTTGCCGTCGAGGACGGAGAGCTCGTGTTCGTGGACGTGGCGGCGCGCCGCTCCACCGACGGGTTCCCCGAGGCCCACGTCGGCCGCGAGCTGCGCGAGGTCCTGGCCGCGAAGTGGCTCGGCGAGCACAGCGACGAGTACGTGAACGCGAGCGTCCGCTTCGACGACGTCGCGATGATGGTCATGGACGACGACCGCGCGCTGCTGAGGAGGCACGTCAACTGCTTCGGCACCATGGAGCCCGCAATCTAGCGGGCCCCTCCGGGCCGGGGGCGCCCCGGCCCGGCTGCCCGGCGGCATCGGCGCCGCCGGGCTTCCCCCGCCCAGGCCCGATCGCATCGCCGGACTTTTCCGCCGCGTTTCCCATAACCGTACGTATCCGTACGTTTATGTGGTATAGTCCGTTTGTCGGACAAATCCGTACGTTTTTGTCCGCCGTCTCCTGAAAGCGGGCGGCCGGCGCTTCCATGCGGCCGCCCGCAAGCAACCAACGCCCGGAGGGAGCGAGAATGCGCACGATAGCCGTGTCCAACTACAAGGGCGGTGTCGGCAAGACCACCACCGCCGTCAACCTGGCCACCATATACGCCGCGCGCGGCATGCGCGCCCTGCTGATAGACCTGGACCCGCAGGCCTCCGCCACCGACTTCTTCGGGCTCTACGACCGCGCCGCGTCCGAGCGGCGCACCTCCATCGAGCTTCTCTACGGCGGGGCCTCCGTCGCGGACGTGGCCTACGCCGCCTCGGACGGGCTGAGCGTCGTGCCGTCCACCATAGAGCTCGTGGACCAGAACGAGCTGATGCTGCGCGAGCAGCGCCTGAAGTTCGCGCTCGACGACGCCGCCGCGGACTACGACGTGTGCCTCATAGACTGCAGCCCCGTGATGAAGCGCCTCGCGTTCAACGCGTACTTGGCCGCCGCCGAGGGCGGCATGGTGATCATCCCGGTGAAGCTCGACTCGACCGTGATGCGCGGCACCGCGCTCACCGTGGAGGCCACGCGCCAGATATCCGACGCGCTGCGCATGCCCACCCCGAGGTGGCGGATCCTGCGCACCTGCGTGCCGGGGCGCATGACCAACGCCGAGGCCACGGGCGCCGCCGTGCTCGACGGCTTCTTCCCGGACTCGCAGTTCGAGACCGTGGTGCACGCCAGCAGCAAGGTCTGCGAGGGCAGCTGGCAGTGGAAGCCCGTGACGGCCTTCGAGCCGGGCAGCCGGCCCGCGCGCGACTACGAGGCCCTCGCGCAGGAGGTGCTCGATGGGCTCGCCTAGCGCGGCGGAGGTCGCCGCCGGGTTCTCCATCACCGGGCTGCTCGACGGCGCCGCGAGGACCCGCGAGCGCTACCCCGTCGCCGAGATCCCGGTGGCCGACATAGCCGACCACCCCGCCAACGTCGCGTACTCCATGGACGCCTACTCCATCGGGCAGCTGGCCGACTCGATAAGGAAGGACGGGCTCACCGACCTGCCGCTGGTGCGAAAGCTGCCCGGCGGGGGCTGGCAGATGATATCCGGGCACCGCCGCAAGGCCGCCTACGCGCTGCTCGCGAAGGAGGACCCGGCGTTCTCCAGGCTGCCCTGCCGCGTGATCGAGGGCATCGGCGACGAGCAGGCGGTCACCCTGCTGCACACCGCCAACTACTTCGTGCGCCAGCTCACCGTCACCGAGCGCGCCGCGGCGACCGAGGCGCTGGGCGCCCAGGCCGAGGCGCTCCGGCGCGACTCGCCGGAGTTCCGAGGGGCGCGCCTGGCGGACGTGAAGGCGGCGATCATCGAGCGCCAGACCGGCCGCAGGGTCTCCGGAAAGACCATCCAGCGCGAGGAGCGCGCGGCCCGGCGCATCGCCGAGCGCCTGGTGCCCGAG
>CAVCPR010000187.1:0-2646 GCA_963604235.1 Anaerovoracaceae bacterium | reverse complement strand
GACCCAGGGATAGATAGAAGACGAAGATGATCCTGTATTTCTCCGCCACCGGCAACAGCCGCTACGTGGCGGACCGCATAGCCGCCGCAACAGGCGACGCCGTACGCGATATGACAGCGCACCTCACAGCTAAAGAGACTTCGTTTGAGCTTTCGGAAGGTGAGGCTGTGGGTATCGTAGGACCCACCTACTCCTGGGGATTGCCGTCGCTAGTCGAAGACTTTCTACGACAGCTTTCCTTCAGCCGGCAACCCGTCTACCTCTGGCATCTCTCCACTTATGGCACTACCACTGGTGCTGCCGGGCATTTTGCGGCAAATATCTTGGCTCAGCGCGATTACAAGGTAGACGCATTCTTTTCGGTAAAGATGCCCGACACGTGGACGGTGCTCTTCGACCTGAGCGATAAGAAGAAGGTCGCCCACCAAAACGAAGCAGCCGAACCCCAGATTGACGAAGTTATTAGACATATCCTTGCCCGCAACCACGGGGACTTCATCGCAAACAAAATGCCCGCGCCAGTCGCCAGCGTGGCGCATTCCTTGGAGTACCCACTCATGCGTCGGACGTCAAAATTCACAGTAACGGATGCATGTGTTGGCTGCGGGCTATGCGTCAAGAAATGCCCTGTCGATGCCATCGAGCTCGTAGAAAAGCGGCCTACCTGGGCGCACACCACATGCGTGGGCTGCCTAGGCTGCTTACACCGCTGCCCCAAGTACGCAATTCTGCGCGGCAAGGGCACCGCCCGTCACGGGCAGTACATACACCCGCCATTGAAAAAGGTGAGCAGGAACTCGTAGCGCTGCTTATTCTCAATTTCGGTAATACAGACCGCCACATTCTTACCCACAGATCTTCGTCGAACAGCTTGGCTAGAATCTCACCACGGTCTTCGACTTTGATGGCACATTATTCGCAGCCCACTAGCGCAGGCGTGATCCCATGCCACAGGACTTCGCTTACCTTCTGCATTTTCCCCAATGAGGGCATGGCGCCCTCCTCCCCGTAGCGCTCTGCCAGAAACGAGAGTATCAGCGTCAGCGCGAGCTCCATCGCCAAGGCCACGTCGGGGTCCTCCGCGCTCACGCCCAGCTTCGAGCAGAGGACGGGGACCATATGCCTTTTGAGCTTCCGGGAAAACGACGGGTCCCCCATGGGGCCGAGCAGCGCCGTGAGCCTTGCCGCGCTCGCCTCGTAGAAGCCCGCCATCGCAGGCAGCATCCACTCGGACAACGGCGCCTCCCCGTGCCCCTCGAGCCTCGACTCAATATCGGAGAAGATCTGCTCCTCGGCATGGCCGAGCAGGTCGTAGATGTCCTCGAAGAAGAGGTAGAAGGACGAGCGGTGCACCCCGGCCGAAGCCGCAAGCTCTCGCACCGTTATCGAGCCTATGGGCTTCGTCCCGAGGATTCCCCAGAACGCCCCGATAAGCGCGTCGTCGGCCTTTCGCGTGCGCGCGATACGACATCGCCCCTCTCATAACTCGACACAATGTTGATGATTGAACATTGTACTCCGACCCCGGTCGCTCGAACATGTAAAGCGACAGGGCGTCGCGTTATACACGGCAGAGCGCGGAGACGCGATTACGCACCCGACAGAACGCAGAGAAACCGGAGGCTGACATGGGATTCATCAGGGACAACTGGTACAGGATGGGGCTGGTGGCGTTCGCGGCGGCGGCCGTCGCCGTTATCGCCCTCTCGCCGGAGATGGACGCTGTGCAGAGGATTCTGCTCTTGTCGCTCATGGCGCTGCCGCTTCACCAGTACGAGGAGTACGCGCTCCCGGGCGGAGGGCCGGTGGTCATCAACCGCTACTTCTACGGAGAGCCCGAGAACTACCGGCGCTTTCCCGGCAACTGGAACTCCATCATGGTCGTGAACCTCTCGGCGTACGTCTTCTATATCCTTGCGCTGGCGTTTCCGCAGCTGGTATGGCTGGGCATGGCCACGATGCTCTTCAACCTGTACCAGGTGCTGGGGCACTGCCTGCAGATGAACATCAAGATGGGCACCTGGTACAACCCGGGGATGGCCACGAGCGTGTTCCTGTTCCTGCCCATCTCGGCATGCTACATCGCCGCCGTCGCCGGAGGCGGCCAGATGCTCGCGACCGACTGGCTCCTGGCCGTCGCCTGCTTCGCCCTCATCGCCGCCGTGAGCGTCGTGCTGCCCGTGCAGCTGCTGAAGAAAGCCGACTCCCCTTACCCGATCCCGCAATGGCAGGTCAACCGCCTGGAGCAGGTGCGCTCCTGGGCGAGCATCAAGAACCCGAAAGGGCGGTAGCGCTCTATCCTGGCCCGATGCCCGCATAGGGCATGGTCGGCCTCTTTCGGGTCGCCTCAAGGCAACTAAATCGCTCGCAAGCGAAACAAGGGCCGCATAATGCGGCCCTTGTTTTCCTTTAGGCATAGAGAAACTCAAGAAGGAGGCTTCGCCTGACTCGTTGCTAGAGCCGGGCGCCTAAACATGCCCAGCAAGATGCGCTTATCGGACATTCACGCTGAATTTATGGGAATATTCAGCGTGAATGTCCGCCGCGAGAAAGAAGCGGCCATGGCGCCGTCGCCCGATCTTGCGCCTAGACCTTGAAGGAGTCCTTCCAGGCCACGTACTCGCCGCGCCCCATCTCGCCCTCGTC
>CAVCPR010000186.1:0-2674 GCA_963604235.1 Anaerovoracaceae bacterium | reverse complement strand
GGGCTGCCTCATGCCTTTGAACATCATTCGACAGGATATTTCGCGCGTGCGTGCGGACGCGATCGTGAACTCGGCGAATCCGCTGCCGGTCGTGGGGCGCGGGGTCGACAGCGCGCTGCATGCGGCGGCAGGACCTCAGCTGCTTGAGGATAGGCGGCGAATCGGCTCGATCAAGCCTGGTGAAGCGGCCGTCACCGCGGCGGGGAACCTGCCGGCGCGCGTGGTCGTGCATACGGTCGGGCCTGTTTGGGAAGGCGGCGGGCGCAGCGAGGCGGCAACGCTGCGTAATTGCTACGTGAGCAGCCTCGATGCCGCGCGCAGGGCCGGATGCGCCTCGATCGCGTTCCCGCTCATCTCGACGGGCACGTACGGATTCCCGAAAGACCTAGCCCTGCGTGTGGCGAAACGTGCGATCGAGGACTATCTCGGCAGGTGCGATATGGACGTCATGCTGGTCGTTTACGACGAGGAGTCGTTCCAGCTGTCCCGCGCGCTTTCCCAAGACGTGGAGAGCTTCATCGCATCGCGAAGCGGCATGTTCGGCATGGACTCCGACGACGGCCCCTTTGCGCCCGCCAACCGCATAATTCCGGGCTCGGCGGACTTTGGCGGATTGCCGAGCGACGACGTCGGTGCGCCGGAAGAGGTGGGCGTTGCCGAAAAGGCTTGCTTCAGTGCTCGGATGGCCGACTTCGTGCCCACGTGCGCTGCCGCGGCGCCCGTCAAGCGTTCCTTGGATGATGTGGTTTCGCAGGTGGGGGAGTCGTTCACCGAGGCGCTGCTGCGCATGATCGACGAGCGGGGACTTGACGACCCCGGGGTATACCGGCGCGCGAACATCGATCGCAAGCTGTTCAGCAAGATTCGCAACAACCCTGCGTACCAGCCGAAAAAAGGCACGGCGATCGGCTTGGCGGTCGCGCTGCGCTTAGATATCGACGACACGCTCGACCTCATTGGGCGCGCGGGCTACACCCTGTCTGATGCGAGCGTCGGCGACCTGATCGTGCGCTACTTCATCGAGCGAGACCAGTGGGACGTCAATGACATCAATATCGTGCTCTTCAAATACGACCAACCCCTGATCGGACGCTGATTTGGCGATGCGGCACCTGCTGACGCGCATTGGGCGCGGCAAGTGTCGCTTCGCAGGCGACCTTTCGCTAATGCGCTGCCGGTAGGATTCCTTTCGTCATCTGAAAACGGAAACGAAAGGAGCCCATCATGAGCGCCAAAGCCAGGAAAATCACGCGGGAGCCCAGCAACGAAACCACCGACCTGGTGTTCATCCTCGACCGCAGCGGTTCGATGTCGGGGCTTGAGGATGACACGATCGGCGGCTACAACGCAACCATCGACAAGCAGCGCAGCGAACCTGGTTTCGCCCGGGTCACCACCGTGCTGTTCGACCACAACATCGAGATGTGCATGAATCGCGTCGATATCTCCTCGGTCGAGCCCCTGACGCGCAAGCAGTATTGCCCGGGCGGATGCACGGCGCTGCTCGATGCCGTCGGGCAAACCATTCGCTTCGTCAACAAGACGCAAAAAGCCGATCCTGCCGGCAGACCCGATCACACCATCTTCGTCATCACGACTGATGGCATGGAAAATTCAAGCCGCACGTACACGTTGGGGAAAGTGCGCAAGATGATCGAGAAGCGCAAGGCCGAAAACGGATGGGAGTTCATATTTCTCGGGGCGAACATGGACGCGATTGAGACAGCGGCCGACATGGGCATTTCGGCCGACCGCGCGGCGACGTACGTGTGCGACGCCCAGGGCACGGAGGTTATGTACGCCGCCGCGAGCAGGGCGGTGGCGGATATCCGCTGCTGCGCGGCCCCGTCGGCCGCCTGGAAAGAGGACATCGAGCAGGATTTTGCGGCGCGCGGGTAGCGGGCAGCACCAACGGCCCTCCTTGCCCCTCGGCCCTTATCCTCCGTCTTGCGCCTTGCGTGCTTTGCTGCGGCTCTTTTCCCGCATGCGCCCGCCTTTGCGGTATGCTGCAAGGCGAATCGAAATCACATGCTTGAAAGCGTTTGGAAGGATGCGAACATGACCAAGCAGTACACCATCTGCACGTTGCCCGGCGACGGCATCGGCCCGGAGATCATCGCCGAGGGCATCAAGGTGCTCGACGCGGTCGGCGAGAAGTACGGCGTGCAGTTCAAGTGCGAGGAGGCGCTCATCGGCGGCGCGGCCATCGATGCGACGGGCGAGCCGCTGCCTGCGGCGACGCTCGAGGCGGCAAAGGCCGCCGACGCCGTCCTGCTCGCCGCCGTCGGCGGCCCGAAGTGGGACACCACCGACCCCGCCGCCCCGCGCCCCGAGCAGGGCTTGCTTGCCATCCGCAAGGGCTTGGGCCTGTACACCAATCTGCGCCCCGTGCAGATCTTCCCCGCGCTCGCCGGCGCTTCCACGCTTAAGCCCGAGGTCATCGACGGCGTCGACCTCATGATCGTGCGCGAACTCACCGGCGGTTTGTACTTCGGCCGCCGCGAGCGTTTCTATGACGAGGAGGGCGCCGGCACGAACGGCGCGAAGGGTCAGCGCGCCTACGACACGCTCGAGTATCGCGAGTACGAGGTCGAGCGCATCGCCCGTCAGGCGTTCGAAGCCGCCCGCAAGCGTCGCGGCAAGGTGACGAGCGTCGACAAGGCCAACGTGCTCG
>CAVCPR010000185.1:0-2715 GCA_963604235.1 Anaerovoracaceae bacterium | reverse complement strand
CGAGCACGGTTCGACGCGTGATCCGCTTCTGCGGCTTCACCGAAGCAGACCCCCATTATTCAGTTCGTCCATTCGGAACTCCTTAGATGCCTGTGCCGAAAAGCTTGCGCCCGTCTCGCAAGCACCCTCTCCCCGGCACGCTCGTCATACCTCCTCAATCCCCTCGCCGCATGACGTCGCAAAGTGCTTGAAACTATGCCACAGGCGCGCTCCCCGCAAATCGCCCAACGCAGGCAATATCTTGCGCGGCGTCGGAAAAAGCCCAGGTAGATGCAAATAACCTCTAATAGGCGATGCGCGTTTCGAGCCTCGATGGCACACTGTTGGGCATTCCTTCCCCTCGAGTGGGCGCAGGCGTCGCAACCTTGCATTCGAAACGAGGAGGAATTACATGCAAGACACCATCTCTTACGGATGGACGGGCAAAATCCTGCGCGTGAATTTCACGACGGGCGCCATCACCACCATGTCGACCGAACCGTATAAGAAGTTCATCGGCGGCATGGGCCTGGCAAACGCCATCATCCATGACGAGGTCCCGGCAGGCACCGATCCTTTGGCCGAGGAGTCGAAGATCGTCTTCGCCGTCGGCCCGCTGACCGCATCCGGCGTGCCGCTTGCCGGGCGCACCACCATCAGCTTCCTTTCCACCTACACCACCGACAACCTCATCGTCGACGCGCACTGCGGCGGCATGATCGGCGCGAAGATGAAGCTCGCCGGTTGGGACGCCATCGTCGTCGAGGGCAAGTCCGACAAGCCGGTGTACCTGAGCATCAAGAACGACCAAGTCGAAATCAAGGACGCCTCGCTGGTGTGGGGCATGGGAACGCGTGCGACCACCGAGGCGCTCAACCGCCTGGAGGGCACGTCGGCCTGCGTGGCGACCATCGGCCAGGCCGGCGAGAACCTGCTTCCCTATTCCTGCCTGATCAACGCGCGCAACCACTCCGCCGGCGCGGGCGTGGGCGCCATCATGGGCTCGAAGAAGCTCAAGGCGCTCGTCATCGAGGGGACGGGCAGCGTCAACGTCGCCGACCCGCAGGCCGTCGCCGAGCTTTCCGACTACATGCTGCGCGAAGTGGTCGGCTCGAACAACAACCACGTCGTGCCCTCCACGCAGCAGGAATGGGCCGAATACTACGCCAAGGGAAGCCGCTGGACCGCCCGTAAGGGCCTGACCTGGGGCGCTGCAGAAGGCGGCCCGATCGACACCGGCGAGCCGAAGCCCGGCGAGATCAATACCGTGGGCTACCGCTGCATGAAGTCGACCTTCGACCTGAAGGGCGAGGCGGAGAAGTACACCATCAAGATGAACGGCTGCCACTCCTGTCCCATCCACTGCTACTCCGACATGCGCGTCGAGGGTATCAAGGGCGCTTCCGGCCACACCACCACGGGCAACACCTGCGTTTCGAACTTCACCTTCAAGTACATGATCCCCATCCTCGGCACCGCCATCACGCCCATCGAGGTGGGCAGCGAGGATGCGCTTATCTGGCATCAGGTGATGGGCGTGACCATCGATGATTTGGGTCTTTGGTGCAACTACGGCCAGCTCTACCGCGACCTGGCGCACTGCATCGCATCGGGTCTGTTCAAGCGCGTGCTTCCCGAAGAGGAGTACAACAGCTTCGACTGGACGAAATTCCAGACGAAGGACCCCACCATCATGGTGGAGCTGTTCAACCACATCGCCCAGAACGACAACGAGATGTCCTACATCGCGCACGGCACCTATATCTGGACCAAGCGCTGGGACGACATGGCCTGGTACGACAACAAGAAGTCCAAGCTCATCAACTACCGCGGCTGGCCCGTGCACCACGCCAACGAGTGCTTCGGCCAGGTGGGCCTTCTGTACAACATGCTGTTCAACCGCGACGACATGATTCACTCCGCCGTCAACTTCCAGGAGTGCGGCCTACCCATCGAGGTGCTCAAGGCCATCGGCGCGGAGCTTTGGGGCGGCGAAGACGCCGTCGACAAGGCGAACTGCTACACGCCCATGAACGAACACAAGGCGAACTTCTGCTGGTGGAGCGTCGTCACCGACGTCATCCACGACTCGCTGACGCTGTGCAACTGGGTATGGCCGATGGCCATGAGCCCCACCAAGGCGCGCAACTATCGTGGCGATCTGGACCTGGAGGCGAAGTTCTTCAAGGCCGTGACCGGCGAGGACGTCACCACCGACGAGCTGTACAAGGCCGCCGCCCGCATCATGACGCTGCAGCGCGCCAACACCGTGCGCGGCATGACCGACGCCAACGGCAAGATCGGCTGCAACGACTGCCGCACCATCCACGACGTCATGACGCAGTGGCCGTTCACGAAGGACCCCGACAAGGAGCCGTTCACGGCAGGCACCGACAAGATGGAGAAGGAAGACTTCCAGAAGGGCCTGACCATGCTCTACGAGAAGTTCGGTTGGGATTCCGAGAAGGGCTGCCCGACGGCGGACTGCCTGGATTACTACGAGATGGACGACGTGAAGGCGGAGCTGCAGAGCCTGAACCTGCTGCCGTAAGCGTATCCATAGCGGCTTGAGGATTTCCGCCGCACCCTGAAAGCGAACGAGCCCCAAGCTGAAGAAGCGGCCCCTCGACGTGCAGAAGTCGAGGGGCCGCTTTGCGTTGGGGGCTTGCGTTGGGGGCTTCGCGTTGGGCCGCACCACTTGCCGCTAACTGCACCACTTGCTGCCGATTGCACCGC
>CAVCPR010000184.1:0-2729 GCA_963604235.1 Anaerovoracaceae bacterium | reverse complement strand
GTCTATCGCCGACGCGACGTCGTCGCGTCGGCGATAGACCTGCTGGCCGCATTCGGGCGCGCCATCGACGTCGACATTCGCCCGCGAGCGGATTTCACCCCCGACCAGACCTGCGAGCATTCCTCGCTGGCCCCGCGCCAAGCAACCGCGCCCGCCGCCCCCGCTCGCTTCGAGCACGTCAGCGCCGACGGCACGCTTTCGCACCACACGCCCGATCGTCGCGCACGGCTGTTCAAGCTCATGGGACTTTTAGGCACGCCGAGCGGCGACGCGATCACCACCCGCCTGTGGGGCGAAGCGTCCATCGACGTGGAGGCGTGCGCATCGTGCCGCATGTGTGCGGTGTTCTGCCCCACCGGAGCCCTGCGCAAGATCGGGTCGATCGAGGGACGGCTGGGAGTGGAGCACCGCCCCGCGCTCTGCGTGCAATGCCGGCTGTGCGAGGGCATCTGCCCGAAGCGGGCCATCACGGTGAGCGAAAACGTCTCCTTACGCAAATTCGAGGACGGCTACGTCGAGCGCATCGAGATGCATCAGCTTCGCTGGATGCCCAACCAAGTGGACTCCATCTGGCAAAAAACCGCGGCCGACATCGGGGGGAATTACACGGCGTTCTAGCCGGCGCGCCAGATGAAGCGACGGGGATGAAACACGAGACGAGAGAGGAATCATGGAGACTGAACGAGTGCAGAAGCAGGTTTGCGGCATGTCCCGCCGCACGTTCTCCTTAGGAGTGGGCGGCATGCTCGCGTGCCTGGGTTTGGGCGCCGGCGCGAAGCCCGTTCCCGCCGGCGCCGTCGTCCGTCCGCCCGGCGGACAGGACGAGGAGCGCTTCATGGCCGGATGCATCCGCTGCGAGAAGTGCGTGGAGGCGTGTCCCAACGATGTCATCAAGCTCTGCCACCTGGAGGACGGCGCGTTGAACCTGCGCACGCCGCAGATGGATTTCCACAGCAACTACTGCGACTTCTGCCAAGAGGAAAACGGCGGCGACCCGCTGTGCGTGCGCGCGTGCCCCACCGCATCGCTCGCCCTCGCAAAGGACGCCTGCGCGCAGGATACCGTCATCGGCGTGGCGAGCCTCACGCGCGCTTGGTGCCTGGCATATCTGGGCATGGGCTGCCATAAATGCTACGACGTGTGCCCCCGGGACGCCATCGAGCTCGACGAGCAAAACCGTCCCTTCGTCATCGAGGAGCGCTGCTGCGGCTGCGGCGCCTGTGAAGCGGCATGCGTCTCGCTCACCAACGGTTCGCGCTCGGCGGCATCCGAGGCCACCACGCGCGCCATCGTCGTCAAAGCCCCGGCGGAATAGGAGGAACCGTGAAATCGAAGCAGCTAAGAATCATCGTCCCCGCCGCCGTGCTGCTGCTTTGCGCGATAGGGTTCGTGGCGAACTTCGGCACCGGCACGCTCAGCGCCCTGGGATCAACCGACATCTCGCTCATCTGCCCGCTCGGCGCGCTCACCGCCATGCTCGCGGAGAAAACGCTCATCCCGCGCGCGGTCGTGGCACTCGTCGCCGTGTTGGCCATCATCGTGGTCACGGGCCGGCTGTTCTGCGGCTGGATTTGCCCCGTTCCGTTAATCAAGCGCATCCCGCACCTGTTCAAGTCCAAGCGTGCGCTGGCCGACGAGCAGCGAAGCGACCCTGAGGCCATCCGCATCGGCGCAGCGCATCCCTGCAGCAAGGCGCAACGCAAAGCGTGCGGCACCTGCAACGGATGCGCCGACGTGCGCGCGAAGGTCGACAGCCGCCACTTCGTGCTCGGCGGCGCCGTGCTTTCCGCGGCCATCTTCGGCTTCCCGGTCTTCTGCCTTGTCTGTCCCATCGGGCTTGCGTTCGCGTTCGTGTTCATGGTGATCGCCCTGTTCGGCAGCGGCGACATCACGTGGGGGCTTGTCGCCGTGCCGGCAGTGCTTGCGCTGGAGCTGCTGGTGTTCCGGAAGTGGTGCTCGCACATCTGCCCCCTATCGGCTCTGATGAGCCTTCTGGCGAAGGTGAGGTCACCCGTGCTGCGCGTAAGCGTGAACGCGCGGAAGTGCATCGAGACGGAAGGCGGCTCATGCGGCAAGTGCTCCTCCGCATGCCCCGAGCGCATCGACCCGCGTTACCCCGAGCTGGGCGCAGGCTGGAACGAGTGCATCAAATGCCGCGCATGCGTGGACGCCTGCCCCACCGGTGCGGTCACCATGCCGCTGCTGCCGCAAGCGGGCAAGACAGGCAGCGGCGCCGGAAACGAGACCGCAGCCCCGAACAAAACCACCGATACCGAAAACGAGTAGAATGAAGGACCTCCCATGACGCGACCCGTGAACGGAAAGCCCCGCTGGCTTATCGAGCGCATGAAAGAGCAACCCGCCCATGACGGCGTTCCCGAATTTTTGGACGCCTACCTGCGCATGAAGTACAGCGCGCAAGACATCGAACGCATCAAGGCAGGCTGGGAGTTTCAGCGCGCGCCCGTGCTGTGGGTGAACGAATCAGCCTGCAGCGTCGAGGGGGCCGCGGCCGCGCTCGACGAGGCGGGCATCCCATGCGCCGCGAGCGAGCACTTCGCCGGCGTGCTTACCACGACGGAAGCAGGCCTCACCCGCCTTGCCGAGCTTGAGGCGGAGACCGAGGGCGAAGGCGAACCCGAAAGCGACGGCGCCCCTGAGCACCTCACCGCGGGCGGCACCGGGAACGCCCGCGGCGGCACCGGCGACGAAGACGTTGACCATAGCAC
>CAVCPR010000183.1:0-2864 GCA_963604235.1 Anaerovoracaceae bacterium | reverse complement strand
GGCAGGACGTGCAGGACTGCCTGGTGCTGGTGACCAACTGCTTCTCGACGCAAACCTCCTACGAGAACCAGACGAAGAAGGCCATCAACAACCGCTTTATCCAGCAGGCGATGACGGCGTTCTTCAAGGAGCGCCTGGAAACCTACCTCATCGAGAACAAGGCCGCCGCCGACAAGATCATGGAGCAGGTGCTCATCAACAAGCGCTCGCGCGAGAACGCGGAGAAGACGCGCCAGAGCATCAAGACCAACCTGCAGCAGAAGACCGACATGGCCAATCGCGTGCAGAAGTTCATCGACTGCCGCTCGAAGGACAAGGAACGCCGCGAGATCTACATCGTGGAGGGCGACTCGGCGGCAGGTGCCATCCGCACCTCGCGCGATGCCGAGTTCCAGGGCGTTATGCCGGTTCGCGGCAAGATCCTGAACTGCCTGAAGGAAGACTACCCGCGCATCTTCAAGTCGGACATCATCATGGACCTTCTGCGCGTGCTCGGCTGCGGCGTGGAGGTCAAAGACAAGCGCATGAAGAACCTGGGCACCTTCGATCTGGATAACCTGAACTGGAGCAAGGTCGTCATCTGCACTGACGCCGACGTCGACGGCTACCACATCCGCACGCTCATCCTCACCATGCTCTATCGCCTGGTGCCCACGCTTATCAACGAGGGCTACGTCTACATCGCCGAGTCGCCCCTGTACGAGATCAACTGCAAGGAGAAGACCTACTTCGCCTACACCGACCTCGAGAAGAACAACATCCTGAAGGAAATCGGCGACCAGAAATGCAGCATCAACCGCTCGAAGGGTCTTGGTGAGAACGACCCGGACATGATGTGGCTGACCACCATGAATCCGGAAACGCGGCGCCTCATCAAGGTCGAGCCGGAGGACGTGGCCACCATGGAATCCATGTTCAACTTGCTGCTCGGCAACGACGAGGCGGGGCGCAAGCGCCATATCGCCGAACATGGCAAGGAATATCTCGACCAGCTCGATTTGCAGTAGGACGCAGCAAGTAACAAGGGGAAACCGTGGCAGTGAAGAAGACGAAAAAAGTAGCGAAGAAGAAGCACGTTGACAACCCCAACGTGATCGGTCTGCATTCCGAGGTGATGAACCAGCCCATCACGCAGACCCTCGAGTCGAACTACATGCCCTACGCCATGAGCACCAACGTCTCGCGCGCGTTCCCGGAAATCGACGGGTTCAAGCCGTCTCATCGCAAGCTGCTCTACACCATGTACAAGATGGGGCTGCTCAACGGCGCGCGCCAGAAGAGCGCGAACATCGTCGGCCAGACCATGAAGCTCAACCCGCACGGCGACGCCGCCATCTACGAGACCATGGTGCGTCTCGCCACGGGCAACGAGGCCCTGCTCGCGCCGTTCGTCGAATCGAAGGGCAACTTCGGCAAGTACTACTCCGGCGACCTGAGCTATGCCGCGTCGCGTTACACCGAGGCGAAGCTGTCTCCCATCTGCGCCGAGATCTTCAAGGACATCGACAAGGACCCGGTCGATTTCATGGACAGCTACGACGGCGCCATGAAGGAGCCGCGCCTGTTGCCCACGACGTTCCCCAACATCCTGGTGTCGGCGAACAAGGGCATCGGCGTCGCCATGGCGTCGGACATCTGCGGCTTCAACCTCAACGAGGTATGCACGGCCACCATGCATTTCCTCGACGACCCCGACTGCGACCTGTTCGAATTCATGCCCGCGCCCGACTTCTCCACGGGCGGCGAGATCATCTACCGCCGCGAGGAAATGGAGCGCATCTACAACACGGGCACCGGCGGCTTCCAGATCCGCTCCCGTTGGCGCTACCTGCCCGACGAGCGCATCATCGAGGTGTACGAGATTCCCTACACCACCAAAACCGACATCATCATCGAGCGCATCGTGAAGCTTTCCAAGGAAGGCAAGGTGCGCGAGATCGCCGACATCCGCGACGAGACGGACCTGTCGGGCCTGCGCATCGCCATCGACCTGAAGCGCGGCGTCGACCCCGAGCAGCTGATGGCGAAGCTGTTCCGCTCCACCACGCTGCAGGACACGTTCTCGTGCAACTTCAACGTGCTGGTTGACGGCTACCCGCGCGTCATGGGCGTGCGGCAGATCCTTGCGGAGTGGGTGGCATGGCGCGTGGAGTCGACCCGCCGCCGCATCGCCTTCGACCTGCAGAAAAAGAGCGACCGCCTGCATTTGCTGCATGGCCTTGAGGCCATCCTGCTCGACATCGACAAGGCCATCGCCATCATCCGCGGCACCAAGCTCGAGGTCGACGTGGTGCCCAACCTCATGGAGGGCTTCGGTATTGACCAGGTGCAGGCCGAGTTCGTGGCGGAAATCAAGCTGCGCAACATCAACGAGGAGTACATCCTCAACCGTACGCGCGACATCGCCAAGCTCACCGACGACATCGCCGAGCTCAACGCCACGCTCGCGAGCGAGAAGAAGATCAAGAAGGTCATCCGCGACGAGCTTGCGGCAGTGAACAAGAAGCACGTCATGCCGCGCAAGACCGGGCTGGTGTCGCCGGCCGACGTGGTGGAGGTGAATCTGGAGCCCGAGGTGGAGGAATATCCCGTCACCATGATGCTCTCGCGCCAGGGTTACCTGAAGAAGATGACCGACCGCGTGCTGCGCAAGGCCGCCACGCTGAAGTACAAGGACGGCGACGAGCCCTTCATCGAGTTCCCGTCGTCGAACACGCATGAGCTTCTGGTGTTCACCGACCAGTGCCAGGTGTACAAGTGCAAGGTGGCTCAGTTCGAGGACACGAAATCGGCGCAGCTGGGGTCGTTCTTGGCCACCGACTTGGAGATGGCGCCCGACGAGAGCGTGACCTGGGTAATCGATC
>CAVCPR010000182.1:0-2872 GCA_963604235.1 Anaerovoracaceae bacterium | reverse complement strand
AGCCCGACCGCGCCGTGACCTTCGAGGAGGCCGTGGCGATGATCGCCAAGTACGCCAAGGCCGACGACGGCGACGTGGCGGAGCTCGGGAAGTTCGCTGACGGCGGCGAGGTCAGCGCCTGGGCGCGCGAGACGATGGCCTGGGGCGCGCAGGCCGGCCTCGTGAACGGCGAGCCGACCGACGCGGGCCTCATGCTCAAGCCGGCGTCCGGCCTCATGCGCGAGCGCGCCGCCGGCGTGCTCTCCAATGCGATCGACCTGGGGCTCATGGGGTAGGGTAGGTCCCCGATTCGCGACTTGTTCCGCCGAAGGCGCCGTCTCCATTCGGGGGCGGCGCCTCTTGCGTCTTCATCCCGGGGCAATTCCTTGCATTTGGTTACTCGTCCGCGGCCTTGAATCCTCCGTCCGGATCGTTCGTTCGCTCTTAACGTCCGTTCGTTCCGGCTTTTGTATCTTCGCTTCAGGTTTCTGTACACTGTATGAATCTCGTCACATCGACTCAAAGGGATGCGGCGGCGCGCCCGCTGCGGGAAAGGGTGGTTCGGCATGTTCAATCGATTCAAACCGGGAGTGTTCACGCGCGCCGCCATGGCCGGCGTGCTGGCGGTGGGGCTCATTCCTTGCGCCGCCCTCGCCGCTGCCGCCGGCGATTCGGGCCAGGGGGACGGCGGTGCCGGCGCGTCCTCCGTCGCCGAACAGCTTGCCGGCAAGCAGGCCGACACGTTCAGGCAAATCCTCGCTGACGGGAACTTGAACGCCCTGTACGAGGCCGAAGGGCTCGACGACGGCGTCGGCGCGGCGCTGTCGTCGACGTATCTGCCCGCCTCGCTCGACCTGCGCCAGGCCGGCGTCGTCACCCCCGTCAAGTCCCAAAACCCATGGGGAACTTGCTGGGGATTCGCCGCCATCGCGGCCGCCGAGACGTCCATCCTCTCCGAGCTCGGCACAACCTACGAGGAGACCGGCCTCGACCTCTCCGAGCGGCAGCTCGCGTGGTTTGCGATGACGCCTCTGGCGGAAGAGGACGGCGCGCAGGCGGGCGAGGGTTACGCCTCTCTGCTCGAGGGCAGTAAGCGTTTGGACACGGGAGGCACTCTCTTCCTCGCGACGACGATGTTCGGATCAGGCATCGGGCCCACCTACGAGTATCTCGTTCCCTATCAAAACAATGAGGGGAAGACGTATAGCTACCGAGACCTCGCCTCTCCCGAAAAGGTTGAGCAGAAGCAGCAGCTCTATCCGGATTTTGATGTCGATGCACCCTATATGTATGCAGCTGATGCCGACTGGTCGGTCGACGAGCAGTACCGCTTCGGTGTCGCACTGCCCCTGGAGAACTCGAACAGGCTTCCTTCCCCCGCGACCTGGACGACCGACGGCGAGGGGGCGAGCACGTATTCCTACAACGAGGCGGGCACGGCGGCGATCAAGTCCGAGCTGGCGCAGGGCCGCGCCGTCGAGATTGCCTACGCGGCCGACGTTTCCTTGCCGGGCCAGACCGAGACAGGGCAGTATCTCAACCTCGATACTTGGGCCCAGTACACCTACGAGCAGGCTGAAGTCAACCATGCCGTCACCGTCGTAGGCTGGGACGACAACTACTCAAAGGACAACTTCCTGGAAGGCCATCAGCCCGAGCACGACGGGGCGTGGATCGTCAAGAACAGCTGGGGGTCCGCTTCCGAGGAATTCCCGAACTATGTCACCGGCTGGGGAGTGGACGGCGAGGGCTACTTCTACCTGTCCTATTACGATCAGTCCATCATGATTCCCGAATCGCTTGACTTCGATGTCGACTTTGCGTCCGAGGGCGATACGGGGTACATCATCGACTCGCATTCCTATTTGCCGGCGCAGGATTCGCAATCCTTGCTCACGGATGGGCAGACCAGGATGGCGAGCATCTTCACCGCGGAGACCGACCAGGTCGTGCGCTCGGTGGCGACGCAGACCGGCACGGCGAACTCCTCGGTCGACGTCGAGGTGTATCTGCTCGATGAGGACGATGCCCTGCCCGTCGATGGCAAGCTGGTCGCCCGCGCCTCGGGGTCCTTCGACTACGCCGGCTTCCACCGCATCGACCTGGCGAGCGGTATTGTCATGAAGGAGGGTCAGCGCTACGCGGTCGTGGCGACGCAGCGCAGCGCTTCCGGGCAATATGAGACGCTGCTTAATTTCGGTATCAGCAAGGAGGGGGCCGAGTTTCTCAACGAGTTCGGCATCTCTCAGTCGTGTTACGCTACCGGCGTCGTCAACCGGGGCGAGAGCATGCTCTACCGCGACGGCGAGTGGGTAGACTGGGCGGATGAGCTTGAGGATGTGAAGGCGGCGCTCGGCGAGGGGCTGGCCGATTACGCCCCCGTCCCCGACGACATCAAGGCCGACCTGTACGCATGCGACAACTTCCCGATCAAGGCGTACGGTTCGCCCTACACCACGCCTGTCTTCTCCGACGTGTCGGATAGCGACTGGTTCGCGCCGGCCGTGGCGAAGGTCGTCGACGCGGGGCTGATGTGCGGCTATGACGACAGCGACCTGTTCGGCGTGGGGAACGAGCTTACGCGCGCGGAGCTCGCCACCATCCTGTGGCGCGACGCGAACCCAGCCGACGCGCAGGCCTACGACTTCTCCGCGGTAAACGCCACCGAGCTGCCCGACGTGGCGGACAACGCCTTCTACACCGAGGCGGTCAACTGGGCCGTGGCCAACGGCGTCATCGACGGCGTGGAGATGGACGACGGCACCCGCGCCTTCCAGCCCGACCGCGCCGTGACCTTCGAGGAGGCCGTGGCGATGATCGCCAAGTACGCACAGGCGTCCGACGGCGACGCGGCCTCGCTCGAGAAGTTCGCCGACGCCGGTTCGGTGAGCGC
>CAVCPR010000181.1:0-2873 GCA_963604235.1 Anaerovoracaceae bacterium | reverse complement strand
TAGCCCGCGAACAGGCCGCGCATGGCGCACCAGGTGACGCTGTCGGCGTACCAGCTGCTGGCCGAGTAGTCCACGTCGGGGAACACCGGCAGCGCCTTCGTCCCGGCATGCGCCTCGAACGCCAGCGCCTTCACGGCCGCGGAAACCTCGTCCGGCGACGGCGTCGTGTTCGCCAGCGAGTTCTTATAGTCCCCCGCCGCGCTCAGCAGCCCCTCGGCGGCCGAAACCGCCGCGGCGGCCGCGTCGTGCTCGGCCTGCGTCATCCACGTGTCGCACGCGTACACGTCGGTGCCGTCGGCGCTCACCGCCGCGGCCTCCAGCACGCCCTTCGCCTCAACCAGCGACGCGGCCAGCGAGTCAAGCTCCTCGACGCTCGCCCAGTCGCGCATCTCGGAAAACGCCTTCACCGACAGGTTATCCAGCACGTTTCCCGTTTTCGCCATCTCGGAAGTGATCAGCGACCAGTCGGTCCACTCAACCTGCTCGTCGCCTTCAGAGGGCCGAAGCGTCCACGCATCCCGCGACGCGCTCGTCCAGCTTTCGCCCGCGTTCACCTTCGCATCGAAATAGCTTGCCGAAGCCGCCTCGGCGGAATCGCCGGTCGGTTTCCCGAGGTTCATGGTGGCACCCTGGTAGTACTTGCCATCGTCGTTGCACTTCTGCGTGGTCACCACGGCGTAGCGCTGACCTTCCCGCATGGCAATCCAGTCGCCCTCCGGCAGCGTGACGCGATGGTAACCGCCGTACTGGTAGATGTCGTCGAGCGAATACACCAACGTCGCGTGCTCGGGATCGGTCGGCGTCGTCGCCTCGTCATCGAGCAGATACACCTGGTAGGTCACCGTCGAGTTCGGCCTGTACGTGGCCGCGCCAAGCGTGCGCAGCGCCATGTCGCCTTTCGCCGTGAAGATGTTCGCCGAGCTTATCGGGGTATCGGAGCTGCGCATAACGGTGGTGTTGCTCGGCATGTAGTCGTATTGGTCCAGGTAATATTCGTCGTTGGACCCGTAGGAGTTCACGTCGAAATCGAAGGATTCCATGTTGTCGATGGTTTCGTCATAGTAGGAAATCCAGCAATAGCCCGTATTCTTGCCATCCTCGACGATGCCCCACGATGACGTCTGCCCGTTCGGGAATTCCTCGGTCTGCGAACCCCAGCTGTTCTTTATCAGCCACGCGCCGTCGCCTGCGGGAAGCTGCCCGGTATCGTTGGCGAAATTCTCCTTCGAATACGTGTCGTCCCAGCCCACGATGGTGACGGCGTGGTTGCGGCCGGCGTTGGCGGGGCTATAGACCGCCCAGGTTGACGTGTTGATGTGGGTGCTGACGTTGCACTCGACGGTGACGCCGCGACCGAAATCGTGCAGCTCCCTCTTGACCGCCTCCATGCTGCGCTCATCGAGCTTCGTGGTGTACGTCTGCATGTCGAACACCTTCGTCGAGGGCAGGATGTTGCCGCTTTCCAGCTCGTATTCCGACTTGTTCCAAACATCCTCGGAAACCGACCAGTCGGGGTAATACATCGTGTCGGCGTCGATCGCGAAGTTGCCCGCCCAGTACCGCTCGACGATGATCGCCCCCGATGCCCGCAACTCGGCGATCTGGTCATCGGTCAGCATCTTGATGAAATAACCGCCGCCGATGATGCCCGTGCAGTACTTCAGGCCCTCGGCATTCCTATACGGAACCTCGCTTTCGGACAGCGGCCCGATTCCGGCGGAGAAGACGAGCGATCCGTAGGTCGCATAGCCGCCGGAGTCGAGCCCGATGTTGGGGTTCGGGGAGCCGCTGTGGAACCCCTCGCCTGCCTGGGCCGCGCCGACGAAGCGCTCGGGCGCGCCGCCGTTGCGGTAGACGGAACCGGCCAGCTGCAGCTCGGAAAGGTCGAGGCCCGTTTCGGCGTAGGTTTTGCCCAGGTCGGACAGGATGCTCGTCTCACAGGCGGCGATGGTGGCGAAACCCCAGCACGCTCCCCACGGGTTCTGCATCTTGACCGGCGTCACCACGCTGTCGGAGCGGTCGCCGTCGCCGTTCGGGTCGCGCAGGTCGTAGGACGCCGGGAGCGTGCTCGCGATTTCGGAATCGGCGGTTGCCGAGGCGTCCTGCGAAGTGGCGTACGAATACGGCTGATAGGTCGGATCGTCGAGCTCGGCGCTGATGGCGTCGACCCAGCTCGCGACGGTTTCCTCGTCGGAAGCGAAGGCCGCGGCGGGCGTCATGCAGGCGAGCGCCGCGGCAAGCGTGGCGGAAAGGACGACGTTGCAGCCGCGTCGGATAAGCGGGCGGCGGGAGCCGGGCGCGGCGGCGGGTGCGAAGGGAGCGGCGGAGGATGCCCCGCCGAAACCACCGGATGCGGCGGCGGACCGACGCTCCGACAGACGGATTTTATTGCTTTGCATAGTATCCCCTCCTTCTGGGACGGCATGAAAACAGCGGCGCCTGCGTACGCCCGGCCAACCACGCCCACAAGCACGACGCGCCCCGCATCGAAAACAGCGATGCGCCTTCGGCGCTTTTATACGGTGCGAACTCGCGTTCGCACCTACGGTTTTCAGGTCGAAATCAAATCCGGACCTGGTGTTTCGCCACTCCAAAACTTCGTAGGGTTGAACGCAAGTTCAACCAGTAATAGAGAGCGCCGTAGGCGCGACACACATTTCCAGGGCGAGACGGCGGGGCCGTTGCCCCGCCCGGCCGGCAACGCATTTCCAAAACGGACCGGCGGGCATATCCACCCGCCGGCCCAACCCAGCTCCCTACTTCAACACGCCGGCTGCGAACGCGTTCGCGAGCACCACCGCGGCGCGCTGGCGGGCCACCGTCTCGGCGGGCTTGAGCTCGCGCTGGCTCTCGGCTCCGTTGTCCCAGCCGCT
>CAVCPR010000180.1:0-2906 GCA_963604235.1 Anaerovoracaceae bacterium | reverse complement strand
GCATTAGTTCAGCGCCAAAGGCGCGTCACTGCTTTCAAAAAAACGGGCCGATGTCGGTTTGACATCGGCCCGTTTCAGAATGCCGCTAGGTGCGGCGTTTTCACCTGCGAGAGGCTCTTGCCCGCCGCAAGCGGCTTTCACCGTAAAGGCTTAGGCCTCGCCGGTGGCAGCGAGACGACCGGCGCGACGACCGAAGGTCATCGTACGGCCGCAGGCCAGACCGGTGAACAGGTTCGGGTAGCTCACGCTGAAGAAGCCGCCCGAGCAGTCGCCGGCCATGTAGAGGCCCTCGATCTCGGTGCCGTCCTCACGAACGGGGTGCATGTTCGTGTTGATGCGGATGCCGTCGAGCGTGGCCAGGAACCAAGCGCCGGTGCGGATGCCGTAGTACGGCGGGGTCTTCAGGGCCATCAGACGATAGGCTTCCTTGTTGTAGTCCTCGTCCTTGCCGTTCTCAGCCATCTCGTTGTAGCGATTGAACGTCTCCACGAAGTTGTCCACGGGGATGTTCAGCTTCTGAGCCAGCTCGGCGGGCGTGTCGGCCTTCATCAGGAAGCCCTTCTGCTCGAGGCTGTCGAACAGCGCCGGCATGTCGTCGATGGAGCGGTTCGAAGGCGAGCCGTTGTCGAACGGGTACAGACGGCAGCAGCCGACCTCGTTCATCTGCTTGACCTGCTCGCGGAAGTCGCTGTCGAAGATGTCGCAGTAGGTGTGACCGGGCTGCATGATGGTGGAGTGCAGCATGTAGTCGTACGGGCCGGACTCGTTGCAGAAGCGCTTGCCGTTGAGGTTGACCTTCATGAACGGCTGCTCGCCGAACCACCACCACTCGCCGACGATGCCGTCGCCGGCCAGTTCGTCGGGCTTGACGCAGGCACGGTTGAACGTGCAGGCAGCGCCCAGCGGATCCATCTCGGCGCCCACCCACAGCGCGGCCTTGATGCCGTCGCCGGTGGGGTTGCCGCCCTTGCCGGAGCACGCGATGCGGATCTTCTGGTTCCAGGGCTGGCGCGCCTGCATCATCTCGACGTTGTTGCCGTAGCCGCCGGTCGTCAGAATGACGCCCTTGGGGGCCTTGATGCGGATGTAGTGGCGATCCTTCACGTCGCGGGCGATGACGCCGACGACGCGGTCGTTCGCATCCTGCTCGAGCTTGACGAACTCGGTCGCCCAGCGGAACTCGGCGCCCTTCTCCTCAGCGTACTCCATGAGGGAAACGCCGAAGTTGAAGTTCTTGTCCTGCTTGCCCAGCTCGGTCTTGTTCGGGCTGTGGCCGGTGGCGTAGGCCTTGTCGCGCGCGCCCTGGCCCTCGGTGCCGACGGAACCCTCGAAGTCCATCTGCAGACGGCCGTCGCGCTCGACGATCTCGGTCATCCAGTCGACCATGTCGCCGGACTCGTCGCACCACAGCTTCACGAGGTCGTAGTTGATGAAGCCGTTGGCGTAGCGGACGATGTCCTCCATGGCCTCCATCTTGTCGATCTCGAACTGCGGGTACTCCGCGAAGGAGGCCTTCTGCAGCTTGGAGTTGATGGAGCCGATGTCCTCACGCGGGGCGCTCACCTTGGTGGCGCGGTCGATGCCGAGCACCTTGGCGCCGTTCTCGGCGGCGGAGATGCAGGCCGGCAGACCGCCGGTCTTGCAGCCGCACACCACGACGTCGACCTCGATGGTCTCGGTGATGTCCTTCTCGGCGATGACGGGAGCCTCGCCCAGCCAGCTCGGCGTGCTGGGCAGCTCGCCGGCGGAAGCGCTGACGGCTTCCTGGCCCTCGGAGACGTTGGTGGGGTTGCCGCAACCGGTCAGCGCGCCCATGGCGGCTGCGCCGATCGCGGTGATGCCGGCGCCCTTCAGGAAGGTGCGGCGGTCGAAACCGTTAGTTTGCTGCGTCATGCGGAGTCTCCCATCCCTCGGGCACGTTCAAGCTGTGGCACTGGGCGCACATAAGGACGCTGTTCTCGTGAACCTTGTGGCAATCGCCGCACTGGAGCGCCAGGTCCTGATGGCTGCTATGCGGGTTGTACTTCTCGTCGTTGCCCTCGAAGCCCCACGTGTTCGCCACGACCTCGTCCATGTTGTGGCAGCCGCTACGCGCGCAGAACTCTTCGCTGGCGGTGACCTCGTCGGCAGCCAGATGCGTGCCGTCGGCGGTCATCTGGAAGCTGTCGCCGGTCCACTTCATGACCTCGGTGATCTGATCGTTGATGACGGGCTCGTGGCAGCTGAGGCAGTTCTTGCCGGCCTCGGCGTGCGCGGTCACCAGCATGCCGCTGTTGCCGCTGTAGTAGCTCTCCACGTAGCTGTCCATCGGCTTGTGGCAGATGGCGTTGCAGAAGCTGGGCTGCTCATGCCACACCCAGAAACCTGCGCCGGCCACGATCACGACGACGGCAATGACGCCGCCGACGATCCAGCCTCGCTTGGCCTTGCGCTTGGGTGCGGGCGCGCCCGATTGCGCATCGGAGCCGGCAGCGTTGGTCGCTGCGGACTGGCTGGTCTTCTCGTCTTCAGCCATAGGGTCCTCCTTCTTGATTCGCTTTCCCTCTTCCGACGCCTGCCATAGTGCGCCCCCCGTACGCGCACGCCTAGTACCCCCGTGGGGTAAAGTTGGTGTTTTGCCTGATAAAAGTGGGGTAAGGATGATGTTTGGGAAGGGCGCGGGATGATGCGGCGCCATACGCGAAGATGCCCTTCGGGGCGGTCCCGAAGGGCATCTTGCTTGCGCGTATCGGCGCGGAATCTCTACTGTTTCGGCGGTTTTGGCGGCCGCGGGCGGCGTCGCGCGGGGCGGTTTGCGGGGCTGCAGGGCGACGGCGTGCGGGGCGGTTTCAGCCCGTCGCCGGGGCGCCCCGGCCGAGGCGCGAACCCTAGTCGATCGCGATGCTGCGACGCGCCTCGGGCTCGGG
>CAVCPR010000179.1:0-2931 GCA_963604235.1 Anaerovoracaceae bacterium | reverse complement strand
GATGAGCATCGTAGCGGCTAGTATGGGGTCCAGCTACTTCTACTTTGCAATCCAGTAGTTTGGGAATCTTGAAAGCGAGGCAACATGCGTGCTTTAGAAGGTCTTCGGTGAGCGTCAAAGATAGCGCGTCTTAACAAGCCGCATCCGTTGCCCAATGATTGTCGCAAACGTTTCCGGTACTGGAGGTTAGCGATGTCCGTCAACGGAGACGCCGCAAGGCGCGACATGTGGGCCGGGCGCATAGAGCGCTGCCTGGCCTCCGGCATGGCGATCGCCGAGTGGTGCTCGCTGAACAAGGTGAACAGGTCGAGCATGTACAGGTGGCTCGCCGTCTTCCGCGAGGAGGAGCCCGGCCGCTTCGGCGGAAAGAGCTCGGAGACGTCGGGGTGGGTGAAGGTGACCAGGCAGGGCATCGCCGCGGCCAAGGCCATCGTGCCGGCCGCAAGCGCCGCCGACCCGGCCGAGGAGGCGCCGGTGTCCGGAGGGCCGTCGGCGGCGTCGCCGATACGCGCATTGGTGGGCCGCGTCGAGCTGGCCATACCGGCGGGCTCTTCGGAAACCGACATCGCCGCGGCGATGAGGGCGGCGGCGTCGCTGTGAACCCGTTCTCGACGCCCGACGCCATATACATATCCAGAAGGCCGCAGGACATGCGCGCCGGCATGCAGCGCCTGGCCTCCATCGTCGCGGCCGACTTCGGCCGCGACCCCATGGACGGGGCGCTGTACTGCTTCGTGAGCCGGGACTGCGAGAAGATGAAGCTGCTGCGGTTCGACGTCAACGGCTGGTGCATGTACTACGTGCGCCTCTCCGAGGGCGGCTTCAAGTGGCGCCACTCGGAAGGCGGCGAGCTGCTGCCGCATATCGAGCGCCGCCAGCTGCTGTGGCTTCTCGAAGGGCTCCCCGCCGAGCTCCCCCAGGCGGCCGCGCCGGTCGCCGCCGGTAAGGTGCTTTAGCCGCAAAGCACAATCTGACCTGCGCATATATGGGATAATATACTCATGCAGAGCACCGCCGACATACCGATGGAGGAGCAGATCGCCCGCCTGGCGGCGCAGGTCGAGTCGCTCTCGCGGGACAACGAGCGGCTCGCCCGCGACAACGCCGAGCTGGCCAGGGCGGCCGCCGAGGCCATGCGCGGCCCGGCCGAATTGGCCGAGGAGCTGCGCGCGGAGCTCGCCGCCGTGAAGGCCGAGCGGGACCGCCTCATCGAGCTGGTGCGCCTGTCCAACCAGCGCTTCTTCGGCTCCAGGTCCGAGAAGGTCGTCCCCGACCAGCTGTCCCTGTTCAACGACATGGAGGCCGCGGCCGACGATTCCGACGAGCCCGCCTTCGAGGACGCCGTCCCGCCCAAGCCCCGCCGCCGCGGCGGCAAGCGAAGGATCGACTATTCCAAGCTGGAGCAGGTCGTCGTCCGCCACGAGCTGCCCGCCGGATCGCGCGCATGCCCCGGGTGCGGCGCCGGGCTGGAGGAGTTCAACGTCGAGGTCACCTACGCGCTGCGCATGGTGCCCGCCCATCTGGTCGCCGAGCGCCACGAGCGCGCCGTCTACCGCTGCCCGGGGTGCTGCGCCGCCAACGCCGCCGGCTCGGAAACGCCCGCGGCCATCGTGCGGGCGCCCATGCCGAAGGCCCCGATCAAGGGCTCGTTCGCCACGCCGTCGCTCATCGCCTACGTGGTGAACGGCAAGTACTCCAACTCGCTGCCGCTGTACCGCATGGAGCGGGAGCTCGGGTGCCTCGGCGCCGGCATCTCACGGCAGAACATGGCGAACTGGGTGATGCGGTCGTGGGAGCTGTGGCTGTCCAGGCTGCGGGCGCGCATGAAAGAGCGCCTGCTCATGGGCGGCATAGTCCACGCCGACGAGACCGAGGTGCAGGTGCTCAGGGAACCCGGCCGCGAGGCGAAGCGCAAGTCGCGCATGTGGCTGTTCGCCGCGCCGGCCTGCGACGACCCCATCTACATCTACGAATACAACCCCACGCGCAGCGGCAGGGTCGCCGAGGGATTCCTGCGCGGCTGGTCGGGGTGGCTGGTCACCGACGGCTACGCGCCGTACTTCTCGCTCGCGAACGGCGGCGAGGTGCGCAACGTGGCGTGCCTGGTGCACATCCGCCGCAAGTTCGCCGAGATAGTCAAGCTCGCCGGCGGCGACGCCAAGGCCGAGGGCGCGGGGTCCGTGGCGCTTGCCGCGCGCCGCCGCATCGACGCGATGTTCGCCGCCGACTCCAGGCTCGACGCGCTGGCCGCGAGGGGCGACTTCGAGGGCCGCAGGATCGGCCGAGGGCGCGAGCTTCGGCCGATGATGGAGGATTTCTATATATGGGCCCAGGCCAGGCGCATGGGGGCGACGCCGCGCATGGCGCTGGCCAAAGCCCTGGATTACGCCATCAAATACTGGCCTTGCGCCATGAACGCGCTGGACGACGGCAGGCTGCCGCTGGACAACAACCTGGCCGAGCGCGGCATCAAGCCGTTCGTGATCGGGAGGAAGAACTTCCTCTTCAGCGACACGCCGCGCGGCGCCGAGGCGTCGGCCGGCATGTTCTCGATCGTCGTCACCGCCAAGGCCAACGGCCTGAACCCGCGCAAATATGTGCAGTGGCTGCTCGAGGAGCTGCCCAACGCCGCCGACCCGGGCGACCCGGCCTACCTGGACTCCCTGATGCCGTGGTCGGATTCCGTGCCTGCGGAAATCAGGCTGAGGCCGGAAGCGGCGAAAGAGGCCGCCAGGATGGCCGACGACCCGATAATCGACATAGACCCGTCGGCCTTCTCCGACGACGGGGAATAGGAAAACTCTCGGACTTTTCCCAAAACCCGATTGGAAAAGTCCGAGAGTTTTCTCGTTCGGCGCGGTCGTTTTGACGCTTACGTTCTCAGGACAATGAAACGGCGTCTAAGGAGAATATCAACATTCCGTCTTCTTC
>CAVCPR010000178.1:0-2999 GCA_963604235.1 Anaerovoracaceae bacterium | reverse complement strand
TACTGTGCGAACTTGCGTTCGCACCTACGAAAATCCGACTGAAACACGGCCTGGACCTGGGGCTTGTCGCGCCAAACATCGTAGGGCGGACGCAAGTTCGGCCCTTATAAGAGAGCGCCCGAAGGGCGCGACACAAACTTCCCGAACGAGCCGGCAATCTCGACAAGCACCGGTCGGCAAGCCCACGCCCGCCTAGCGCAACAAACCTAAAAAGCGGCGTCGATCGGGTCGCTTACCTGCACGTTCTCCTGCCCGCGCTCGAGCGCCGTCAGCGCATCGAGGAAGGGCTGTTGCGTGCCGTCGAGCATGCGCAAATCAAGCGTAACCGCATCGGAGAAATCGCTCGCAAGCACCTTCGCGCCGCAATCGGCCGCCAAGCGCGTGAGCTGCTCATAGCGCGGATAGGCGATGCGAACGCGCAGGTCAACGCAGCGCGACACCACCACCAACTGCGCAGCGTCGACGCCTGCCTGCGTTGAGGCGGTATAGGCGCGAACCAACCCGCCCGTGCCGAGCAGTACGCCGCCGAAATAGCGCGTCACCACGCAGGCGACGTCGGTCAGCCCCGCGTGCTGCAACACTTCGAGCGTCGGCAGGCCGGCCGTCTTCTGCGGCTCGCCGTCGTCGGAATAGCGCACGCGCCCCGCCGCGCCCGCGCCGCCCTCACGCAGGATGTACGCGTACACGTTATGCCTCGCCATGCGATTGGCTGCACGGATTTCCTCAAGGAACGCCAGCGCCTCTTCCTCGGTCTCGACATGCGCGAGGCTCGCGATGAAGCGGCTCTTCTTCTCCTCGATTTCGGCGACGGCACGTCCCTCGATGGTGGTGTACGAGCTCACGGGCAACTCCTTCGCTGGCGAAACATCCGCGTGCTGCGCCCTCTTCGCGCAGGTCACCGCGCTGCGACATTCCCTAGATAGCAAAAGACCCAGCCGAAGCTGGGTCATGATTGCGAATGGTGCGGGCGAGAGGACTTGAACCTCCATGGGGTTGCCCCCATACGGACCTGAACCGTACGCGTCTGCCAATTCCGCCACGCCCGCGAATTGGCGCCTTTCTCAAGGCGAGAAAATACAATACAGGAATTCCCAACGCCTTGCAAGACCCAATTTTGAAAATTTTTGCCTCTGTTAGACCAGAATTGACTGGGGGCCAACTTAGCTGCGCGAGCCGGAATTTAACCGCTCGCACCCGCGGATACGTGACGGGCATTCCCTCCGCATCATGCGCGTGGCAATTCTGGCCTAACAGAGCCAAGAACAAAGCCCGGCAGGGCCGCTGAAACCCGCTAATAGACTTACTTGCAAATTGTACTTTCACGCTGAATTTGCCATAATATTCAGCGTAGATGTTCGGCATGGGAAAGGAGGCAGCCATGACGCCATTGCTCGAGCTGGCATCCAGGGACAACGGCTACGTCACCCCGAGACAAGCCACACGGGCCGGAATCCCCAGGCGCAAGCTCACGGAGGCCGTGGCCGCGGGCGACCTCGTGCAGGTGGACCGCGGCCTCTACGCGCTGCCGGGCGTATGGGAGGACCCCTATCTCGTGGCGCAGCACCGCTTCTCCCGCGGAATCTTCTCGGACGACACCGCGCTCTATCTGCATGGTTTATCGGACCGCGCGCCCTTCTCGCTCACCATGACCTTCCCGCGCTCGTACAACGCGGCCGGCGCCCGTGCGGAGGGCATCACGTGCCGCACCTGCGCAAACGAGGTGCTGGACCTGGGCCTTTGCGAGCTGGAGACGCCCCACGGGAACGCCGTGCGCGCCTACGACGTCGAGCGCACGCTGTGCGACGTCGTGCGCGGGCAGCGGGTCGTCGACGCGCAGCTCGTGACGCCGGCCATGCAGGCGTACGCGAAAAGGGCCGACCGCGACCCGGCGAAGCTCGTGCGCTACGCGAAGGCGCTCGGGGTGGAGAGGAAGATAAGGACGTACTTGGAGGTGCTCCTATGAGGACGGCGAACGCGATGCAGCTCAAGGCCCGCATCAAGAACAGCGCCAAGGAGGCCGGGATCCCGGCCCAGGCGATGATGCAGAACTACCTGCTCGAGAGGCTGCTCGAGCGGCTGTCGAAATCCGAGTGGCGCGACAAGGTGGTGCTCAAGGGCGGCATGCTCATATCCTCGCTCGTCGGCGTCGCGTCGCGCACGACCATGGACCTCGACACCACGATCCGCGGCTTCGACCTCACCCACGAGTCGGCCGCGGCCGTCTTCAGCCAGGTCGCCGCCGTGGAGGTCGACGACGACTGGGAGTTCGTGTTCGACCGCACCGAGGACATCCGCGAGACCGACGACTACCCGGGCATCCGCGTGCACCTCAAGGCCAACTACGCGCCGATGTCGGTGCCGCTCACGGTCGACGTCACCACCGGCGACAAGATCACGCCGGGGCCGGTGGAGTACGACTACCCCCTGCTCTTCGGCGAGGGCACCATCCGCCTCGTGTCCTACACGCTCGAGACGGTGCTCGCCGAGAAGCTCGAGACCCTCGTCTCCCGCGGGGTCGCCAACACGCGCCCGCGCGACTTCTACGACGTCCACATGCTGTGGCGGCTCAAGGGAAGCGAGTGCGACCCCGGCACCCTGCGCCGGGCCATCGAGGCCACCAGCGGCAAGCGCGGCAGCGCCGCCAGGATGGCCCAGTGGGAGCAGGTGCTCGACGAGGTGGCGGGCGACCAGGTCATGCTCGCGCTCTGGTCCAAGTACGTGCGGAAGAACCCGTATGCGGAGGGCATCGAGCTTCCTCGGTGCTGCGAGGACGCGAAGGCGATCTTGGGATCGCTCGAGATCTAGGCGCAGAACGGCCCGACGGCAACCAGCCGCCGGGCCGTTATTCATCTCCTTGAACCGCCGCTCAGGCCGTCGAGCTTCCAGAAGAGCAGCGCCAGTGTATACGTTAATTTAAAAGAGGGCCGCTCTTCGCTTTAAAAACGGGCCACCCCGCTCCGGCGTATGCTGTTCGCCGGAGGTGATTGGAGATGGTCAAT
>CAVCPR010000177.1:0-3050 GCA_963604235.1 Anaerovoracaceae bacterium | reverse complement strand
AGCAACGTGCGGAAGCGCCGGGTGGGCGGGCGATTGGCGAGGTGCGGAAGCGGGGGGCGGGTCGGGGCCGGCCGGCGCGGCGGGTCGGGGCCGGCGCGGGTCGGGGCCGGCGCGGGGCGGGGCCGGCGCGGTCGGGCGGCGCGGGTCGGGGCCGGCGCAGGTCGGGGCCGGCGCGGCGGGCGAGCCCCTTTGCCGTCGGCCTTCGCCGGGCAACCCCTTCCCCAGCCGCCTACTTGACCAGCGGCAACGTGGCCGTGAACGTGGTGCCCGCCTCCTGCGTGCTCGCGACCGAAAGGCTGCCGCCGTGCTCCTCGGCGATGGCGTGCGCGATGGCCAGCCCCAGACCGTGGCCGCCGGTGCCGCTCGTGCGCGCCTTGTCCGCGCGATAGAAGCGGTCGAAGACGTGCGGCAGGTCCTCGGGGGAAATGGGCGTGCCGGTGTTGCGGACGGACAGGCTCGCGTTCTTGCCCGCAACCTTGAGCGACACGTCGATGCGCCCGCCCTCGTCGGCGTACTTGCAGGCGTTGTCGATCAGCGTGGTGGCGAGGCGGCTGAGGCGCTTGACGTTGCCGCGCACGGATATGCCGGGCGCCACGTCGCTCGAAAGCTCGACCCCGCGCTCGAACGCCACCGACTCGAACTGCAGCAGCTCGCCCTCCACCAGGTCGGACAGGTCGATCTGCTCGACGGACGCCTTCGGGGCGATGGCCCCGCCGATGCCGCCCGCCGCCGCGGCCGCGGCCTCTTCCTCGTCCATTTTCGCCAGCGTCAGCAGATCGCCCACGAGCCCCTGCATCGCCTCGGCCTCGTGCTGCGTGCTTTCGAGCCATTGCGCCTGGCTCGCCACGCTGCGCTCGGGGTGCTCCAGCGCGATGGCGGTGTTCGCGAGGATGACCGTGAGCGGGGTTTTCAGGTCGTGCGAGGCGTCGGCGACGAAGCGGCGCTGCTGCGCCCAGGCGTCGGCCACCGGGCGCAGGGCCCAGCGGCTGAAGAACATGCTGATGACCAGGAACACCACGAGCGTCGCGAGTCCGACTGCCGCCAGCGTGAACGCAAGGCTTTGCCAGCCGCTCGCGTTGGCGGTGTCGGCGAACGCCAGGTACATGGTGTTGCCCATGCCGCGCTTCATGTAGATAAGCCCCAGGTCAGCTAAGATGCCGGAGCCTTCATCGGCGCTTGAAAGCTCGCGCGTCGCCTGGTCGAGGACGTCCTCGGAAATAGATGCGGTGTTGGTGTCCACGGAGCTGACGGTTCCGTCGGCGGCGACGGTGAACACGGCCATGGGCATGGATTGGCCGCTCGTGCGCTCGCGGCCGCCGATGACCGGCGGGGTCCCGTGCCCGGATTTGCTGGACGAGGTTTCGGTCGCAGATGAGCTGCTGGTTGAGGTTGCGGCGTCGGTCGAGGCCGAGGCTGCGGTCGCGGTCGTTTCCGAGGCCGAAACCGCGGCTTCGCCTGCCGCCACATCGCCCTGCACGGCGGCCTCGCCCGCCGAGGCGTCGTCGGTTGCGGGAGTCTTCGCGCCCCCGTCGGCCGAGGCCGCTGCGCCGTCCCCACTCGCCTGCGAGCCGCCGTCGAACGCATCCCCGGGAGAGGGCAGCGCCGCATCAAGCCCCAGGTCATCAAGGTTAAGCGTGCCCGAAGACCCGTCGCCCTGCGCATCGCTGGGCTTCTGCTGGCGGTCGGCCGCCTTCGTGATGGCGCTGTCGAGCGAGTCGGTCACCTGCGTGACGCTTTGCTGGTAGTTCACGAACACGACGAACGCGAACACGGCGACCAGCACCACGGCGACAGTCGCCATGTTCAGCGCGATGAACTTAATGCGCAGCTTCTTCAGCATGGGAATCCCTCGCGGGCGGCGCTACGCGGCCTGGGCGCCGTCGACGACGAAGCGATACCCCGCCTTGCGGATGGTCTCGATGCGCGCCGCCGAGCCCAGAAAGCGCATCTTCTTGCGCAGGAAGCTCACGTAGGCCTCGACGTTGTTGTCCTCGGCGCTTGATTCGATGCCCCACACCCGTTCGATGAGCAGCTCTTTCGACACCACCTGACCGGGATTGCCCATCAGCACCTTCGCCAGCGAGAACTCCTTGAACGACAGGTGGATTGATTTCCCGTTGCAGGACAGGTCGTAGCTTTCCAGGTTCAGCGTCAAATCGCCCGCGGTGATCTTCTCGAACTGCACCTCGCCCTGGCGGCGCGTGAGCGCGCGCAGGTGCGCCAGCAGCTCGGCAGGGCTGAACGGCTTGGTCATGTAGTCGTCGGCGCCGGAATCGAGGCCGGTGATCTTGTCCGGCACGGCGTCGCGGGCGGTCAGCAGCAGCACCGGCGTGCTGACGTTCTTGCGGCGCAGCTCGGCAACCACGGAAAAGCCGTCCATCTTCGGGAGCATGACGTCGAGAATGATGACGTCGTAGATGTCGCTTTCCGCATACGCGAGGCCCTCGGCGCCGTCATGGACGACGTCGGTGCCGTATCCGTTTTCCTCGAGAATGTGCGCCAGGGCGCGCGCGAGACGGATGTCGTCTTCAACGATGAGTATCTGCATGGGGTCCACCTTTCCGGCTGACCGGATATCGCCTAAGCGCGAACGGCGACGCGAACGCGCAAATGTTCACGCCATCATTATACGGTCCACCCTGAAAGCTGGCTGAAAGCTTTGCGCAGGCGGCGAGCGCCCCCGCTCCCCAGCCGCTCGTCCCGCCCGCCCGCTCGCCGCGCAAGCGTGTACAATGCAAGCATGACAGCGGATTGGAGCACGCCATGTTTTACGACTACGTAGAGCTTGAAGATGGAACCCAGATAGCCTACTCGAACGTACTGCCCGACAATACGGTCGAAGTGGTTGCGGAGCGCCCCGTCGAATCCGGCTTCGACAGCGCGCATTGCATGCTGCCCGCCTACACCTGGACGGATGTCGAAGGCTTTTCCGATGCCGACATGCGGCGGCTCAACACCTTCGTCAGAAACAACGCCCCGCTCATTCTCCGCTTTGCGCACGAAACATCGAGGTCGTATGCCTAAGCTCTACCTTTTCCTCGGATACGCGA
>CAVCPR010000176.1:0-3085 GCA_963604235.1 Anaerovoracaceae bacterium | reverse complement strand
CGCCATTTCCGCGTCGTCGGAGACATCGAGCCCAAAATCGGCCACCTGGCACCCCTGGACAACGGAAGCTCCCGCCGCGCCTATCGCATCTGACTCGCGGAAGCTAGCAGACGCCAAATCGATCACCTGGCGCTCCCGAGCAGTTGAAGCGCCCGCCATTTCCGCGTCGTCGGAAAAGCCGGGCCCGCCCGCGGCCGCGTCAACCAGCTCGTTCATCAGGCGCTCGATGCCTTGATAGCCGAAATAGCCCTCGTCGTGATAGATGTCGACCACGTACCGCGCCCCGGTGAAGAACGCCGCTTCCTGCCCGATAGCCACCCACGGCAGCTCGGGCGCGGAAGAAGAGGCGTCGCAAACAGCGCCGGCAGCGTCGACCGCGGGGTCCAACCCCTCGCCCGAAACGCCCCGTCCGCCGCCCTCGACAGCCGGCGCGGGCACGACGAGAGACCCGGCACGCAAGGACGCGTCGGCGCTTTCGTTCACGATGCGCACGTCCGGGTAGTCCTCACGCAGGCGCTGCGCCGCGTCGGCATCGCCGCCCTTCATATGGAACGCGAAGCACGCCCGCACGTTGAAGCCGTAATCGCGCAGCTCATGCGCCAAATTGTAGGGAACGAACGTCGCGGAGGAATCTACCGCGACCGAAAGCGAGCCCACCGCGGCAAGCGCGCGGCGAACCGCGGCCTCAGCCGCCGCCCGCGCAGGCAAAAGCACCGGCGCCATCGAGGAGTAGGCGTTGCTGCCAACTTCACCGACGGAATCGACCGGCACGGGCGCGAGACGGGCGGGTTCATCGCAGGCTCCTTTGGCGACGTCCTCATCAACCGTTTCGCAAGCCACTTTGCTGACCGCTTCACCAGGCGCTTTATCGGCCTCTTCCCCGTCAACCGCCTCGCCTGCCGCATCCAGCACGGCTGCCAACTCCCGGTAGCGGGCATCCACCTCTTCGAGCGCGTAGGTCGGATGCCACGTCACGCGGCGCATGCCGAAACGCGCGGAGAACGCGGTTGCCATCGCGTCGCCCATGCCGCCCGCGCTCAGCACCGTGGAACTTTGGGCCAGCTGCAGATACTCGTCGAAGGTTTCGCATGCCGTCACGTGCCGCGCCGGGCCCGCGCCCGCCGCCGCCAGCGCGCGATGCAGCTCGGACGCCGCCGGCAGGGGCACGAAGCCGCCGACCACCGTCACGCCCGCATCGCGCTCGGCCGGATCTTCCAGCAAGCTGTACAGGCCCGACTGCATCTTCGCCATCGGGTCGGTTTCCAAATCCACCGCGATGGGATTGATATGCGACAGGGAAAACCGCACGTCAGGGAACTGCTCCCGCAGCTCCTCGACCAGCGCGTCGTTGTCGGTTCCCAGAAAATCGTCGACGCAGTTCACGAAAATCTGGATGACGCGCGGGCGGCGCGGCAGCACGCGCAGCAGCTCGCGCACCGCGCCGACCACCTGCCCCTCGTAGGCGCCTGAAACCAAATCCGCCTGCGTGAGCTGCAAAAACGACGACCGGTCCGCCTCGCCGTTCTTGTGCGCGCGAATGGCCTGGCGCCGGGCGCACGACTGCGGGCTGACGTAGAGGCTGTGGCTTTCCGGGATGCGCATGAGCGTTTTCTTGCGGTCCTTCGCCGGAATGGAATACGCCAAATGGCTCGCCATGCTACGCCTCCGACCCGTTGACCTGGGCGGTCGGGCGAGAAGGCGCCTGCCCAGCCGCGCCCGCCGCCGGTCGTGAGGCGCCGCCCGCGGCCACCCGGCCGACCGAACCCGCGGCCGCCCGCGCCGCCGCGCCGCCCGCCTGCCCGGCTTCTCCCGCATCCCGCGCCGCAGCCCGTTCCTCAACCAGCTGCGCGAGCGCCCGATACACCGCCGCCTGGTCCGATTCCGGAAACGCCTCCACGACCGTGCGCCCCGCGTCCTCGGCATCCTGCACGGTCGAGCTACGCGGCACGGTGGCGATGATGCGCGCGCCCTCCTCAGCGCAGAATGTTTCCAGTTTCGCCTGTTCATCAGGCACGTTGCGCAAGTTCGCCACCAGCCCGAGCAGCTGCGCGTACCCGCGGCGCTTGAAGTTGTCGAGCGCGCGCATGATGTTGCTGGCGGCGTAGAGGCTCATCATCTCGCCCGAGGTGACGATGGCGACCTCGTCGGCATATTGGCCGCGCAGGGGCATGGCGAACCCGCCGCACACCACATCGCCGAGCACGTCGTAGAGCACGATGTCGGGCTTGAGCTCCTCGTAAGCATGCAGCTGCTCGAGCAGGTCGAACGCGGCGATGATGCCGCGACCCGCGCAGCCGACGCCGGGAATGGGGCCGCCCGCCTCCACGCACAGCACGCCGTCGTCTGCACGGCGAACCACCTGGTCGAGCGTGGGCGCACCGCCCTCGCGCATGCGGTCGAGCACCGTGGGCATGTCCTCGCCGCCGAGGTGCAACCGCGTGGAATCGGCCTTCGGGTCGCAACCGATCTGCATGACGGTATGCCCCGCCGTGGCGAGCGCGGCCGCAAGGTTGCTCGTCGTGGTCGACTTCCCGATGCCGCCTTTTCCGTATATGGCCAGCTTATACATGAGCCCTCCCCTGACGATTCCCCGGCGATTCCCCGCACGCCCCTTAGTTTGGGCGGAGAACCAGAGCGTCGAATGCCGACACTGTAATAGATAGCGTTAATCGAATCGATTATAGCCGTCCGAGGCAGGAACCGGGAGCGGCGCGAAAACGCAAAGGCCCCCTGCGGCTTGAGCGGTTCCCGTTTGCAAGGGGGGTTTGGGGATGGGAACCGCGCAAGCCGCAGGGGGCCGATTGTTGGAGGGGTTGCCGGGCCGGCCGAATTAGAGCTTGCCGGCGTTTGAGGAAATTAGTGATGCGCTTCGCGCTTTTATACTGTGCGAACTTGCGTTCGCACCTACGAAACATTGCCGCGAAATCAACGTCTCATCAGGGTTAACGTTGCTGCAAGATTTCGTAGGGTCGATCGCAAGATCGACCCCGAATAGAGAGCGCCTTTAGGCGCGACACCTTTTTCCCCAGTGGGCCGGCGAGGTCAATGCCGGCCCAGGGATCGTCTCGACCTAGTTCGACCTAGT
>CAVCPR010000175.1:0-3102 GCA_963604235.1 Anaerovoracaceae bacterium | reverse complement strand
ATCCTATGCCGCCTCCAGCCTGTCCGCAAGCTCCATGCTCGCCTCGATGGCCCTCGCGCTAAAGTCCGAGCCGCTCCCTAAGGTCTTGGGCACCGATCGTATACAGGTCATTGCTGTATTTATCGACCAGGCCTTCGACGCTTTCCCGCATGGCGTTTACGGTATCGGCCGGCAGGGCAACCTCGAGCAGCTTCAGCATGGTCGCATAATCGTCGTTTCCGACCTTTGCACAATAAAGACGCTCGTCATGTGCGCACAGATTCCTGAAACGCGTCAGAACTTCGTAGGCTCTCAGAACCTCATGAGGGGTGATCTTCTTGTCGCCATTCGCTCTAAGCGTGGTTTTAAACAAGTACCTGCATACGGCATTTTGATCGCCCCTTTTCATGAGCTGATAAAAGTGGGACATATTGCCGAAGGTCAAATCGTTGGAGAGTACCCACAGGGGAACCTCTCCATAAGTGGCCACGTAATGGACGATGAAAGGACGACTCGAGGCATTGATAACGAGCTTCTTGTTCAGGATCCCCATCAGTGCGTTCAAATTCTTTGAATGAAGAGCAGTCCTATTCCCCTTAAAGGCCTTAGGCGTCAGCATGTCCCTCGCAGAGCAAAACGAAGAGCGATCGAGGTAGTCCGAGCACGCCGGATGGTTCTCACAAAATGCGTACACAGTGGCCGTCTTGAGCGCCGCCTCCGCCCGAATCAGGTAGCTGAAGGTGATTTGACGAAGTTCGCGGTCGAACTCGAACAGGCTGCAAAGCCATTCGAACCTGGTTCCTTCCAGGTAAACATCATCGGCACTTGCCTGCATGGCCCGCTTGTCGAGAAACGGATCCTTGTAGCCGTTTACGATCGAGTAGTAGTTCTCGCGGAGAAGCACGGTGGCGGCTTCTTCGCCAACGACCATTCCCCTGGATTCGAGAATGGCTATCTGCTCGGGTATGGTCTTGAACGTCTTCAATTGCCCTCCCGATAAAATCAAAGGGCCGCTGGTTGCCCAACGACCCTCCTTTGTCTCTGCCTCACGTAGAGTCCACAGCGACTATTTCACTGGACTAATCTTAGCTCAATTCGACCTCGCGGTCGATAGCGGATCATGAGGCGGCACGCTTTTGACAGCCTCCCGCCCCATACGCAAAGAAGAAACCCATAACGCAGTGCGCTACGGGTGCCTTCCAGGCCATATTGCACGTATTTTACTTACTCGCGCTCGATAGAAAAGGCTGCAGGCCTGATGTCCTCATTGCCGACCTGCCGGATCTTGATATAACAGCGGATGTAGAATTACGAAATATGAAGCAGCTACGACCAGCGGCTTCGCCGAATTGCCCGTTCGATATCAGGAGCCGAAATGCCCAAGGTTAAAATCCAGGATCTCGAAAAGGTCGTCGGCTTAGGCAGAAAGGCCGTGGATCTAGGCAAGGACGTTCTACCCATGCTCCAGCCGGTTATCGAGAAGTACGCCCCCATGGTCGTCGAACAGGTCCAAGAGAAAGCCGATGAGGCGACCAGGAACGGCAAGAACGCGAAACTCGCGTTCCTCAACAACCGTCAGGAGAAAAAGGAGGCCAAAGAGCAAAGCAAGGCTTCAGAGGAAGCCCGGAGGAAAACCGTCGCCAGCTCCCTGCCCGCAATCACCGCAAAGGAGTTCTACAAGAACTTCGAGAACAACGTCGTCGACGGAAGCGACCTCGATTCGGGCTACATGGGCTTCACCGGCTGCTACGCCATCGTCACCATGAAGTCCGGCCGAGAAAAGGAACTGTCCTCGTACAAGGACGTCTTCGTCGGCTGCGGCAAGTCCGTCGGCCTCGCCGTCTACTCGCAGCTGCGCGGGCTCGGCAACATCGACGTCTACGCCGACTTCAAGTTCAAGGAGCCCATGTGGGTCCTTTCCTATCCCTGCGACGAGGACGAGCTCGGCCCCCGGTTCGCCGACCTGCTCCAGAGCCTCCAGGCGGCGGAGTCCTACAACAAATGGGACCTGCAGTCCCTCATCTCGGAATAGGCCCGAGATATGGCAGGCACCGACAAAGAGCTCGCGGCCGTCAACGTCGAGATGGTCTCGGCCGACGAGCTCGACAGCATAAACGTCATCGCGAAAATAGAAGATGGGCCCAACGGGATCGACTTCCTCGCCAAGGCCGACTCGGCGCTTCAGCTGGCAAGCAACGTGCTCGAGGCGATTCCCGAGAAGGGCCTGTTCAGAGTCGAGGTCCCCGACGGGTTCACGCTCCAGGACCTCATGCCGGCAAAGGGCGACGAGGGCGCCTTCAGGGCGATCGTCAAGGACCCGAAGGGCAAGATGGCCGGCCACGCGAAGCTCAGGGAGGCCGGCGGGATCAACCCCACACAGATCGCCGGCGCAGGCCTCGCCGCCGCCGCAATGGTCGTAGGCCAGGCCTACATGACGGAGATTAGCGACAGCCTGCACAGCATCGACGAGAAGCTCGACCGGGTCGCATCGATGATCGCCGACGAGCAGAGGGCGAAACTCATGAACGCGCTCGACATCGCCAAGACCTACTCGAGGCTCTACGAGGACTACCGCCAGAAGCCCGATGCGCTGCGCGCGGCGCGCAACGAGATAGAGCGCTGCTACAACGACGTCGGGGCCGTCGTCGATTGGACGACCCTGCAGCTGGGCGGGCTTGAGGAGAGGGCCAGGGACGCGAAGGCTGCGGAAAAGGAGCTCCAGCCGCTCGTAAACGAGCTCCATTCTCTTGAGGACCAGTTCACCATGAGCCTCAAAGCGCTCTCCGCGCTCGGCATGACCAGGATGCACTACGACGGCGCGACGGACGAGAGGAGCGCGCTGATCGAGAGGGACCGCATCCTTGAGAAATCGGGCGGATTCCTCAGGAAGCGCGCCTCGGTGGCAGGGACGCTCGAGGTCAAGATCGGGGCGATGAGGGGCGCGCCCGTTGCGCTTCCCAGGGGCAACGACAAAAACCCCTTGAAGAACCTAACCTCCATGACGCCCCGCGCCGCCGCCAAGCGGAACCTGCTCGAGGCCAAGGTCGGGATGCAGTCGGACCTCCGCGCGGCGCAGGCAAACGCCAAAGCCGAGGCGCAGGCATGCACCGACGGAATCAAGCG
>CAVCPR010000174.1:0-3111 GCA_963604235.1 Anaerovoracaceae bacterium | reverse complement strand
GGTCGGGGGTCGGCTCGGGATCGGGGTCCGGGGTCGGCTCGGGCGTCGGTGTCGGGTCGGGGTCCGGGGTCGGATCGGGCGTGCCGGAATACTGCGGCAGGATGACGTTGGCGTCCTTGCCGTAACGCGCGGTCAGCGTCGAGAGGTCCTCGGAAATGTAGTTGTTGTAGCAGTACAGGTCGTTGAGGTTCACGTTCGCGCCGACCTTCAGCTCGGTCAGCTTGTTGTCGTTGCACTTCAGGTAGTTCAGCTGCGAAAGCGCGGAAACGTCGAGGCTCCCGATCGCATTGCCGTCGCAATACAGATTCGTCAGGGACGTGCACGTCGAAACGGAAAGCGAGGTCAGCTGGTTATTCGAGCAATACAGCTTGGAGAGAAGCGTGCAGCTGCCCAGGGAAAGCGAGGTCAGCTGGTTGCCGCGCACGTCGACGTAGGTGAGCGCGGTGAACCCGGACAGGTCGAGCGTCGTAAGGGCGCATCCGTACACCTTCAGCTGCGACAACGTCGTCTTGACGGCGGAAAGGTCGACGGAGGTCACCTTCGCCGCACCGGCGCCCGCGTTGACGATGACGCCCGTCACCGGCACGCCCTCCACTTGGGCGGGAACCGCAGGCGTCAAGCTCGCACCCGTGTAGGCAACGAGCGTCGCCGCAGTGCCGTCGGACGTCCATTGCCACCCATCGGCGGTCGTCCCCGACGCCGCCGCCAAAAACGATTCGCCCGCACCGCCGGCAAGCGCCGATGCCGTGGCACCCTGGGCCATCGCGACGAGCGCGGCGTCGCTCAGCGGTTCAGCGGCAGACGGCGAGGCCGCCACCTCAGCGGCGTCCGCACCATCAGCCCAAACGCTATCAGCCCACGCCGCCGACGGCGCCAGCGTCAGAACCAGCGCCCCGGACAGAAACGTCCGGCCCACGCGTCCCATCATCGTCTCCTGCATATCGATTCCTTTCTCGCATCGCGGCCCTGCGGCCGCTCCTCTCATCTATCAATCCCCGCGGGAAAAGCCACCCCGGCCGCTCCCCCGGATCGCGCCCGCAAGCAGCGCCCGCATACAGCGCCCGCGCTCACAGCGAAATCGCGACGCTCCTGTCCTCGCCCAGCTTGTCGATGCGCACGCGGCACACCTCGACCTGCGCGTTATACAGGCGCTCGAGCATCGAAGTGGTCACCACCTCCTGCGGCGTTCCCGTTTGCACCACGCGGCCGTCCTGCATAGCCACCACCCAGTCGGCGCAATAGAACGCGTGATTGGGATCGTGCGTGACCATCAGCACGCTCATGCCGCCTGCCACCAGGTTCTTCATCTGCGAAAGCACCACCTGCTGGTTGCCGAAATCCAAGCTCGCCGTCGGTTCGTCCATGATAAGCACGTCGGGTTGCTGTGCCAAGGCGCGCGCGATGAGCACCAGCTGCTGCTGCCCGCCGGAAAGCTCGGTGTACACCTCATGCGCCAAATCCTCGATGCCGAGCGTTTCCATCGCCTGGTAGGCGATGTCGCGGTCCTGCGCGTTTTCGTGCGTCAGCGTGTTGATGTAGGGCGTGCGCCCCAGGATAACCACGTCGGCGACGGAAAATGGGAACGGCGGCGTGTGCGCCTGCGGAATGTAGGCGAACCGCCGCGCACGGTCGCGCTCGTCGAGGGAGAGCACTTCCTTGCCGTTGACCAGCACGCTGCCGCCCGTGGGGCGAATAAGCCCCATCACGTTCTTGAGCGTGGTGGTCTTGCCGCAGCCGTTCGCGCCGATGATGCACGCGAACTGCCCGTCGCGCACCTCGAAGGACACGTCGTGGACGATCTCGGTATCGCCGTAAGAACAGCGCAGGCCCTCGACCGCAAGCATCACGACCACCCCCTCATGTTGCGCTTGAAGATGAACAGGAACACCGGCACGCCCACGATGGAGGTGAGGATGCCGATGGGAAGCTCCGGCGTGAAGCACACGCGGCAAATATCATCGATGACCAGCAAAAACGTCGCACCGAACAGCATGGATACCGGAAGCAGCACCCGGTAGTTCGGACCGACCACCGCGCGCGCGAGGTGCGGGATGACCAAGCCCACCCAGCCGATGATGCCGGCCACGGCGACGCTCACCGAAGTCAGAAGCGTGGCGGCGAAAATGACGATGATGCGCGTGCGCTTCGTGTTGATGCCGAGCGCGCGCGCCTCCTCGTCGCCGAAGCTCATGACGTTGAGCTTCCAGCTTTGCGAAAGCAGCACCGCAAAGCCGATGAGCATCGGCGCGAGCGCCAGCCAGAAATCGCGTCCGAGCACATCGGCGAACGAACCCATCAGCCAGTACGTGATCTCGGGCAGCTTGTCGTTGGAATCGGCCAAAAGCTTCACCATGGAAGTGCCCGCCTGGAACAGCGTGGACACCATGATGCCGCCGAGCACCAGCCCCAACAGGGCGTCGTACTTGACCAGGCCGTTCATCGACACGGTAAGCCCCACGGCAAGAAGCCCGCCCACGAACGCGAACAGCTGCACCATCAGCCCGTCGAGGTTGAGGAGCAGCGCAATGCACGCGCCGAGGCTCGCGCCCGCCGCCGCGCCGAGAAGGTCGGGCGAGGTGAGCGGGTTGCGGAACATGCCCTGGTAGCTCGATCCGGCCACCGCGAGCGCGGCGCCCACCAGCAAACAGACCATGATGCGCGGCAGGCGGATGTTGAACAGCGTCTTCTCGATGCCCAGCAAGTAGTTGTCGCCCGCGATGGAAGCCGGGTCGAAGAAGTGGCGGTACAAGCCGCCGAGAAGCTGGTCGGGCGTCAAACCGTAGCTGCCCACGGCGAACGAGGCCACGAACACCACGATCAGCAGCGCCGCGATGCCCGCCTTCACGCCGAGCGGCACCTTCTTGCTGAACGCCTGCTCGGCGAGCGGGTTCACCGTGCCGGCGGCGGGCGAGACGGGGCCGGCAGCGACGCCCGGCTCCCCCGCCCCAACGACCTGTCCGCGCCCGCCGAACAGCTTCCTAGCCATTGCTCGCCCCCGACTGCGGCAGCGAGTTCGCCGTCGTCTGCGAACGCGTCAGCTCAGTGCCCGAAGACGAGCCCGCATCGGACCCCGATGCCTCGGAATCGCTCGAATCCGACGAGGACCCCCCG
>CAVCPR010000173.1:0-3116 GCA_963604235.1 Anaerovoracaceae bacterium | reverse complement strand
CGCGGCACCACGGCAGCTGACGATGCTCGGAGTGGAAGTACACCGGGATGCGGCGACCGGTGGTCATGTTGAACGGGTACTCCTCCATCAAGTCGGGGCGTGAAACCGGCGACAGCGGAGGCTCCTTGTACTCGGGCAGGCAAATCTCGGAGATGGTGTAGTCCTTCAGCTTCTCGGGCAGATATCCCAGCTCGGGGCTAAGGTACGTCTCCATCACGGTAGACCAAATCTCAACCTTCATGGTCGGCAGCACCGTGCCGGGCATGCCGTCGCCCTCTTCCAGCGCGTAGGACATGCTGTCGGGCTGACGCAGGCCGCCCGTTTCGTAGCGGCGGTACGTGCCCCAGCGCTCGGGATACTCTTCCTTCGCGCGCCACCAGCCCTTTTCCTGGAACTCGGTGATGTACTCGTGCCACGTTTTGCCTGTGCCTTCCACCTGCCAATCCAGGTAGCGCTCCGTCTCGCCCCAGTATTCACCGGTGTCGCTTTTCAGGAACGGCTTGCCGGCGACCTTGTACCAGTCGTTGCAGATGTCCACCTCGAACTTGCACTCGCCCGGCGCCTCGATGCAATGCTGGTTGGCGCCCATGCCGCCCGACGCGCCCTGCGACATGCGTGCGAAGCCGGGGATCTCCATCCAGTGCTGCGCCGGCAGCTTGATGTCGGCGAGCTCAGAGGTGGGGTGATGCCACAGGTCGATGTCCACGAAGAAGTCCATCTGCTTGATGGAGTCCCAGGCGTAGTTGGAGTTGCACTGGTTCATGAAGTCGCCCGCGCAGCACACGCCGCCCTTGATGGGATACGGGTTGCCCGTCATGGCCGCGTCCCAGATGCAGCGCGCGTCGTCGCGGCTGGTCCAACGCGTCAGCGGGTAGTCCTGCGCCGAAGCCTTGCTCGCGTTCTTCGTGAACGTCTCGACGAACGTGCCCGGGTCGGTGCCCATGGTCCAGTCGGCCCACGAATACGGGCTGCCCAAGCCGCCGCAGGAAAGCGGGGCGCGCGTCATGCCGCGGTTACCGCCGGGGCAGTCGTAGCCGCCGACGATGGCCGACAAGATGGTGAGCGCGCGGAAGTTCTGCAGCGAGTTGCCGCACTGCTCGGGTGCCAGCTGGAAGTGGATGCCGCCGTTGGCGAAACGCGGATCGAAGCGCTCGCCGGCCCACGCCTCGACGGCGCGCTCGATCAGCTCGGGTTCGACATCGCAGATCTCGGCGGTGTATTCGGGCGTGTATTTCGCCACCACGTCGTCCCAGTACTTCTGCCACACGCTCTTGACCTTCACGGTACGGCCGTCCTTAAGCGTGACCTCGCCGGTGTACCACAGCTCGGGCTCGATCTCGTTCTCGAAGGTCGTGGGGTCAGGAATGCGGCCCGACACGTCGCCGGTCGAGTGGTCGCCGAACTTGCCGGAGGGGCGCACATAATCGGTGAACGTGGTGGGCATATGCAGTTCCTGCTCGCCCTCCCACTTGCCGATGCTCTCGTCGGCATCGAAATAGGTCAGGCGGCCATTCATGCTATCCCACACCATGAAGCGGCTGATGCTGCCGCCTTCCACCAAATCGCATTCACGCAGCAGACGCGTCTTGACGCTCAAGCCGCCGCCCTTGGTGAATTTGCCTGTGAAGAACGGCTCGTCCTCCAGATCCAAGTCTTCGCAGTACAGAAACGGCGCGTTGGACCAGCGGGTGCAGAACGTATGGTCCTCCCAGCCGTTCTTCATGACCAGGTGCGTCCAGCCCAGCGCCATGGCGCCGTCGGTGCCGGGGCGCAGCGCCAAGTGGATGTCGGCATCCTTGCCCTCGTTGGTCAGGCGCGGATCGACCACGATATAGGTATCGGCGCGCTGCACGGTCTCGCTGATGGTGCGGGCGCTGTCATCGTAGTTCGACACGGAAGGCTGCGTGCCCCACTGCACATACACGCGCGGGAAGGCAACCGTCTCGAAGAAGAACACGCCGTTCTCGATGGTCAGCGCGCCGGCGTCGCGGCGGATGCCCTTGCAGATCTGCGCCGCAGTGATGGAGTTCTTCGACCCATACATGCCAACCAGCGGCGGAGACGCCATGGCCCACAGGCGCGAGGTTCCCATCATGCCGATGATGGCCTCTCCGCCGTAACGGTCCTGCACTTCCTTCATTTTGGTGTGGCACGTCTCAAGCGCCTCGTCCCAGCTGATGCGGACCCAGCCCGGATCCTCGCCCTTCGGGTTCGTGCGCTTCAGCGGGTAGTGCAGACGATCCGGATGATAAGCGGCCTGCAGGCTCGCCTGAGACTTGGCGCAGCAGTTGCCGTTGGACTGGTAGGCGCTCTCGTCGCCTTCAACCTTGATGGCACGCCCGTCCTTCACGGTCACCCACACGCCGCATTCCATCTTGCCGCACCCGCGGCAGCAGGTGCGCACGCGCTTGACGTCGCCCGCGGACGCATCGCCCGTTTCCGCCAGCGCGCCGCCGACGTTTGCGGCGGAGCCCACCGCGGCGATGCCCGCAACGGCGGCCGCCGTCTTCAGGAACACGCGGCGCGACATCGTGGTCAGTTTGCCCATGTGCTTCCCCTCTCTTCTTTCCCTCGTGTCCTATTGCTCGTCCTGCCGCGACTTTTGCGCGGCGACATGCACGATACGGACAAGGGCCGGCGGGCACATCGCACCAGATGCGTAAACCGCAGGGGGAAATCGCCCGAACCGGGGCAGAGAAGGGCGGCGGATGCCGCACCGCGGGTCTACCACCAGGGTGGTATCTTTCGAGAAATGCCTGATGGATTTGGTAGCATAGGAGCAGACGAGTTACTAAGGGGATCTTCAGGGGGACGCCAATGCGGGGGATATCGGCGAAAGAGATCGAGACGCGCGCGGATGCTGGCGCAGACGCGGAGACGGACGAAGCTTCGAGCGCGTGCGAGGGCGAACGAGGAGCCATCGGGCGGGGCACGGGCGGCAAAGGCGGCAAGCGGGTCGACGAGCGCGGGCTAAACGGCGGGCACGAGCGATGCGGCCTTCGCCATGCCTTGCAGCGGATTACCGAGGGGGTTCCCGGATTCGCCATCGCCGTGGCTGGCCTGTCTTTCGGCATGTTGGCCAAAGAGTCGCAGAAGATGCCCGGGTTCCAAAGCGT
>CAVCPR010000172.1:0-3119 GCA_963604235.1 Anaerovoracaceae bacterium | reverse complement strand
TGCGCGGTCTCGGGCATGTACGCGGTGGTCACGTGGAAATCCGTCGTCATCTTCTTAAACGGCGCCGTTTCGCCACGCACCTCGGTGAACAGGTTCGAAATCGCGTCGTTGTCGAGGAAGACGCCCTCGTAGATGGTCGTCACGGCCTGCTCCGACTTGTTTCCCGCGGCCACGATGCCGCCGCCCTCGCCGATGGTGAGATAACCCATGTCTCTAACTCCGTTTCTCTCGGTGCCTTCTGCATTGGAGGCAAAAGCGCCGGCGTTTTCGCGCCGGCGCACGTGGGCGTTGCTTAGTCATCGCCCCGGGTAGGGCGGAGTCGAGGCGGGGTGACCCTACTCCGTGAGCAGTTTTTCGAGTGCCAGGCGCGTGAGCGCGCCCATGCTCAAGCCTTTCTCCGCCGCCTTGGCCTCGACAGCTTTCTTGAGGCTCTCCGGCATCCTTACCGCGAGTGTCACGGTCCTATCAGCAGCGATGGCTCGTTGCTCGGCCAACGTAGGTCGGCCGAGCGGCATAACTGAACTTCTCCGCATCACGGAAAAGCTCCTTTCTTAATCGTTCACCGCACATTTTGACCAAACTCTTTCGTAGCAATACCCTTGCTAAAATTGATGGAGACTAAATCGCCGCGCTTAGATTCGGCGGATGTAATCGAGCTCGTCCCAATCCTCGCCAAGTTCTTTCTCGAGGGCATAGCCGAAGCCAAGGAGGCCGCCGTCGTCGACGTAGTCGAACCAGTTGCAATAGCTGCGGTTTGCGCGTCGCCACGCCTCCTTCACCTCGGGGTGCAGGTCGAGGGCGTCAACGACTTCGATGGCTTCGACGGGATCGCAAGGCTTACCCTCGCAGGTGCAATCCACCCAGTCCGCGTATTCCTCGTCGTAAAAACTCGACCAGATTTCGTAGACGTTGCGAGTGATGCTTCCGTTGCCGTAGTGCGTGTCGGTGCAAATCCCGAGCTTGCTCTTCGCGGCATGAGCCTTCGTCCACCCAATGGCCTCTTTATGGTTGCTGAAATCCTTAATGCATTCCTCGGGGTCGCTGTTTGGCTCCTCGTCGCACACGCCGCCATCAACGCTGTAAAGTGTGTGCTCTCTCCAGGAGACCCTAAAGGCGATGCCGGCGTTGATGTGCATTCTTCCAAATGCGGCCGCGGAGATATCGTCCCGGATGCGCTTGACGGTGGTTCTGTGGTCCCGCGCCAAGTCCGTCGCCAGGCGAAGGACTGCCTTCGTCTTCTCGTCCCTCGCCGCCTCGTCTACGGCCAGCCATTCGTCGCACAATGTCTCGACAGACAGGGAGAACCTCTCGTCGCTCCTGTAGTCCATCATGCCCTCCTAAAATGGGATGTCGTCGTATGCCAGCCCGGCGTCGCCAACGGCCCCGGCGGGGGCGGCAGGCGCGGGCGAGGCTTCGGCGCCGGAGTTGCGGGAGGACGCGAACTCGAGCTCGTCGACGAGGACGTAAAGGTAGCTGCGCGCCTGGCCGGACTTCCTGTCCTCCCAGCGCTCCTGCTTGAGCTTGCCCTGGACGGTCACGCGCTTGCCCTTCGTCAGGTAGGGGGCGAGTTTCTCGGCACGCGGGCCGAGGAGCTTCACGTCGATGAAGCTCGGGTCGTCTTCCCATTGCCCGGTCTGGGAGTTCTTCCGGCGGTCGTTGACCGCGACGGTGAACTTGCCGACGGCGAAGCCCGTCTGCGTGTAGCGGATCTCGGCGTCGCGGGTGAGGTTGCCCTGAAGGGCCACGGTGTTGATCATCGGGATGTTTCCTTTCGTTTTCCTCGGAAGCTTTCCATCGTCTTCCTGCTCTTGACATCTCAACGAGACCCCGCGCCTTTCGCGCGGGGCAAATGAGCTTTTATCGGGTGCACTCGCGGCGCGCACGCCGATGGCGAAGCGGCTCGCCGAATGAGAGGGGGTCGTCGGGGCAGACGCCCCTCTCCGCCAAGGCCCGAAGATCGCTTTGGAGGAGGTTCCAATCATCAGTGGACTCGGCGCGGCGGACTTGGAAGCCCTCGGAGCTCGTCCGCTTGCCGGAAATCAAGCAATTGAGGTAGTTCCTCGTGAACCCGCACGCCTTCGCGGCCTCGCCCGCGCTGGGAAACCAGCCGATCCGCCCGGCGCATCTCACGAAGACCGGGCGCGAACCCTTGCACTTCGCAAAGTCCTCGCGCCCCGACCATTCGTCCTCGAATCGCAACATGCACGGGCTTTTCATGAGGCTTCCGTTCCTCATCCGCTGCAACAGAGAATTCGGGCTTTCCTCCATTTCCGCTGCGGCATCCACGAGCCTATCAAAAGCACCGTAGAACCCCTTTCTTCAGATATGGGGATATAAGGTGCATCGGCCGAAGGCCGATAATTATACGGCTAGAGCACGGTATAATAACGCCATGGAGTACAAGAGCAACAGCAACGTCGTCTACAGCTGCAAGTACCACGTGGTCTTCTGCCCGAAATACCGTCGCAAGGTGCTGGTGGACGGCGTCGACGAGAGGTTCAAGCAGATCGTCCCGCTCGTCTGCGACGAGATCGGAGGGGCGGAAGTGCTCGAGATGGAGGTCATGCCCGACCACGTCCACCTGCTGATAGAGGTGGACCCCCAGCTCGGCGTGCACAAGGTGGTGAAGCGCATCAAGGGCAGGACGAGCCACGACCTGAGAAGCGAGTTCCCCTGGCTTCGCAGCAGGATCCCGACGCTCTGGACGAACAGCTACTTCGTCTCCACCGTGGGCGGCGCGCCCTTGGAGGCCGTCAAAAAGTACATCGAGAACCAGAAGAGGTCGTAAGGCAAGCCCATGCAGCTCAGCTACGAATACCGCATCTACCCCGACGCGCGGCAGCGGGAGCTGATCGCGCGGACGTTCGGCTGCTGCAGGTACGCCTACAACCGCGCGCTCGCCGCCAGGAAGGCCGCCTACGAGGCCGGCGAGAAGATGCCGTCGATGAACGACTGCGTCAAGATGCTGCCGGCATGGAAGGCCGACCCCGAGACGAGCTGGCTCAAGGACGTCGACGCCATGGCGCTGCAGCAAGCGCTGCGCGACCTCGACAAGGCATACCGCAACTTCTTCCGGGCGCCGGGCAAGGTTGGCTTCCCCAGGTTCAAATCGAAATCGG
>CAVCPR010000171.1:0-3154 GCA_963604235.1 Anaerovoracaceae bacterium | reverse complement strand
TGTCGCGCCTTCGGCGCTCTCTAATAGGGTTTGAACTTGCGTTCAAACCTACGAAGTCTTGCAGCAGCGTTATTCCCGATGAATCGTTAGTTCTTGCAGCAGAATCTTGCGGGCGTGAAAGGAAACTCGCTGCTGGATTTCGGTATCGATCAGGACTTTCGTGGGCGCGAACGCGAGTTCGCGCATAAATAGTTCAGAGCCCGAAGGGCGCGTCACGTTTTTTTAAAACGAGCCGGGTTTTGCTTGCGGGCGCGACGGGCCGGCGGGTGGGTATCCTGCCGGTCCGTTTTGGAAATGTGTGTCGCGCCTGCGGCGCTCTCTATTACTGGTTGAACTTGCGTTCAACCCTACGAAAATCTTGCAGCAGGCATTAATGACGATGAGACGTTGGCCGTTGCATTATGATTTCGGTGCGAACGCGAGTTCGCGCAGCATAAAAGCGCCGAAGGCGCATCACTGTTTTCGATGAGGGGCGCGTCGTGTATGCGGGCGTGGCTGGCCGGGCGTACGCGGGGCGCGCCGCTGTTTTCGTGCCGTCCTAGAAGGAGGGACACTATGCAAAGCAATAAAATCCGTCTGTCGGAGCGTCCATCCGCCGCCGCATCCGGTGGTTTCGGCGGGGCATCCTCCGCCGCTCCCTTCGCACCCGCCGCCGCGCCCGGCTCCCGCCGCCCGCTCATCCGACGCGGCTGCAACGTCGTTCTTTCCGCGACGCTTGCCGCGGCGCTTGCCTGCATGACGCCCGCGGCGGCCTTCGCCTCCGACGAGGAAACCGTCGCGAGCTGGGTCGATGCCGTCAATGCCGAGCTCAACGACCCGACCTACCAGCCGTATTCGTACGCCACTTCGCAGGACGCTTCGGCATCCGGCGATTCCGAAACCGCATCCACCTACCCCGCGTCCTACGACCTGCGCGACCCCAACGGCGACGGCGACCGTTCCGACAGCGTGGTGACGCCGGTCAAGCAGCAAAACCCCTGGGGCACCTGCTGGGGCTTCTCCATCATTGCGGCAAGCGAGACGAGCATCCTTTCCGACCTGGGCAAAACGTATGCCGAAACGGGCCTCGACCTGTCTGAGATGCAGTTGACCGGTTCCGTGTTCCGCAATGGCGGCGCGCCCGAGTGTTTCGTGGGCGAGGCTCAAGCGGGCGAGGGCTACCACAACACTTCGCAGAATCCCAACGCCGGGCTCGACGCCGGCGGCTACGCGGCGTATGGATCGAGCATCTTCGCCGCCGGCATAGGTCCGCTTTCGGAAGACGAGGTGCCGTATCGCAACGCTGAGGGGCTGAAGCGCTGCTCGGTCACGAGCGTCGGCGAATGGGGCATACGCAATCTGACCGACGAGCAGATCGGGCAGCTGCGCCTTGCGGGCGCACGTGTCGTCGAGATTGCTTGGACGGGGAATTACAGCGACGACGGCGTCACGATGAAGTATACGGACTGGACCGTGTCGGAGGATGTCTGGAACAAGTCGCTCTACGAGCTGGAAAGCGGCAATATCCTTCCCTCGATGTGCAGCTATGACGAGCAGATGAACGCGCACTGGGGCGACGAGCGCGCGATCGAGGCGGTGAAGAGCGAGCTGTACGACTTCGGCCGCGGCGTGTCGGTCTCTTGCAATGTGGGGGTCGGGCTGAACCGCTCGACCTGGTCGGTCTACTCGTCCGGGGTTGAGACCAACAACCACATGGTCACCATCGTGGGTTGGGACGATTCGTATTCGAAGGATAACTTCTCGAACGACTCCGGCCAGAAGCCGGATAAGGATGGCGCCTGGCTGGTGAAGAACAGCTGGGGCTCCCAGACCGAGGAATTCCCGAATTGGCAGGACGACCCCTGGGGCATCGTCGAGAACGGCGAGCATACGGGATATTTCTGGCTTTCCTACTACGACACGACCGTGAATACGATGGAGACGTTCGACTTCGACGTGAATTCGTACGGCACGAACGACACCTATTACATCGACGAGTACGACTACCTGCCGGAATCCTATACCTCGCTGAGGTCTTCCGAGAGCCCCATCAGCTCGGCGAACATCTTTACCGCCGAGGGCGACATGGCGCTGCGCACGCTCGGCGCGGCGACGTACAAGCCGAACTCGACGGTTACCTATCAGGTCTATCTGCTCGATGACGAGGCGACCACGCCGACCGATCCCGAGCATGCGACGCTGGTGTACGCGGTCGACGACGTGTATCGCTACGGCGGCTACCATCGCGTCACGCTGCCGGAGAGCGACTGGATCGCCATGCGGGCAGGTCAGCGCTACGCCGTGGTGACCACGCAGAAATGCTACGACGACGGCCTGTACTACCAGGGAGCCGCCGCGAACAGCGGCAAGCCGTCGGAGGAGAGGGTTGAGGCGCTGCGCAAGAGCAAGCAGGAAGAGTGCGAGAGGTCGTACTACAACATAGCGTACAGCAGCACGTATTCCGAGTGCATCGGCGCGGGCATGAGCGAGGAGCAGGCCGTCGCCGAGGCGAAGAAGGCCGGCGAGCGGGCGGTCTCTGACGCGGCCTCGGTGATTGCCAAGACGGTCGAGAGCACGGTCGACGCGTACGCGAACAGGTATTTCGTGGCGCGGGTGAACGCGGGCGAAAGCTGGACGAGCGCGCCGAAGAGCACGTGGAACGATGAATCGGAAGGGGCGGATGATCAGACGGAGTGGACCGACTGGTCGCTGATCACCGCCGCGCTCGAGAAGTCGGGACAGTTGCTGGACAACCTGTCGGTGAAGGCGTTCTCCGAGGTGCGGGACTGGGCGAGCGTCGAGGAGCTTGACTCGCTGGCCGCGTCGCTGGTTGAGGCGAAGGGCGTGCTGGAGGCCGCGGCGGTGAGCGCCGACGGCACCGACGTGTACGCGTGCGACACGTGGATGACGCAGGCGGAGCACGACGCGGCGGCGGCTGCGGTCTCGGCCGCCCAGGAGCTGCTCGACGCGGCCGGCGACTACCACGGCTCGCTGGCGAACACGACGCCGTCTTCCGACGAGGTCGCCGCGGCCGCGAAGGCGCTGGCGTTCGAGGCGCACACGGGCGGCAAGGCGGTGCCGACGTTCCCGGACGTCGACTACTCGGAGACCGGCTGGTATGCCGCCAGCGTCGGCTGGTGCGCGGCGCACGGCCTGTTCGCGGGCTACCCGGACG
>CAVCPR010000170.1:0-3259 GCA_963604235.1 Anaerovoracaceae bacterium | reverse complement strand
AGTCCGCCCGCAAGGCGAAGGGCGCCTCGTCGCTCGTGAGCCATGGCAAAAAAGGCCAGGTCGAGAAAATCGCCACGCGCTCCGCCGCGAAGAAGACGGCTCAAGTGCAGACCGCCCTCCGTGCGCGGCAAGCCGCGCTGACGGCCAAGGCCGCGACGTCCAAAGGAGCCGGCGCCGCACTCATGAAAGTCGCCGCGGCGGTGGTCGCCGCCTTGGCCTCCGCCGCGCCGATCCTCGCAATCGTGCTCTTGATCATCTCCGTCATCGCGCTGATCGTCGTGTTCGTTTCGATAATCATCTCCATATTCACCGGATGGCTGACATTCGCCCACACCTCGGGAACTTATGCGGCGCTGACGGGCAATGCGCGCGAGATTGCCCAGTTCCTAGACGAGAAAGGGTTGGACAACAAGCAAATCGCCGCCCTCCTCGGAACATGGAGCTGCGAAAGCGGGTTGGAACCCAGGCAGTGTCAGTACGGAACCTGGACCGCCTACGACGAGTTCGGAAACGTCTCGGCAACCTATACCTTCACGCAAGGAGACGAAGGCTCGCGTCTCGACGACTACCCGCCCGAACTCATCTCCAACAACAATTTCGGGTACGGCCTCGCCCAATGGACTTACTACTCACGCGCGCAGGGCCTCGTCGACTATGCGAAGGAGCAGAACAAGCATTCGGGCGACCTTCAGTTGCAGCTCGAATATTTCTGGAAGGAATTCACGACGAACTACTACGGCGTGTATTACGAGTTCTGCAACACGCACGACATCGAGGAATGCGTCGACGTGTTCGCAAAAGGGTACGAAGGCAATCAGAATACGGACAACAACGGGTCGCGCAAAGAAGCGGCGCGGAGCTTCTACGAGCAGATGCAGTCGGCCTCGGGCGGCGATGACGTGTTCGAAAACGCGAAAAGCCAGCTCGGCAGCTACTACTATTGGGCCCATGAGGGCGAGGTTGTGAACGGGCATGTCACGTTCGACTGCTCGGGCTTCGTCAAGTGGTGCTACGACCAGGCGGGAAAGACCGGCCTGGACCATTACACGGTCAGCATCTACAACCAGACGCAGCACATAAGCCAAGAGGAGGCCCAGCCCGGAGACATCGTCGGATGGGGCGAGGGCGGAGATTGCTACCACGTCGGCATCTACGCGGGCGATGGAAGGTGCATCGACGCATGCGGGCCGAGCTATTGGACGACGGTGCCCAGCGACAACATCACGGCCTATCACGACATCCATTATTACGGCGGCACGGTCTGGTTCGGCCGCTACGGCGGATAAGGAGAGAAGGAAGATGAAGAAGAAAACGCGGAACATGCTGATAGCGGGAGCGGCGGGCGTGTGCATCATCGCCCTGCTCGCCGCCGGAACCCTTGCCTTGGGCTCGGGGGGCAAGGACGAGGACGCGGCGCCGGCCGAGCAGGCCGGCGCCGCAGAGGAGAGCGAGCCGGAAACGGCCGAATGGCTCGAGAAGAGCGGCTCCAACGTGCAGCAGCTCGCCGCGATTCTCTGCGGAAGCAACTGGCGAACGCCGACGAACGACCATATCGTGGAGTTCAACCTCGACGGAACGTACAAGGAGATGGATTCGACCTCGAATGAGAAAGAGGGAACCTGGCAGCTCGCCGACCTCACGCTCTCGGAGTCAAGCCAAGACCTGCGCAACTGCACGGCGGTCATCACCTTGAACGGCAGCCCCTGCACCTTCACCTCGCGCACGGAGACGAGCAATGCCTCCGCAGCCGAGAACATGACGGTCTCGCAGTACATCAACACGAGCGGACTCGCCGGCGGCAAGCAGCTCGTGAACACGCCCAAGGAGTCCTCATTCAATCTCTGGGGGATCGACGGCGACCTCGCGAAATACATCCCGGATGCCGCGGCTTTCACGGAGCAGTTCGCGCAGTTCTGCCGCTCCGAGGTGCCGCTCGCTCAGCAGGCGGGTTGGAACAAGGACTTGAAGATCGATTACAGCAAGGGCAAGGCGCAGGCATCGTTCACCTGCAACGACTCCAAAGGGACGAAAGTCTACGCCACGTTCCCCTTGGACGGCGGAGTCATAGCCCTATCCACATCATCGAGCCTCTAAGGGGGAGAAATGGATTTCAAGCCGACGAAGCGCACCCTGCTGTTCATGGCGGCGATGGGCTTGTCCTTCATCGTCATATACACACTAGTGACGTTCCTGACGTCGCTGTTCTAAACGGGACGGGAGAGAAAGACGATGACGAAACTCCGAAACAACAGGGCCGTGGCCGCGCTGACGCGCGGGGACGACCTCTATGGCATGCTCTGCCTGGCGCGCTACGAGCATCCCGTGATGTTCTTCTCGACGTGCGTGCTGATCGCCGCGCTTGCGTTGATCGCGGCGAGCGCGGCCGCGTACCCCGCCCATGCCGACGACCTCGAGGACATCGCAAACGGCATCAGGACGATGATGCCGTGGACCTGGGCCGACAATCTGATTTCCGGCGCATTCAGCTTCGTCGACCTCAACGACGGGTTCCTCAAGCAGTCCTTCGACTCCGTCCTGGGCAAAGACTCGGGAGCGTACAAGCTCATCTCGAGCGTCAACAGCACCGTCGTGAAGCCCATCGCCGTCTCGGTCCTCGCCATCGTGTTCCTCGTCGAGGTCGCGAAACTCGCGAACGACTTCGAAGCTCGCGGCGCGCTGCCGCCTTTCAAGGACATCATCTTCATGTGGGTCTGCTGCGCCATCTGCATCTTTTTGCTGAACAAGTCGTTCGACTTCTGCCAGAACATCTTCGACATGTTCAACGAACTGATCAAGTCCACCATGAAGATCGAAACCGACAAGGGCGTATCCTATATCGCAACCGGCGGCGAATTCTCCCAGATGCTCGACAACGCGCTCGATTCCCTGGTCGTCGGATTCCTCGGCAAGCTTCTCTGCGGCATGATCCTCTTCCTCGAGTGCATGATACTCTCCGTCGTCACTTACTTCTCGCTGCTGGCCCGAGGGTTCCAAACCTACGTGTATGCAGCGATATCCCCCATCATGCTCGCGTTCCTCGGCTCTGAAAAAACGCAGCAATGGGGCATCAGCTTCATCAAGAGCTTCATCGCCCTGTGCCTTGCCGGCTTGATCATGGCGATCGTCATCAAACTGCTGCCGCTCGCCGCTCTCGGCGTGGCGCAGTCGGGACCCGGCGGCATCACGAACTTCTTCCTGCTGGTAGCGACGTTCGGCGTCTATATCAAGGCCATGGCGTCCGCCGGCTCCTGGGCGAAAG
>CAVCPR010000169.1:0-3279 GCA_963604235.1 Anaerovoracaceae bacterium | reverse complement strand
AGGCTGCGGAACACCCCATCAGGCTTGAGAGCCAGATGCGTGTCAAAGGCGGGGACGCCTACCTGCGCTACGTCCGCGATATCCTTGATGGGTGCTGCGAAGGCTTTCGGGAGTTCGAAGGTTACGATTTTGAGTTGCACGAGGACTTCCGCGACTTCGTGGACTGCTTCGAGCGAGATTATCGAGATCACAATCTGAGCAGAATGGTGGCGGGTTATGCCTGGGAGTGGAAGACGAAGCCCGGGAGGAAGCTGAAGAAAGAGGAGGCCCCGTCCGAATTCGACATCGAGATCGAAGGCGTGCGCTTAAGGTGGAACAGCACTAACCTGAACTGGGTGGGTCTCGGCGTGGAGGACGCCCAAGTTGCTCGCGAGGTTGGTTGCATCCACTCGATCCAAGGCTACGATCTGAGCTATGCCTATGTGATTATCGGTTGCGATTTGCTCTTCGACGGAGAAAAGGGGAAGCCGGAATCTAACGAGGCGGGCTACTTTGACAGTAACGGTAAGATGAGGGCTTCAAAGGAGGAGCTCGACCGCTACATCAAGAACATCTACTACGTATTGCTCACAAGGGGAATCCTAGGAACCCATGTGTACGTTCAAGATCCGATATTGCGGAAGTACTTTGCTCAGTACTTCCGCAATCCACCTAAGCATGGATAAGAAAATAACGGACTACTGAATCTAAAGAAGAACCGGGTATCAAGAATGCCGCTGTGAACAGCCTTTTCTGCTCCTCATTTCTTCGGTAGACCTGGCGCATCTCGTTATCTCATAATTAGGCGGATGCGATGAAGGGGGAGTTATGGACGGCATATTCGGCAAGCGCTTCGACCTCGATGGCGATGGGCGCATGAGCGTGCCCGAGCGCATGGCGGACTTCGCTGTGTTCAGCCACTTCATGGACGAGATCGATGCCGAGGGCGACGATGGGACGAAGGCTTCCCGACGTGAGAGCAATGGCCTTGACTTCTGCGGCACTTCCGACGGCTTCATAACGAAGGATCCTCGTGTTGCCACGGACGGGGACTTCGTGGTTGACGACAAGGATTACTACGCCATCCTGTTCGCCGATGTCGACGACATGGACGACCTTGATAACGAAGACGATCTTGACGACTTGGATGACTTCGACGACGAAGATGAGCTCGATGATGAGGATAGCTCCGATGATGGCTTCGACAGCGATTATTACGACGAGGAAGACTTCGAGGACGACTACCGTGACGACGATGACGGCTTCGCCTTCGAAGACGATTTTCGGGACTATTCGGACGACTTCTGAGCCACGTTGACCTTAGGACGCAAGGCTTCGGGTGCGGGCTTTTTCTGCTTCCATCACAGCGAAAACAGAGTTTGTTCGCTGGTATTCATGCGAACAGTTGTTCTATCCTTAACACATGGACTACAGGGTAGAAAACGGAGAGATGCATCGCGTGCACCGCGAGGAAGTGGACGTGCTGGCGCGCTTCGGGCGCGACGGCCGCCTGGAGCCGTGCATCGTGGTGATGCGCGACTGCCGCGCGTTCCGCATAGACGAGGTGTCCGCCTACACCGGGTTCAGCAGCACGCATCATGGCAGGCGCACTGCCTGCTTCGACGTGCGCCTGGGCGGGCGCGAGACCAAGCTGTACCTGGAGCACCGCCTGGAGAACCCGGCCATGGGCACGACCGACCGCTTCGTATGGTGGGTGTACGCAACCGACGGCACCAAGCGCAAGGCCTGCCGTTAGCAAGACCGTTGATTCTCTCTATTTTGAATATGACAGGTCTTCTTGAATCCTTCCATAATCCCTTGATCGATGCTGGGCTAGCCAGCGGGGTTGGGCCGTTTGGCCTGTTGGGGTGTAATATCGGATTTACTGCTGAAGCATCGAAGAACCGTCGCTTTGACCGAAGGAGCACCCATGACCAAAGACCAAACCGCCGACAAGCCGAGCTGGGGACCCAACGACGCGCCCGTAGGGCGCTGGGTGGGCTTCTTCTTCGCGGGCCTGGTGGCCATGTCGTGCGCACAGGCGGTGTTCCAGCTCGCCGAGCGGGCCTGGAAGATGGACGGTGGCTGGGCCTGGCTCCCCGGCACCCTCTGCCCGCTTCTGGGCTTCGTGCTGAGCTTCGCCCTGCTTGCCCTGCTTTCCAAGAAGATCTGCAGGACCTCGGTGCGCGACCTGGTTATCGGCGCGGGGAAGCCCTTCGACAAGGGGCTGTGCCTGAAGATGGTGGCCGCCGTGGTGGTGGGCATGGTGCTGCAGGTCGCATCCTGCGCGCTGCTGTTTCCCAACCCTGACGCGACGGTGCAGCTGAACAGCATCGGAGTTGTCCCGATCATCGTGAACCTGGTGCTGTGCCTGGGGCTGCTGTGGATCCAGACCACCAGCGAGGAGGTCCTGTTCCGCTGCCCGTTCCTGCGTGCCGGCGGCGGCAACGCGCTGGCGCCCTCCGCGAAGCTGGCCGTATGGGGCGTTGTGAGCTGCGCCGTGTTCATGCTGATGCACGTCAGCAACCCCGAGGTGCTCTCGCAGGGCGACGCCTGGACGGTGGCCGCCCAGCTGCTGGGCTACCTGATTGCCGCGGTGGGCATGTACGTGGCCGATGTCGTGTACCGCACGCCGCTTGCCGGCTGCGCAATCCACTGGGCCAACAACTTCATCGCCATCGCGCTGTTCTGCCAGACGGGCACGGCCGTGCAGAGCGGATCGCTGTTCTGGGTGTCGGGCGCCGTGAGCGGCCCGGCGAGCCTGGTGGGGACCGTCGCGCTGTTCATCCCCGTGGCCGTGGTGATGATCGTGGACGTGCGCAGGCGCAGGGCGCTGCAAGCCGAGGAGTCGTAGCCGCTCTGGGCCCTTCTACCCATTGGGTATCCGGGATACTGCGTTCTTGCTCTTCATCGGCGGGTGAGCGTACTGCCCGTGGCGGGCGGTGCCCTTGCCGCGCAGGATCGCGTACTTGGGGCAGCGATGGAGGCAGCCTAGGCACCCCACGCACGTGGGGTTCACCCAGGTGGGCCGTTTTCCCGCGAGCTCGATGGCGTTGACGGGGCACTTCTTGGCGCACACCCCGCAGCCGACGCACGCGTCCGTCACCGCGAATTTCGCCGTCCGGCGCATGAGCGGATACCCCAAGGAGTGCGCCACGCGGGCGAGTGGCGCGGGAGTCTTGTTCGCGATGAAGTCCCCGCAATCGCGAGCGATGATGCGCCGAATAGCCCCGTCGATTCGGGGCTCGGCCGCCTCGTTTTGGCGGGCGACCTTCTCCTTGTCGCTCAGGTCGAAGAGCA
>CAVCPR010000168.1:0-3280 GCA_963604235.1 Anaerovoracaceae bacterium | reverse complement strand
GGCGAAGGACTACGCGCGCCAAATTGCCAGCCGTTGCCGTGCGCGGGAAGAGGACGTCATGGCGCAGCTCGCCGCGTTGCGCCCGCCGCGCACCTTCGACGAGGAAACGCCGGTTGCGGCTGGCGGGGCCCAGGAGGCGGGTGGCGAAGCCGTGCCCGCCGGGGCGCCTGCGCCGGCGCGCCGCCCCTTGCCGCCCGAGGAAGTCAACCGCCGCAAGCTGGAACGGCAGCTCGTGGTGCTCGCCGCCGCGCGGCCCGACATGGCGCTTCTGCATGCCGACGCGCTCGCGTCGGTGCAGTGGCACGACGGCCTGAGCGCCTCGGTCGCCACGTCCATTCTCGATATCCTCGCGGAAAACCCGATGGCAAGCGCATCGGACATCTTGAGCGTTTCCGTGCGCGACGACATGCGCGCCGCGAACCTGCTTTCGCGCGGCCTTCCCGACGTCGAGGACGTGGAAGGCTTGGCGTCGTATCTGGTCGAGGAACTGTCCATCGGGGATGCCGAGGAAGCAGTCGCGCAGCTGCGCGCGCAGCTCGCCGGTGCCGACGCGGCCGACGCGGAAACCTACGAGATGCTCTACGAAGCGGTCGCCGCCCTGCAGAAAGACATAACAGCCCGCCGCCAAGCCCAACGAGAAGCGGTTTCGCACGGATAGGCGCAGCGGTTCCGCTGCCTGTTCGTAGCAGCTTTTGAAATGCGTGGCGCGCCCTGACGGGCGCTTTCAAATAATGGCCGAACTCGGCGTTCGGCCCTACGAGGTCTTGTAGCAACGTTGATCCCGATGGGGGCTAACGTAGGCGATAAAAATTCGTAGGCGCGTACGCAAGTGCGCGCAGTAATTGAAGGCGCGAAGCGCGCCGCACTTCTGCCGGGCGCAAGCTCGGCCAGGCCGCCGACGATGCCGAGATGGCGCGGGCTTGCCGGCCGGCAGCCAACCCATTCGCCGCCTCGTCCGTCAAACGCGCCCAAACCTCATCCCTCGCCCGTGTCCCGGATTATGGATTCTCGCCGGCGCGACGTCGCAATATGGCGCCGACGTGCGACAATAATTCGCTAGGAAAAACGCGCCTGCCTGGCAGGGCGGCGCGTCAAGGCTTACCGCATAAGGATCCAACATGCTTTCTATCGTGCAATCCCCGGACCCGCTGTTGAACACGGTGTGCGAGCCGTGCGATTTCAAGGACAAGACGCTCAAGCGCCTCGCCAAGCAAATGGCGCACGCGATGTACAAAAACGGCGGCTGCGGCCTGGCCGCGCCGCAGGTGGGCGTGCTCAAGCGCCTCGTGGTCATCGACTGCGACCAGGAAGACGGCCAGCGCAACCCCATCGTGATGCTCAACCCCACCATCGTCGAAACTTCCGGCGATCCGGTAATCGAAGGGGAGGGCTGCCTGTCCATCCCCGGCATCTCGGTGCCCATCGCCCGTCCGCCGTTCGCGCGCTGCCGCTTCTTCGACCTTGACGGCGAGGAATGGGAAATCGAGGGCGACGGCCTGCTCGGGCGCTGCCTGCAGCACGAGACCGACCACCTCGACGGCGTCACCATGTTCGAGCGCGCCGACGCGGCCGCGCGCATCCAGGCGCTGCAGGACTACGAGGCCGCCCTGGCCGCCGGCGCGCGCCCGGGCGAAACGTCCATCGAGGAGTAGCGGATGCGCATCGTTTTCATGGGCACGCCCGATTTCGCGGCGGCCATTCTGCTGGCGCTCGCGCCGGTGCACGACGTGGTCGCGGTCTACACGCGCGCCGACGCCGTGCGCGGGCGCGGCAAGAAGCTCGTGCCCAGCCCGGTGAAGGAAGCGGCTTGCCGCCTGGGCATTCCCGTGCGCACGCCGGCCACGCTGCGCGATGCCGACGTGGTGCGCGAGCTTGCCGAGGATGCCCCCGACGCCATCTGCGTTGCGGCATACGGCATGATCCTGCCGCGCGAGGTGCTCGACATCCCGCGCCTGGGGTGCCTGAACGTGCACGCCTCGCTGCTGCCGCGCTGGCGCGGCGCCGCCCCGGTTGAGCGCGCCATCCTGGCAGGCGACGAGGAAGCGGGCGTGTGCGTCATGCGCATGGCCGAAGGCCTCGACACCGGCGACTACTGCATCTGCCGCGGCATCGAGGTTGCCGACACCCCGGCGCCGCTGCTCACCGATCAGCTCGCCGACCTGGGCGCGCACGCGCTGCTCACGGCGCTCTCGCAAGCCGAGGCGGGCATCATCCGCTGGACGGCGCAGGACGAGGCGCAGGTCACCTACGCGGCGAAGATCGAACGTGGCGAGCTGGACCTTTCCCCGCAAGACGGCGCCGTGATGCTTACCCGCAAGGTGCAGGCCTCCAGCGAGGCGCACCCCTCGCATGCCGAGGTGGCGGGCAAGCGCGTGACGGTGCTTTCCGCGCGCGGCATTGCGGGCGACGAACGCGCGGCGGAACTGGCCGAAGGGATGGCGCCCGGGCAAGTTCGCTTCGCGGGCAAGCGGCTGTTCATCGGCGCCGCCGACGGCGCCGTGGAGCTTTTGAGCGTCAAACCAGACGGCAAGCAGGCCATGGAGGCCAAGGCGTTCGCCGCCGGTATTCAGGGAATCAAGGACGGAAACAAGATTTGGGAGGGCCCCCGTGGCTGAACAGGGTAACAACAACGAACATCGCGCACCTCGATCCGCGCAGGGCGGCCGTGGCGATTCCCGCTCCGGGCAGCGATCCGGCGGCTATCGCGGCCAGGGCGGCCAGCGCTCGGGCGGCTACCGCAAGGACGGCAACCGCGGCGGCTATCGTAAGGATGGCGAATCCCGCGGAGGGTACCGCAAGGACGGGGAAGGCTCCCGCGGAGGGTACCGCAAAGACGGGGCCAAGGGCGGCTTCCGCAAGGACGGCGATCGCCGCGACTTCAAGCGCGACGGCAACCGCAGCTTCAACCGCGACGACCGCGGCGGCAAGCGCGACTTTGCGCGCAACGACGACCGCGGCACCAACCGCAGCTTCAAACGCAACGACGACCAGGCGCAGTCCCAGGGCGAAGGCGCTCGCGACGAGCGCGCTCCCAAGCGCGACTTCCGCCACTACAACACCTCGAAGGACCCGCGCCGTAAGTTCGAGCGCAGTGGCGACGGCAAGCCCCGCGGCGACCGCGGCGACCGCAACGACTCCCGCGGCGGCTCCTTCAACAAACAGGGCGGCCGTGGCGGCGCGGGCCGCGGCGGCTTCGACCGTAACGACCGCAACGACCGCGGCGGCCGCAACGACCGCAACGCCGACGCGAACAAGGCGCCCCGCCGCCACAAGAGCAAGG
>CAVCPR010000167.1:0-3355 GCA_963604235.1 Anaerovoracaceae bacterium | reverse complement strand
AGTCCGCCCGCAAGGCGAAGGGCGCCTCGTCGCTCGTGAGCCATGGCAAAAAAGGGCAGCTAAAGAAAATGGCTGCGCGCTCGAGCGCTAAGAAAGCAACACAGATGCAGGCCGCGCTCCAAGCACAGCAGGCGAGGCTCGCCGCCAAAGCAGCATCTTCGGCCGGCGCGAAGGCTCTCATTTACAAAATCGTGGCGGCTTTTGTTTCCGTAATGGCAGCCGTAGCGCCCGTTATCATGATGATCATCGCCATCATCGCCATCATCGCGCTCATCATCGTGTTCCTCACATCAATAATCTCAACCGTAATCTCGTGGTGGAATTCCTGGTGGAACAACAACGTCTCATATGGAAGCCTTACCACCAACGAACGGCAAGTCGCGCAGTTCTTCAGCGAAAAAGGCCTGAATGCAATGCAAATCGCCGGCATCATGGGCAACATCAGCGCCGAGTCCGGACAAACATTCGACCCGCGAATTTGGCAGGAGGGCCCGGAGTACGGCTACGGCAACTTCACCGACGATTACCCTTCGCATCTCATCAATGACAACAACTTCGGCTACGGAATCTGCCAATGGTCATCCAGCGGCCGCGCCCAAGGACTCGTCGACTATGCCGCCGCGCAGGGCAAGCACTCGGGGGATATGACCGTGCAGCTCGAATGGCTCTGGATCGAACTCAACACCTCTTATCAGGCGAGCGTTCTCGACCCCATCCTCGCCGCCACCAGCGTCGAGGAAGTGACAATCATTTGGGGGCAGAATTTCGAGGTATTCGCCGGTTGCTACGATATTCAGGGAGACGAGATGCAGCATCGCATCTCCCTGTCGCAAGAATATTATAGAAAAATCACCAGCGGCGGAGGCGGCGGGGATCTCGTCTCCTGGGCTCGTTCGAAGGTCGGGCTCCCCTATCACTTTGGAGCTCAGGAGAGCTACATTCCGGATGAAAGCTCAGATTGCGCGGGCGAGGAATACGACTGCAGCGGCCTCGTCAGCCAAGCATTGTTCGAATGCGGATACGGCGATTACTTTAACCACTCCGAATTCGGTCACGGCCCAAATACTTACGGCATCCTCGCTTACGCAGAAGAGCATTGGGACCAAGTTTCCGAGAGCGATGCGCGCGACGGAGACATCGTACTGTTCTTTTCTTCCGGCGGAAATTGCTATCACGCCGCCATCAGCACCGACGGAGGCTTCATAGAGGCCGCCGGCATCGGCGTCCATGACGCCGTCGTGAGAGAAGGAGGGCGGTGGACCCCCGATGGGGGGTGGCTCCAATATTACAGACCGTCCAAATGAATCCGAACCCATAAGCGGCAGCCGCCAGAAAGGATACGACCCTTAATGAAAAGAAAGACCAGACACATTCTGTTGGCCGCCGGAGGCGCTGTCCTCGCCCTGGCGGCGGCCTCTGCAATTTTCCTCTCAACGCAAGGCGGCGGGCAGGCTTCGCCATCCGGCGGCGAAGAACCCTCGCCGTCGGCGGAAGAGCAACAGGGCAAAGAAGAGTCTCAAACCGCGGAATGGCTCGAGAAGTCCTCGTCGAACGTGCAGCTCCTCGCCGCCGAGCTCTGCGCGAAGAACTGGAAAACCCTAACGAACGACTCGCTCGTGACCTTCTCGAAAGACGGGACCTTCATCGCGACGAAGAGCTCGGGCGACGAGAGCGAGGGAACATGGCGCCTCGACGACCTGAAGCTCGCCGGGACCAACACGGATTACCGAAATTGCACCGCGGTCATCACCGTCAACGGCAATCCGTACTCCTTCACCTCGTATACCCAGACCGAAACCTCAGCCGACAGCCCGGCGGGCACGCCCGTCCAATATATCTACGCCTCATGCCTCGCGTCCGGAAGCCATCTCGTCGCCACCGAAAAGGATGCGGCGTTCGCTCTCTCCGGCATCGACGGCGACCTCGCGCCCTACGTAGGGGACTCCACGGTTTTTACCCAGCGCTTCGCTGCGGAATGTAAAACGCTCGCGCCGCTCGCAAGCTCGGCCAGGTGGACCCGGGACTTGAAAATCAGCTACGACAAGCAGATGGCGCAAGCGACCTTCGTCTGCAACGACCGCAACCAAACAAAAATCTATGCAGTGTTCGAGCTTTCGGGGGGGCTTTTCAAGCTCTCGACGTCATCGAGCATATAGGGGAACGACATGGACTTCAAACCAACGAAGAGAACTCTCTTATTCATGGCTGCGATGGGTTTGTCCTTCATCGTCATCTATGCGGTCGTGACGTTGCTGTCGTCATTGATTTAGGTAGGGGGATACAGCTATGAAAACTATGGCAGCGCGCCTAACGGCGCCGTTTACAAGCGGCGGCGGCTTTTATGGCCGCCTGTATCTCTGGCGCTACGAGCATCCGGTGCTGTTCTTCGCGGCCTGCATGCTCATCGCGACCGTGGTCGTTTTGGCCGCCGCAGCCTTCGTCACGCCCGCGTTGGCGAACGAGACGGAGGACGGCATCGCGAGCATGGCTCCCTGGGAATGGGGAAACCAGATGATTAATTCGGCGTTCAACCTCATAAATGTCAACACTGATTACCTGAAGCAATCATTCGACGCGGCTTTGGGCAAGGATTCGGGCGCCTTCGGCTTCATACGGAGCGTAAACGACACCGTAATGAAACCCATCGCGGTATCCATATTGGCAATCGTGTTCCTTGTGGAAGTCGCCAAGCTCGCAAACGATTTCGAGGCACACGGCGCCCTGCCGCCGCTCAAAAACGTCATCTTCATGTGGATCTGCTGCGCTGTGTGCATCTTCCTGCTGAACAAATCCTTTGATTTCTGCCAGAACATCTTCGATATGTTCAATGCGCTCATCTCCTCGACGTTCGGAATCGGGACCGAAGGCAGCGACTTCCTCAACACGAGCGGCAGCTCCAGCGGCCAAACGTTCACCTACACCGACGAGTATGGCAACCAGTTGACGTTGAGCGAGGAAATGGTCAAGACGATAAACACATTCGCGCCGACCGATTTCCTACCGAAACTCCTTCTCGGCCTCGTCCTGTACATCGAATGCGCAATCGTTTCCATAGTCACTTACTTTTCCCTGATCGCTCGCGCCCTTCAGACATACGTTTATGCCGCAGTCTCCCCTATCATGCTCGCGTTCCTCGGCTCGGAAAAAACGCAGTCATGGGCCATTAGCTTCATTAAAAGCTTCATAGCGTTGTGTCTCGCCGGCCTCATCATGGCGATCTGCATCAAAATCATGCCCCTTGCCGCAACCGGCATAGCAAAATCAATGGGCGGGGGCATCGTGGGATTCTTCATGATCGTCGCGACGTTCGGCGTCTATATCAAGGCCATGGCGTCCGCCGGCTCCTGGGCGAAAG
>CAVCPR010000166.1:0-3426 GCA_963604235.1 Anaerovoracaceae bacterium | reverse complement strand
GCAGCGGCTGCGTCAACGCGTGCGGCTTGACGGCATGGACGCGCGGCGGGAAGCTGTGGCGCGCCACGGGTGCCGTCGGCCATGCGAAGGCCGCGGGCAGCCTGTGCGGGCGTGGCCAGGGAGCTTTCGGGCTGCCCGCCTCCGATGAGTGCCTGACGCGCCCGATGGTTCGCAAGGACGGCAAGCTCGTCGAAGCTTCGTGGGATGAGGCGCTCGCCGTCGCCGCGGCGGGCCTTACGGCCGCCGGTTCGAAGGCGGCGCTGTTCCAGGGGTCGGTGAGCGCGACGGTCGACGGGTCGTTCTTCACCCGCCGCCTGGCCTCGGCGCTCGGTTCGGCCAACTACTATACCGAGGCCGCGGTGCGCGGCGGTGGGCTGTCGGCGGCGCAGGACTGCGTGTTCGGAGCGCGCCCGGTCGCCGATGTCGAGAACGCCTCCTACGCGCTGTTGCTCGGCCGCGATGTCGACGACGCCGCTTCCCCGGCGGAATACGCCGCGTTTGCGGAAAAGCATGCCGCCGGCGAAGGTCGCAGGGTTCTCGTAGGCTCGCGTCTCACTTCGGTTGGCCGCGTGGTTGACGAGTGGATCGCCATCCGTCCCGGCACCGAGCTGGCGCTTTTGCTCGCCGTTGCGTGCGAAATGGTGCGCGCAGGCACTTATGACCGCGCGTTTTTGCGCGAGCATGCGCAGGGATTCGATGAGTTCGCGCAGTCCATCAACACGTATAGCGCCATGTGGGCGAGTGAGATCTGCGGCGTGTCCATCGACGCCATCTGCTCCATCGCTTCGGGCCTTGGGACGAACGCGCCGCATGCCTGCATCGACATCCCGCAGGGAAGCTCGTTCGGCTCGGCAAACGCCGGCTCGTTCGATGCCTGCCGCGTCGCGATGCTGATCAACGCCATGCTCGGCAACTTCAACCAGCAGGGCGGCTTGTGGTTCTCGGGAGCCTTTGAGCCCGACTTCGCCGCGCTTGCCAAGGCCGGCATTCCCGAGTTCGCCTCGCCTGCGGCTTCCGCGTCCGGCTGCGCCAGCGCGCAGTTCGGCGACGCAAGCTGCATGGCGGCCATCCCCGGTATGGAGAGCGGCGCCGTGCGTGCTGCGCTGGTCGTGTCTGCCAACCCGGTCCACGACTGGCCGTCGACCGCACGCGTCCGTGAAGCCCTCGATGGGCTGGATTGCCTCGTCGTCGCCGACGCCTTCCTCACCGAAACCGCCGAGATCGCCGACGTGGTGCTTCCGCTCGCCGTGGGTCTCGAGTCGGGCGGCGAGGCGAGCCTGCGCGTCGCCGAGCAGCCCTACGCCTCCATGCGGGTGGCCGCCGTCGATCCGGCCGGCGACGCGAAGCCGCTCTTTGAGGTCGTGACGCTTTTGGCCGACGCGTGCGACCTGTCCTACGCGTTCGGGTTCGACCTGGAAACCTACAACCGCGCCTGGTGCAAGGCGGCGGGCCTTTCCTACGAAGGCCTGCTCATGCGCGGCACCACCACGGTGTCTGGTTGGGCGGTCACCGTGGGTTCCTTCCCTGCGCTGGCAACCCCTTCCGGCAAGATCGAGTTCTCTTCGAGCGCCGTCATGCCGGCCGGCGTCAAGCCGCTTCCCACCTGGATCGAGCAGCTGGGCGAGGCGAGTGAGGAGCTGCCCCGCCTGCTGATCGGCCAGCAGAACATACAGCAGGCGTCCGCCCTGCTCGCAAGCGAGAAGCTGCTCGACGCGGCGAAGCGCTACGACCTCGATCGCGCTTGGATCAACTCGTCGGTCGCGCGTGCCAAGGGCATTTCCGATGGCGATGCGGTGAAACTGACCACGTCTATGGGGTCGGTTACGGTCGCGGCCAAGGTCACCGACCGCATCCATCCGGCCGCGGTATGGCTGCCCGCCCACTTCGGCGCCGACGCGTCGTCGCGCAAGGCGGCGTCCGGCTTCGGCGCGGCCGCTTGGCAGCTCGTGCCCTTCGCCACTTCTCCCGCCGACGGCGGCGCGAAGCTTACCGAGGTGCTGGTCAACGTCGAGAAGGCAGGTGCATAACATGGCGCGCTACGGAATGCTCATCGATACGCGCAGGTGCGTCGGCTGCTACGCATGCCGCACCGCCTGCCAAAACTTGAACGATCTTTTGCCTGACGAGGCGTTCGTCCGCTTCGAGCAGGTGGAGGGCGGGACGTTTCCCGCGACGTCCATCGAAACCGTGCCGCTGCAGTGCATGCACTGCGAGGATGCGCCCTGCGCGAGCGTGTGCCCCACGAGTGCGGCGCATATCGGCCCCGACGGCATCGTCGAGGTCGACCAGGGACGCTGCATCGGCTGTTTGTACTGCATGGCGGCGTGTCCCTACCAGGTGCGTCAGCGCAACTCCCAAACCGGCGCGGTCGACAAGTGCCGCCTGTGCGCGGCGACCGCCAAGGGCGGCACGTCGAACTGCGTGACCGCCTGCCCGGCGGGCGTGCGCATCGTCGGCGACCTCGACGACGCGCAGTCCGAGGTTTCGCGCGCTATCGCCGCCACGGGTGCCAAGCCCATCGCCGGCGATCTGACGAAGTCCAAGATCTATTACGTGAGGTGATGAGCTGATGACCTACGAACCCATATGGAGCGGCATCATCGCCTGCTACCTGTTCCTCGGCGGCCTGGGCGGCGGCGCCTTCACGTCGGCGGCGCTGCTGCACGGCCTGTGCCCGAACACCGACAAGATGCGCCGCGCGGGCCACTTTATCGCGCCGGTGGTCGTCATGGTCGGCCTCGTGCTGCTCATGGCCGACGCCCGCGCCGGATTTACGCACCCGCTGCGCTTCGCGCTTTTGCTCACGAACTTCGGAAGCGTTATGACCTGGGGCGTCGTCATTCTCGGCGCGTTCGTGGTGGCGGCCCTGGCCGTCGCGGTGCTGGAGTTTCTGCATCGCGAGGTGCCGCGCCTGCTGGAAATCGCCGGCTCGCTGCTTGGCGTGTGCACCGCCATCTACACCGGCTGCCTGCTTGGCGTGTGCGAGACGTTCCCGCTGTGGAACAACGCGCTGCTGCCCATCCTGTTCGCCGTTTCCGGCGTGTCCACGGGCATGTCGGCAGTGCTCCTGGCCGGCCAGCTGCGCGCCCCGGGCGAGCTTGAGCATGCCGCCGTGTTTCAGCGCATCCACTTCGCGTTCCCGTGCGTGGAGATTCTGCTCATTGCGAGCCTGCTGTTCATCACCGCTTCCGGCGACGCCGCCGGCGCGGCGAGCGTGCAGGCGCTCGTGTGCGGCAAGTACGCGCTCGTGTTCTGGGTTGTCTTCGCGCTGATCGGCCTGGTGGGTCCGGTCGCCATCGACACCGTGCTGCTGTTCGTGCGCCCCGAGCTCGAGCATCGCCCGGCCGGCCGGGTGGCCGGTATCGGCGCCAACGTCGGCGTGCTCATCGGCGGTTTCGTGCTGCGTCTGCTCATCCTGATCTCGGC
>CAVCPR010000165.1:0-3437 GCA_963604235.1 Anaerovoracaceae bacterium | reverse complement strand
CTGCGAACAGCGGCGAGGCCGTCAGCGGTTTCGCTCGGGATTGCAACTTTCATGAGGTACCCTTTCACTCGTAGTTTTGCCGATTGCGGCGACCTCCCCGCCGCCGCATCATCTGCAGCTGACTGTAGCACTAGATGCCGAGGCGCGAGCAAAAGTTTTGATACTTTACAGGTAGCATTTCAGTAGGTTTATGAGAGGAAGCGACGGTGCCCCTCCGCGCCACACTTTGTCGAGCGCAAGCTCGACCAGACCGAAAGCGCGATGACGCTTTCCCCACTCGAGCAAGCTATCGAACGCCTCGCAGCCATCCCGGCCAGATATGGCAATTTCCGGGACGAGGCTTCGCGATGCTTTGCGTTTCAGAACCGATGCCTTACACTGTCATGGCGCTTTTCGCGTGCCGGCGTGACGCAACGGTAGCGTAGCAGTTTTGTAAACTGCCTGTTGCAGGTTCGAATCCTGTCGCCGGCTCCACTCACGCACAACGGGCCGGGCTCTCCCCGGCCCGACTTCTTTCTGGTGCGGCCATGCGAAAGCAGAGCGCGAAGCTCCAGGTCGCTGCCCCACAATTCTAATTTCCTCGCAATTTTTAGCCAGCTTTGCTGCGCAAGCCAGAATGAGCTGCATCTCCCCAAGCATTATTTTGGTCTCCGTTTTCTCTTGACCACGAACGGGTGTACGGGGTATAGTGCGAACAGGTATTCGCACGAACGTTTGTCCGTAGGTGGTGGGTCGTGGACATCGCAACAAAGCTTTCAATTCTTGCCGACGCGGCGAAGTACGACGTCGCCTGCACGTCGTCGGGCATATCGCGCAAAGCGGCGAAAGGGCAGCTGGGCAACGCCATGGCCGCCGGATGCTGCCACAGCTTCACGCCCGACGGACGCTGCATCACGCTGCTGAAGGTGCTGATGACCAACGTCTGCATCTACGACTGCGCCTACTGCGTGAACCGCTGCAGCAACGAGGTTGCGCGCGCAGCCTTCACGCCCGAGGAGCTGGCCGACCTGACCATCCAGTTTTACCGGCGCAACTATATCGAGGGGCTGTTCTTGAGCTCGGGCGTTATCGCAAGCCCCGACGCTACATCGGAACTGATGATCCGCACGCTGGAGCTACTGCGCAATGAACATCGCTTTCGGGGCTACATCCACGCGAAGGCGGTGCCGGGAACCTCGCCGGAGCTGATCGACAAGCTGGGGCGTCTGGCCGATCGCATGAGCGTGAACCTTGAGCTGCCCAGCCAAAAAAGCCTGCAACTGCTCTGCCCGCAGAAGGACAAGCACAGGCTCATCGCGCCCATGCGACAAATTCAAGGCAACATGGCGCAGGATCGCGAGACGCGCAGTCTCGCGCGCCGCAAGACGACCTATCTGCCTTCAACGCGGCCCAAGCATCAACAACGCGCCTACGTGCCCGCGGGGCAATCGACGCAGATGATCATCGGGGCCACCCCCGAATCAGACTTCCAAATACTGAACCTGTCACAGGCGCTCTATAGGTCGCTGGGGCTGAAACGCGTGTTTTTCAGCGCGTACCTTCCCGTTTCGAAAGACGCGCGCCTGCCACAGGGCGCGGCCGTGCAGCTGAACCGGGAGCATCGGCTCTACCAGGCCGATTGGTTGCTGCGCTTCTACAAATTCGACGTATCAGAGATCATCGACGCCGAAAAGCCGAATCTGGACACGGACTTGGACCCGAAGGCCAATTGGGCCATCAATCATTTGGATCTATTCCCCGTGGAAGTGAACACTGCGCCGCTGGAGATGCTGTTACGCGTGCCGGGTATCGGGCCGCGCGGGGCACGGCTGATCGTGCGCGCGCGGCGTACCAGCTGCCTGCGCGAAGCGGAACTGCGCAAACTGGGAATCGCCTATAAACGGGCGCGGTATTTCATCACGTGCAACGGCACATATGCGGGAATGGGCGTCGAGTTTTCGACCGAGGCGCTGCGCGCGAAGCTTGCGGCGCCCATCGACGGAGGAAGGCACGGGGCACGGGCGGCAAAGGGATGTCCCGGGCAGCTATCGCTATTTGACGAGTCGGTTGGGCGGGAAAGTTTGGAAGCTGGGACAGGCGCTGTCGTTTTGGGCGGTGCCAAGGACTGCTTAGGCATCGGAAAGATTGCCGGGCAGCGCGAGGGAGCGGCTACTTGCTTGGGAGATGGCGCCGCCGCTACGGCAGCAGCCGCGGTCTCGGACGGCCTATTCGGATGGCAACGTGCACTGGGCCGCGAGGCGGTGGTCGCGTGACAAAACACGGCGAAAAAACCTCTGAGCATGAAACCAGCGCACAAGCGAAGGCTTCAGCGCTTACAGATAAGCCAAGTCACCGTCTCACGCAGGGTGACGACCAGCACGCCCACCGCAACGCCAAGCCGCACGCTCCTCAGAAAGCGCACCGGACAACACCAGACGAGCCGCTTGCCTTTGTCGCGTACACGTTCGACGGAACGACCGAAGGGCTGCTGACGGCGATCTTCAAGGCGTACGAGCGTCACGAGGATCCGCAGGACATCGCTCGAGAAGGTTCACTGCAACCGCGTTTAGGACAAAGCGTCATCGAAATAGGAACCGAGGCCGCATTGGCGCAGCGCGTACGAGACGGAATCATCAAACGCGGCGGACGGTATGCCTGGGAGCTGGTATTGCATGCCTCCCTTGCCGATGACGACGACGCCCCAACAACCGTATACCGCTTCGTACGACTGATCATGAGTCGCGCCGCGGCTGCGAACGCAATGCTGGCGCACGAGCTGACCGACCCCACGGTCGGGCGCATGGTCGAGCTTGACCGGTTCGTGCGCAACGAGCGCCATCATATGCTGCAGTTCCTTCGCTTCGAACATATGCAGGGCGATATCTGGTTTGCATGCTGCAACCCGAAAGCCAACGTGGTCGGCCTGCTCATGGATTGGTTCGCCGGACGCTTCAACACGCAGCGCTTCATTATCTACGACGAGGTGCATTGCGTAGCAGGAGTGTTCGACGGCAAAAACTGGATGCTCGTCAGCACCGAAGAGGTCACGCTGCCGGCGCACTCAGCCGAGGAAGCAACCATGCAGGCAGCCTGGAAGGGTTTCTACGATGCCGTATCCATCCCCATCCGCTATCACCCTGAACTACGCCGCCAATTCATGCCCAAACGCTTCTGGAAGAACATCCTAGAAGTGCGGGACGAAATGCCGAGAAACCGGCAGCTGCAATTCGATGAGCCAAAATCGCAGAAACTTACAATGCCCGCTTACGAGAACCACTGCACCAAACAATGCTCTCGAATATAGGGGTTGCACGTGGCTCTGTGAGACCAGAATTGACATGGGGCTCAACGTAGCTGCGCGAGCCGGGATTTAACTGCTTGCACCTGCGGATGCGTGACGGGCATTTAGCGCCGCATCATGCGCGTGCCAATTCTGGTCTAACAGAGCCTTATACGTT
>CAVCPR010000164.1:0-3476 GCA_963604235.1 Anaerovoracaceae bacterium | reverse complement strand
GTTGAAGAAGGCGAGGGAACGGCTCGCCGGATTTTGCCAACGTGAGACGCAGTGCTGACGGGCTAACCGTCCCGGTATTGTTAAAAATGAAAATAGCCGCACATAAACGCTGGTCGGCAATGATACAATCGCGCCCGCGCGTTTTTTTGCTGGGGTCAGCCCTACCGCCCCGGAACCGAACCGCGCATGCGCAAGCCGGCCTTGCCACCGCACCCTTGCACCGCCGCCCAAGACCCGGGCAGCAGCGCCCTGCAGGCCCGCCCGCGCACCAAGACAGAAGCGCAGTGGGCGCATGCAGCAGAAAGGCACGCAACGATGGCAGCCGACCAAACCGATCAGCGGATCGAGACGTACCGCACCCATATCAGCCTTTTGGAGCGCGCATTGCTAGAGAGCGCCGGCGCATTCTTCAACATCAACGTCACGAAGAACGTCATCCCGGGCACGGTCATGCAGAGAGTCGGCGACGTCGAATACGACCTCAACGAATTCCTGGGCCTTCCGCAAAACGTGGCCTACGACCGCTTCATCGATTGCTGGTCCGACATGACCACCGAAGAGCACAAGACCGATTACCTTGCCTTCTTCGACCGCGCTTCGCTCGAGCGCAGCTTCGCGCAGGGCGACGACCACCTGTCGCACCGCTGCTGGGTGAAAAGCGTGCAGGGAACGCCCATGCTGGCAGAGCAGCACGTCACCATGTACCGCGACGAGGCGAGTGGCGACCTGCTGGCGCTGTCCTACGTGATCGACCGCACGCAATCCACCGAGATGGAGAACGCGCTGCGCGTGGCAGAGAACGCGAACCGCGCGAAGACCACGTTCCTCTCCAACATGAGCCACGACATCCGCACGCCCATGAACGCCATCATCGGCTTCACGTCGCTGGCGGCGGCGCACACCGACGACCCGCACCTTCTGGAGGACTACCTCAAGAAGATCATGACCTCGTCGAACCACCTGCTCTCGCTCATCAACGACGTGCTGGACATGAGCCGCATCGAGTCGGGCCGCGTCTCCATCGAGGAAAAGCCCAACAACCTGCCCACCATCATGCACGACCTGCGCAACATCCTGCAGGCCGACGTGCATTCCAAGCGCCTGAAGTTCCTTATCGACACCGTCGACGTGGTGGACGAGAACGTCGTCTGCGACAAGCTGCGCCTGAACCAGATCCTCATCAACTGCATGAGCAACGCGGTTAAGTTCACCCAGCCCGGCGGCACCGTCGGCATCAAGATCGTGCAGCATCCCACACCCGAGCGCCCCGGCTGGGCGTCGTTCGACTTCATCATCTCGGACACGGGCATCGGCATGTCGCGGGACTTCATCGACCACATCTTCGAGCCGTTCGCCCGCGAACGCACCAGCACCGTCAGCGGCATTCCCGGCACCGGATTGGGCATGGCCATCACGAAGAACATCGTGGACATGATGGGCGGAAAGATCGTGGTGGAAAGCGACCCGGATGTGGGCACCGAGATCACCGTTTCGCTGGACTTCAAGACGTGCGGCGAGACCCCGCACCGCAGCCTGGCCATCGAGCAGCTCTGCGGCTTCCGCGCGCTGGTGGCCGACGACAGCATGGACGCCTGCGTCAGCGTGTGCCGCATGCTGGAGGCCATCGGCATGAACCCGGAATGGACCATGTCGGGAACCGAGGCCGTTTACAAGGCGAAGTACGCGCATGAGGGCGGGCGCCCGTACCGCGCGTTCGTGATCGACTGGCTGATGCCCGACATGAACGGCGTGGAGGCCGTGCGCCGCATCCGCGCGGAAATCGGCAGCGACACGCCCATCATCATCCTGACCGCCTACGACTGGACCGAGATCGAGGCCGAGGCCCGCGCCGCCGGCGTGACCGCGTTCTTGGCGAAGCCCCTGTTCATGAGCGATCTGTACGAAACGCTGAGCTCGGCAGTCGGCGAAGTGGTTCCCCTGTCGGGCGATGCGATGCTCAACTGCTCGCCGTTCGCCGCGACCAACGACAGCAAGACCGCGCTCGTGGTGGAGGACAACGACCTGAACCGCGAGATCGTGGCCGCCATCCTGAAGGGGCGCGGCATCGCCGTCGAGGAGGCCGAGAACGGTGCCGCCGGCGTGGAGATGGTGCGCACCGCGGAACCCGGCTACTACGACCTGGTGCTGATGGACATCCAGATGCCCGTCATGAACGGCCTCGACGCCGCGCAGGCCATCCGCGCGCTCGGGCGCCCCGACACCGACAAGCTCCCCATCATCGCCGTGAGCGCGAACGCCTTCGAGGAAGACCGGGCAAGGTCGCTGGACGCGGGCATGAACGGGCACATTTCCAAGCCTTTTGAGAAGGACATGCTCGACGAGCTCTTTGAGAAGTACTTGTCGTAAGGGAGCGCGACGGCCCCCCACGGAGACGATTTGCCGGCGTCTCGCTCGCTGCACGGCATATGGCCGCAAAGTAAACGGGCCAAGGCGGAGGCATCCCCACCTTGGCCCGTTTACTTTGCGGCCGCTCCGAGCGCGCCCCGGGATTGATACGGCCGAATCAACCCCTAGTAGAACCACCCGTCGCGCTTCTCGCCGTCCCAGATGTCGTACTGCCCCTTGTCGTGGCGGCGTCCCCACCACAGCAGTACCGCGATGCACGCCAAGTGAATCGCGACGGCCAGGACCGACCCCTCGACGCCGAACGCCGTGTCGTACGCGATGCCGTTGCTCTGCGCCCCCCCACCAGGCTGAAGGCCGACCACGTCGACGGCGTGCCGCTGTTGGGCAGCCCAAAGATGATGTTCTGCGTCAGGTTCCACGCGGTGTGCGCACCCATCGTCAGCCAAATGCTATCCAGATAGCGCACCATCAGCGCATACAGGACGCCGATAAGAAAAACATTGATAATGGGCAGCGCGGAGACGCCGTCGTTGAAGAGATGCATGGCCGCAAACGACCCCGCCGAGATCAAGACCGCCGGCCACATCCCGTACGTACGGTAAACGCGCTGGTAGATGAAGCAGCGCGACGTGATTTCCTCAGTGGACGACTGAATAAAGACAAAGAAGAGGAAGGCAAGAAGCCCCAACGGCGAGAACTGCGTGAACTCGAGCCGGATGCTGCCGTCCAGCACGCTCACCCCAACGCACAGCGCGTTGCACGCGAAGCCGAACAGAAGGCCGCAGGCCAACATCCCTATCCGGTTGCCGGAAGGCCCCGTCCACAGCGCCTTGAGGTAAGGGCGCCACGGCCGGACGACGGCCATGCAAACAAGGGACGCCAGCATGACGCAGAGAAACAGCCCGTATGTGTTGCGGAGCTCCAGCCCGGCCTCGCCCAGCGCCTCCCCGAACAGGAGCCTGTTGAGGCTCTCCATCGGACGAAGCAGGGCGGCGCTGACGACTCCGCCGAGAAGCAGCATCACCACCTCGGCAATAACGCAGCTGGAAACGGCCCCGCACAGGACGAGCGTCTTCAGGTCCGGTTTCTTCTTGGCTTCGATCTCTTCC
>CAVCPR010000163.1:0-3481 GCA_963604235.1 Anaerovoracaceae bacterium | reverse complement strand
ATGCTCTTCGGAGGTGTTGTCGCTGCAGAAATTCGTAGGGCTGAGCGCAAGCTCAGCCCTTACTGGAGAGCGCCTTTAGGCGCGACACTGTTTTTTAAAGCGAGCGGGTGCTCGACGGCGGTCGGCTGATGCGACTAGTAGCCAGTTCCCGTACCGTAGGTGCCGGTTGCGCCGGTGCCGCCCGAGGTCGTTCCGGATGTTCCCGACGTTCCAGTCGAGGTGTCCGAGTATGTCGACGTACCGGAATACGTCGAGTCGCCGCCATACGTGCTGCTCCCGCCGCTGTAGGTGCTGCTTCCGCTGGAATACCCGGAATCGTAACCGGAGCTGGAGCCCGAGTAGCTGGAACTCGAGTAGTTGTAGCTCGAACCCGCGTATCCGCCCGATGACGAGCTGGAAGACGTGTCGCTATAGGTGGACGTGGACCCGTAGTTGCTGTAAACGCCTCCCACGCCGCCGCCGGTGTCATAGTCGTTGCCCGCGTACTGCCCCGAGCCGGACGTCGAGATTCCCGTACTGCCGGAAGACGATCCGGTAGAGGAAGACGAGGACATCTTCTCCTGGGCGAGCTTGCTGGTGGTGCCGGTGATGCCACTCGGGTCGCCGCCCTCGTCCACGATCTTCATCATCTTGGCCATGGCATCCTCATCAGCGAAGACGTACGATACGCCGTCGACGTAGCCCGTGATGGACGGCAGCATCGCCGAATACAGCGTCAGCTCGCCGTTGTTGTTGCCCTTAATCTGCTGGGCAAGCGAAAGAATGTCAGTAATCTTCATGTCAGTGGTGACGCATTTCGCGGCCGCCTGAATGACGGCGGGCATCTCGGTGACGGGAAGCGCGAGCACCTTGTCGACGAGCGCTTCGATCAGCTTGCGCTGATTGGACGTGCGGGTGAAGTCACCGTCGGCATAAGCGCGGCTGCGGGCGAACGTCAGGGCCGCGTTGCCGCTCAGATGCTGCAGGCCGGGCTCGATGACAACATGCTCCCAGTCAGGGTTGCTCGCCGTGCCGTCAGCATCGGGGTCGTCGACCAGTTCGTCAACCTGAACATCGACGCCGCCGACGGCGTCGACGAGGGCGATCAAGTCGTCGAAGCCGACTTCCACATAGTGGGAGATGCCGACCCCGGTGAGCTGAGTGGCTTCGCGAATGGTCGCCGCAGCCCCACCGTAATTGTAAGCAGCATTGAACTTGTTGGTTCCGTAGCCGTCAATGTCGATCATGGTGTCACGCGGGATGGACACGAGCGTGGCCTGGTTGTTGACCGGATCGACGCGCACGACGATGTTGGTGTCCGAACGCGCGCCATCGGCATCGTCCCCATCTGCTCGTTTGTCCGATCCGATGAGCAGCACGTAGAAGGGCTCGGTATAGGACGCCGTGACCAGCTGATCGTTGATTTCCTCAACCTGCTCCTCGGTGTAGCTGCCCTGGTTCAGCTCCTTCGAAACGTTGTTGTACCAAACGGCGAACGCAGCGCCGCACCCGACGGCCACGACAAGCACCGCGGCGACCACGCCGAGGGCGATATTCCTGCCACGCTTCGACTTGCGAGCGGACTGCGTCGCGTACACGGGATTCTGACGGGAGTATTGCGTTGCTCCCTGATGATTGTGGAAGACATTGTTCGCGACCTTGCCCTGGGATCCGGGCGTGTAAGCGGGGCGATATGCCGATTGCTCCGGGGAAATGTTTTCCGAAGCCTGAGACTTTCGGTTCTTACGAAATGCCATGCGTGCTCCTCAACAGCGTCGTCCAAAGGGGACCGCTTGCGGCGGGCGGCAGGCCCGCGGTCTCCCCTCCGCTTGCACATGCTGAACCCGACACGGTTCGTTTCATTCGTTTCTTTCTTCGCTCGATTCGCCCGCCTTGGCGAAGAACCCGAACGTTCGAGCCTTCGCTAAGCAGCGCAAATCGGCGCTAGGTATTGTAGCATCCGGTTGTTACGACCATAAAATGGGCACGTCGGTCCGATAAAGCGTTCACCAAGAGTTTACGGACGCTCGCGGCGCGCGAATGCCTTCGACGGCCGCAACTCAGCCGAAACCGCCGCGCTTCACGCCTTGGCGCAACCGGCTTTTCTTTGTCGAATGGGCTAAACGTAACCGCCAGGTTACGCCGCCCGCCCACGCCCGCCGTAGGGTTGTCGCATGCAGAACATGCGGCCGCATAGCAACCCCCTTTTCGACACCAGCGCAGACGCGCCCTCGCTCGCGTGCACGCTTGGCCGCAACGTCGAGACGCTTCGGGAGCGGGCCCATATCAGCAAGACCTGTTTCGCCGCCATGGTGGGCATCGGGCGGCCCCAGCTCAACAAAATAGAGAAGGGAACCGCCGACATCAGGCTTTCCGTGGTCGAAAAGCTCGCGGATGCGCTCGACACCTCGCCCGCGAACCTTCTGGGCTTCAAGGAATAGGGGCTCGGCTCCCATCAGCGGTTTCGCCAACCTTTCGCCATCTCGTGGGAATTTGTGTGAAACGCGCCGGCCCGAATCCGGATGTTGCGCTATAATTCCCAACCATGCGGGTGTCGCCAAGTGGTAAGGCACGAGCTTCCCAAGCTCGCATTCGCGGGTTCGAGTCCCGTCACCCGCTCCATTTGCTAATCGCTGCGGCGGCCTTCGGGTCGCCGCTTTTGTTTTCGCCGGACACGCCGCTCGTCTCGCAAGCCTAAGGAGCAAACCATGCCGAACGAGAGCACCGCCTTCGATACGTTCATCTTCGATTTGGACGGAACGCTGCTTGACACCATGCCCGACCTGATCGTGGTCACGAACAAGACGCTCGAGCACTTCGGATACCCGACGCATTCCCCCGAGGAGATCTTGAGCTTCGTCGGCAACGGCGCCGCGCGCCTGATCGATCGCGCGGTTCCGGAAGGAACCTCGCCCGAGCGGTGCGCCGAGGCACTGGCGTATTGGAAGCGGATCTATCCCGAAATCGGCCTTGAGCTCACGAAACCGTACGAAGGCATGACCAAGGCCTTGTCCGAGCTGAAGGCGCGCGGATGCAAGCTCGCCGTGCTGTCGAACAAGTACGAGGGCGGCGTGAAGGACGTCATCCCGCTGCACTTCCCCGGCGTCTTCGACATCCTGCACGGCGAATGCGAGAATATCCCCCGCAAGCCCGATCCGACGGGCCTGCTGCGCACCATCGACGAGCTTGGGTCGGCTCCCGAGCGAGTGGCCTACGTGGGCGACTCGGCGGGCGACATCGTCGTTGCGCACAATGCGGGCACGTTCGCCATCGGCGTCGACTGGGGCTACAACCCCGCGAGCGCGCTGCAGGAGGCCGGCGCCGATGCGATGCTTTCCCATCCGCGCGAGCTGCTGCAGTTTGCGCGCGCATAACGGGTCCACGATCATGCACGGCTTTGCGCTGACGCCTCGGTGGGATTCACGCCGCTGGGCTTTGCCCGTTTCGCACAGGGAAGCCGTTGACGCGCGTTCGGCGGCTTCCCCATGGGCGGCTTCCCCAT
>CAVCPR010000162.1:0-3616 GCA_963604235.1 Anaerovoracaceae bacterium | reverse complement strand
TGGAAGGACGAGCTAGCGCCGAAGCCGCAGGGAAACTATCCCGTGCCCAGCGTTTCTGACCTCCGAATGGGATAAACTGCGGGAGCAGATGAAAATTCGCGATGCAGGTGAGGCATCTCAGCCGGAGAGGAGCACGGATGAAGAAGTGCAAGCAGGCTGAAAACGAAGCTGCGAACCAGCTTGAAGAAGAGGGCATGGAGCCAGAGGCCCTTGCGGAAAAGAAGGGATCATCTAAAAAGATGATCGCCATAGGGGTGGCCGCGGTCGTCGGGGTATCTGCGGTTGCCGGCATCGCCGTCGCCTCCAATACGGGGCGCCTGCCCAAGCTCGACTGCATTCGCGGAGGCTTCAGCAAAGCCGCGCGGGCGATCGCCGAGAAGAGCACGTGCAGCGCTGTGTCGACGGTCGTTGGAAGAGGCAGCCGGCAATGGCTTTCCTGCGGTGGCCGGGACGGCCTCGCAAGCCTTCGAGACGGTCGAGCAAACTGCAACGCAGGGCTCCGTCACCGGGCGCTGCCGCACTCTTCCAGATGGATGGAAGGCGTCACCGCGTACTATTGGATACGCTAAGTCCGAAGGCGTGCCGCTGCCCGAAAGGCAAACCGTCGTCAGCTTTCATGCAAGGAATTGCTCGGCATGCCGTTTAAAGCGGCATGCCGAGCAATCTAGCACGCAACAGAAGCGGAGCGCGAAACGGAAACCAGCCAGACGACCTTTTGTCGCAACATTGCAACGAGCTGCGACGCGCGCAATGCTCCTCATTGCGGAAGTGCTCCCCCGTCTGAATAAGAAGGGCATGAGGCTTCCGCATTTTCTTTCTCCAGCAGCACCCCAGTTTCAAACACCAACGAACATACTCACGCCCAAGCGCAAAAGCCCGCATGCGCTGCCCCTAGTCCCCTTATCGCCCTTTCCTTCATTCCCTAAATCAAGGTGGGTGATGGCGAAGAACCAGGTCGCGTATCCACCCAAAGCAGGCGAAGATGGCGAAGGTCCCGCCGAGCGTTCGGTCCAACTTCACCCACGCAACCAAACCAAATCCCCAGGTAGGGAAAGAGTTGCAAATCCCTGGCCCTCGAGAGTGCTACCATGAAATTCAAGCACATGTCGGTCGGTCGAGTTTCCCATTCGGCCAAGAGACCCGGCATGTCCCTTCCCTAAGCGCCCGGGTCACCCTTCCCATCAGCCCGGGCGCATCCATCGATCAAATCGCCTAATAGCCTGTAGAGCACCCAGCCCATGCCCCGGTAAAGGGCAGTGAAGATGGCAAAGAATCTTCTGTCGCCCTCGCAAGTCGTTCGAAGATCGACGACCTCCATTCTCTAGAATCCCGGTCGCGCTTGATGAGCCGCCGGTTTGTTCGCGCGCCGTTTTGACGTGTCATGTGCAAAACGAGTGCTAAGTGCGTAGGTTTTTGTGGGCGTCTCGAGTAGGCCGGCGACGCTGGTCGAAAAAGCGCAGGTGGCGTTAGCTCGTCGAGGCCGTTACTTCGCTTCGGGCTCAAAACCTACGCACAACGCGGGAGCTTTGCGCGGCGCCCGCGCAAAACCAGGGCGCCAGCTGCTTTTCCCAGGGGTATGATGAGGCTGACCGAAGGGGGCATAAGATGAATCACGAGGAATTTCAGCAAGCGGCCCAGTATTGGATTGATCGACAGGACGAATCGTCGCGAATGCCGCAACAGCAGCTCAAGGATCTCGTCGAAGGGTTTCTGACCTCGCATAATACGTGCGCTTTTGCCTGCGCGGCCGGCGATTTTGTTCGCTGCACCCCGCTCGAGTATTCGTATCGCGATGGGGCGTTTTGGATATTCTCGGAGGGCGGTCTGAAGTTTTTCGCGCTCGAGCGCAACCGCAACGTCTCGCTGGCCGTGTTCGATCCGTACGAAGGGTTCGGCAAGCTCGCCAGCGCGCAGATAGGCGGCGTCGCGGAGATCATCGACCCTGATGACGACGCGTTTGCCAAGGCCGCTCGCGAAAAGTGCATACAGGATGCGGCGCTCCCGAAGATCAAGCAGGCCCTACACCTTATCAAGGTGGTGCCGCAGCAAATCGATTTTCTGTCGAGTGAGCTGAAGGGGCAGGGGTTCGACGTTCGTCAGCACATCGATCTGCTGCCCACGCGCTAGCGCCGCCGGTTGAGTTGGCGGCCCGCCGACTCATGCCGCTATCGTCGACCAGTCGATAAAGATATTGCACCGCAGGTTATGCTCGGTCCTCTGCATGGCCTTCGATTTGCGGCGGTACCGGATTCCCAGGTAGCGCGCGATCAGCTTTTTGACGACCTCGAATCGGTCGGACTGCGAGATCTGTTCGTACGACAGCAGCATGACCTCGTAGCCCATCTGTTGCAGCGCCACGACCCGATTCCCGTCCGACACGGCCGATTCGTCGTCGTCGTGCACAAGGCGCCCCTGACATTCGACGACGAGCGGCTTCTCGCCTCTGTGCTGCTCGAAAAGTATGTCCGCGTAGCACGCCGATTTGCCCGACAGCATGCGCGCCTTTGTGCTCAGCGCGATGCGCTCGTTGTTCGTGAAGCACGGGAAGCCTTCGCCGCCGCGGCGTCGCGGGCGGCAAAGCAGCATGGAGAGCTGCGCCTCGAATGGCGACGCGGTGCGCCCGGTCACGCTTGCGGCGGCGCGCGCGAACCGGCGGTTGCCGCGCATGCCCTTGGTCGCCGCCGCGAAGGAGCGCAGTTCGTCGAGGGTGATGAGCGGGTTGCGCTGCCAAAGGCTTGACGGCTTGCCATTTTGGCTGGTGACGCGCTTCCATGACCCCGCGACCGGCTCCGCCGGGTTCTCGAGCAGCGCCTCGAGCTCGGGGGTCGGCCTGAACACGCTGAACGAGCCGCAGAATTCGTACATCGCCATGATGAGCTCCTCTTCCGGGAGATGTTGCGCCAGCTGCAGCAGCGTGAAGAGGGGAGACGTGATGTCGGCGCCGATGTTGCTGGCGCGCACGCATCCGAACGGGAGCTCGGTCGAGGCGAGGTGCGACTGGATGCATTTCGTGCTCGAGCGTCGCCGCCGGTCGGTGACCATGAGGTGCGCGGCGGGGCCGATGATGTGCTCGACGAGCGGGTGTTTCCGCAGCTTGCTGCGAGTTTTGTCCGTTTCCGGATCGGGGAGCACGGGGAATTGCGCCAGCAGCTGCGGTGGCGTGCGGTACAAGCGAAATGCCGATATGTCGCAAAGAATCTCTTTCATGGGGCGTCCGACTATAGGCCGGTTTTGGCGCGAATAGCGAATCGGTTACGAGAGCGTTTCCAAGTGCGGCGGGTGCGAGATGCGTGCAGGTTTTGCGTCGGCGCGAGGGGTGCAAAAGTGCAAGGTTGTGAGGGTGTTTTGCGGGGGCAATGAGGGGTATGGATCGCGAAATCGCGGGGGGCTGCTTTGTGGGTGCCCAAGGCGACGCTGGCTGGTGCTTGTCGCGAGAGCGGGCGGTTTTCGTTACGGAATGGGCCCTGCTCGATATTTGGTGCGCCAAGTGCGTAGGTATTTGGGGTTCGGCGCGGGAGCGGGTTGCGGGCAGTGGCGTTTTCCCAGGTCGGAAAATGGCGGGGCGCTGTGTACTTGGGGGATCGCGGCAAACCTACGCACATCGCGATGGTTTTGC
>CAVCPR010000161.1:0-3630 GCA_963604235.1 Anaerovoracaceae bacterium | reverse complement strand
CTTCACAAGCTTCGTCGGTCGCTTCAACAAATTCAGGAACTTCGGGGGCCTCGTCGGCTGCTTCGCTCACGGCCACATCGTCAACCTCGTCGGCTGCTCCGACCGCAGTCTCGATCGCAACCTCAGCCGCAGTCTCAATCGCAACCTCGGCCGCAGTCTCAGTCGCTTCGTCGGCCTCACCGTTCGCTTCCGAAACCCCGGCCGCTTCCGCGGCCTCTTCGGCCTCGACAGGCGCGTCCGCCCCAGCAGCAATGGGCTCAGCCGCAGCATCGGCGAAATCGCAAGCCTCCGCCTCGGAAGCGAAAGGCTCAGCAACCTCAACTTCCGCAGCCTCAGCAGCCGCAGCTTCCTCGGCCGCGGCCTCTTCGCGCTCCTGCGCTTGGTCGAGCTTCTGGCCGCATTCGTTGCAGAACTTCGCGCCGGGGCGGTTTTCCGTATGGCAGTGGGGGCAGATCATATGCGTGAAACCTTTTCGGACGGAGACGTCGTTGTTATCGCGTAGATTGTAGCCGAAACGCGCCTTGGCGCAGGTGCGCGCAAGAAACCCTCAAACCGCCGTTACAGCAGCTACAGCCCCTCTCCATACCCGAAGCGACGGATTTGCGTGGCGTCGCGGCGCCAGTTCTTCTTCACCTTCACCATGAGGTCCAAAAACACGCGCGTGCCGAGCAGCTGCTCCAAGTCGCGGCGCGATTCCTGGCCGATGCGCTTGATGGAGGAGCCGCCCTTGCCGATGATGATGCCCTTCTGGCTGTCGCGCTCCACGTAGATGCGCGCCATGATGCTGTTGAGGTTCTTCTTCTTGTCGAAGGACATGTCCTCGACGGTCACGCCGATGGAGTGCGGCACCTCGTCGCGGAACGTGCGCAGGATCTTCTCGCGGATGAATTCGGCGACGATGACCTCGATGGGCTGGTCGGTCTCCATGTCGGCGGGGAACCATGCCGGCCCCTCGGGCAGAAACCCTTCGACCTCCTCGATGAAGGCGTCGACGTTGTAACCGCTTTCCGAGGACAGTCCCACCATGGCGTCCCATGTGTGCAGCGCCATGGCGGCCTGCGCCTGCGCGTGCAGCTCGTCTTTGCTCACCAGGTCGGCTTTCGACAGCACGCAGATCTTCTTCGCGTGTTTGGCGTGCGGACCGGCGAGCTGCGCGGCCACCCACTCGTCGCCGCGGCCGACCGGCTTCGACGCGTCGATGAGCATGGCGATGACGTCGACGTCCTCAAGCGCCTTGAGCGCCGAGGTGTTCAGTTCCTCGCCGAGCGCGTCGTGGGGCTTGTGCAGGCCGGGCGTGTCGACGATGATCATCTGGAAATCGTCGCGCGTGTACACGGCGCGGAAGCGGTGGCGCGTGGTCTGCGCGGTGTCGGAGGTGATGGCGATCTTCTTGCCCATAATGGTGTTGAGCAGGGTTGATTTGCCGGCGTTCGGGCGCCCGACGAGCGTGACGAAGCCGGAGCGGAAGCCCTCGCCCGAGGGGGGTGCGGCGTGGCCGAAGTATGCATCGAGATCCATGGGGGTTCCTTTTCGAGAAGGTGGCGGATAGACGGAAGGGATAAACGGGTTAACCAAAAAGCGCGAAGATGCGCGGGACGAACACGATGAGGCCGACCGCGACCGAGGCGAGCGCGCCTGCCAGCGCGGCACCGGCGGCGCAATCCTTCGCCTTGCGGGCGAGTTCGTGGTAGCCGGGGGACGCCAGGTCGACGACCGCCTCGATGGCGGTGTTCACCGTTTCGAGCGCGATCATCATGCCGATGCAGATGACGATGGCCAGCCACGACGGCGCGTCGATGCGGAAGGCGAAACCGAGCACGATGACGAGCACGGCCGCCGCGGCGTCGATGCGCACGTTGCGCTCGGTGCGCACGGCATCGGCCAGCCCGCGTCCCGCATTGCGGAATGCGGCGGTTATCCCATAGCGCTGACCTGCGTCTTTAGTGTCGGCGCTGCGAACGAAGGGCTTGTCGTCGGACTGCGTCATGTATGCCTACCGCGCGTTCCAGGCGGCCAGGATTTCGTCTTCGAGGGCCTCCATGACCTTGGCGTCCTCCTCGACGATGTGGTCGTAGCCGCACAGGTGCAGAAGCCCGTGCACGAACAGCAGGCTGACCTCCTGCTCGAACGTGGTGCCGAACTCGTGCGTCTGACGTTCGGCCACGTCGGGCGCGATGACGACGTCGCCAAGCTCATAGACCGCTTCCTCGCCCTCCCACACGGCGTCGGAAAGCTCGTCGTCAACGCCGTCGCACTCGAAGGACAGCACGTCGGTGGGGCCGACCTTGCCGCGATAGTCCTCGTTTAAGCGGGCGATTTCCTCGTCGGTGACGAAGGACAGCGACACCTCGGTGTTCTCCGGCTTTTCGCGATGGCGCAGCGTGAACAGGGCAAGCTCCTCAAGGGGCATGTCCTTCAGGTCGTCGGCGCGATAATCGTAGTTAATCTGGACGTCCATCTGCGTCCTTCCTCCTTGCTGGTTTCGACGCCTTGTCGTATGCGGCGACGATGGCCGCCACCAGGGAATGGCGCACGACGTCCTTCCCCGTGAACTGGCAGAATTCGATTCCCTCCACGCCGTCCAAGATGTCTTGGACGCCTTTAAGGCCGGAAACGCCGTGCGGCAGGTCGAGCTGCGTGATGTCGCCGGTGATGACCATTTTCGACCCGAAGCCCAGGCGCGTCAGGAACATCTTCATCTGCTCGGGCGTGGTGTTCTGCGCCTCGTCGAGGATGATGAAGCTGTCGTTTAAGGTGCGGCCGCGCATGAACGCGAGCGGGGCGATCTCGATGACGTTGCTTTCGATGAGCTGCTGGGCGCGTTCCATGTCGGTCATGTCGAACAGCGCGTCGTAGAGCGGGCGGATATAGGGGTCCACCTTTTCCGTGAGGGAACCGGGCAGAAAGCCCAGGCTCTCCCCCGCCTCGACCACCGGGCGCGTGAGGATGATGCGGCCGACCTCCTTGCGCTTGAGCGCGGCGACGGCCATGGCCATGGCGAGGTACGTTTTACCCGTGCCGGCAGGACCGATGCCGAAGGTGACGGTGTTGGCGCGGATGGCGTCGACGTAGCGCTTCTGACCGGCGGTTTTCGGGCGGATGGCGCGGCCGCGGTAGGTGAGCAGGATGTCCTCGCGCAGCGCCGTGGGCGAAAACTCCGCGGTGCGCAGAAGGTCGATGGCGCGCGTGAGGAACGCCGAATCGGGGACGTCGCCGGCCTCGACGTGCTTGATGAGCTCGGTGAACAGCGCGGTGAGCGACTGGACCTCGATGGGGTCGCCCTCCAAGATAATGGAATCGCCGCGCACGGTGATGCGCGCGGCGAAGGTTTCTTCGATTTGATGGAGCAGGCAATCGCCCGGCCCCACCACGAGCGCCATGTTCACGGACTGCGGCGCCGTCAAGGTGATATGCGTGGAATCTGTCATGCGGCAAAGTATAGCACGCGCCGGGCGGCGCTCGACGCTACAGGCGAACCTCCACCAGGCTGCCAGGTTTTGCGCCTGACCAGGTGGGGGCGGGGACTGTTGGGGCCGTGGGCGGGGCGGGGACCGAGACGGCATCCGGGGCGGAGCCGGGGACGGGCGTCCCGTCGGGGGTTGCCTGCGCGGCGGTCGACGTCCCATCGGC
>CAVCPR010000160.1:0-3634 GCA_963604235.1 Anaerovoracaceae bacterium | reverse complement strand
ACGCGGCAGCGGGGACGGCGGGCGTGACGGCAGGGGCGCCGGCAGCGGAGACGGCGGGGACGGCGCCGGCGGCTGCCGTGAACACCGCGCCCGAATCCGACATCGCGGGAACCCGGGTCCTGCTCGTCGAAGACAACGAGATGAACCGCGAAATTGCCGTGGCGATCCTCACTCAGCGCGGCATCGAGGTTCAGACCGTCTCCGACGGCGACGAGGCCGTCGAAGTCCTGAGCAAAGCAACGCCCGGCGACTTCGACCTGGTGCTGACGGACATCCAGATGCCGCACATGAACGGCTACGACGCCACCCGCGCGATTCGCGCGCTGCCTGACGGCGAGATCGCGAGCATCCCCATCATCGCAATGAGCGCGAACGCCTTCGACGAGGACCGGGAGATGGCCAGGCAGGCAGGCATGAACGACTACATCGTGAAACCCGTCGACATCGACGAGGCCATCGGGGTCATCCGCAAGTTCGTGCGCAGGTAGAAAGCCTCAACGGGCTTTCCGCGCCTGCGGCCGCTGCGCCCACGCCCACCTTGAACCCGAACGGCTAATCGTTTTCGCAGAGCTGCCCGGCAAGCAACTAGACCTCGGAAGCGTTACAATGGGACGCATGAACATCACGCCCATCGCCCATATTCGCACGGATTTGCCGCAGAAATTCGGCATTCCGCGCAACAGTTTTCTGGCGCCGCATTTGCAAGGCGCCATTGTTTTCGAGCCGCAGTTCGCACAACCCGCCGCCGTTGCGGGGCTCGAGGAGTTCTCGCACTTGTGGCTCTTGTGGCAGTTCGAAAACGGAGTGCCCGGCGGCACGGCCGCCGATGTCGCGAACGACTTCGCATACCGAATGGCAGCCAGCCCGCAGGCCGATTCCGCGCTCGCGGCAAATCGAGGCGCATCAGCCCAGGCCGCCGCGCCTTTCCGCTGCCCCGAACAGCCAACCCATGCCGCCGGCCGCTGGTCGCCTACGGTACGGCCGCCGCGCCTGGGCGGCACGGCGCGCGTGGGCGTGTTCGCCACGCGCAGCCCGTTTCGCCCGAACCCCATCGGACTGACGTGCGTGAAACTCGACCACGTGGAGCTCACCGACGCCGGCCCGCGCATACACGTGCTCGGCGCCGACCTGCGCGACGGCACGCCCATCTTCGACATCAAACCCTACATCCCGTTCGCCGACTGCCACCCCGACGCCACCGGCGGCTGGATCGAGCGGGCGCCTTGGCATGAACTGCAGGTGGACTTCCCCGCACGCTTGCAAGCCGAAGTGCCGCCCGAAAAACTGTCCGGCCTGACGGAGGTGCTGCGCCAAGACCCGCGACGCGCCGGCAGCAAGCATGAGCCAACCCGCCTGTACCACCTGGCCTACGCCGGCCTCGACGTCGCGTTCACCGTAGACGGCGACACGCTGCACGTGACGTGCATAAGCTAGCGAGCAAAAAACGCACCGACGCACAACCCCATGCCGACTGCGCAACGACCAGCAGTGCTTTCCCATGCGCAAACGTTTTCCAACGCTCGAGGATGCCGGCGGGCAGGCGCGGGAGATTTTCGACTCAATCGTCGTTAGCGACTAGGCGGCTGCGGACGCAACTTCCGGGGACGACTCGCCCTCGGCCGCATCGCCGGTTTTGCCTGCCGGCAAAAGGGACAGCAAACCACATGCGATGCCGGCAACCGCAAATCGAGCAAGCGGAGCCGAGCAGGCATTGAGCGAAGGCGCGCCCAGGAACACGACGCTGCGAACGCCTTCAACGAGGAAATGAGCCGGCGACCACGGGTATATCCAGTCAAGCCACAGGCTCGGCAGCATCTCGGGCGCAATATAGGCGCAGCTCATCGTGCCCATGATGACGAACATCGCTGCCGCACCCAACGGGAAGGCAAGGTTCATAAGCCCCAGCAGAAGCGTCATCAGGCTGAAGCTGCAAAGCCACAGATACGGAAGCAGACGCTCGGCCGGCAGGCTCATGCCGCCCACAATGGTCGTGATGAACATATCGGCGCACGCCACAAGAAACGACAGGAGCACGGCGTAAGCAACTTGCTTGCCAAATGTCTTCGCGCGCTCTTTGCGCGATGCGCCCTTCTTCGCGCGCGTTGACGAGAAGAGAATCATGGACCCCGTCATCGAGACGGCCAGCACTGGAGCAACCGAGACCTGCGCGAGCATGGCACCTGCGCTTTCATTGCCCAGATCGACATCGTGCGCCGTTACGACATCGACCTCGACCCCCGCCATGGAAAGCGAGCTCGTCAACTGCGTCTGAAGGCTTGAAACCAAAGACGCGTTCTTCGCGCCATCGGCTATCAGCTGCACGCTGGGCTTCTCCGCATCGCCGGCGCCCGATGCGCTCATGGCCGCAGCCATTTGCTTTTCGGTGAAATCGGAAGGGATCACGATGCCGCCATAGTACTCGGTACCGTCCATGGCCTCGTCAAAGGCCGCCTGCGACGTGAAGACGGTCCACGCAATGGGCGATTCCCCGTCGTCGCCGGCCTGCGACGAATCAGCCCCCGTCACCTTGTCGACAAGAGCCTGGCCCGCATTCACCTGCCCCGACGGCGTTTCGACCCCTTCATCGAGAGACAATATCGCATACGGTACGTTGGAAGGGCTCGAGTTCAGCATGGGGAACATCAACAAGCTCATGAGCGCCGTAAAGGCCACAACCACGACGATCGGTATGACCCACTTCATTTTTCCTTTTGCAGTCGGCATCGTATTCCTTTCTCTCGGGACCATCTTGGTCCGATTTCGAACGGATACGCATTGTGCCGAGCGAAGGCGTCGCTTCCAACCAATATAATGGGTTAGTATGTTTCTTAATCTACATCGCGTATATTATTGTAGAAGCAAGTCAAAGAAGATCCACGAGGCTATGGAGATTCGCAATGAATAGAGGCAGCACACGCCCCGATCTGCGCGTCATAAAAACTCGAAGAGCGATTCAAGAGGCGTTCGTGGCGCTGCTCGAGGAAAAGCCCTTCAGCGATGTGACCGTGCAAGAAATCGTCGATGCGGCGGAAATCAATCGAAAGACGTTCTACAACCATTATCGCGACAAATACGACCTTGCCGATCAAATCATGAAATCGTTCGCCGTGCAGATCGAGGAACTGGCAAAAAACATGCGCGATGATCCCGACAGCCGCCACATAGAGGCGATCAACAACCTGCTGCAGCAGCGACGAATCGAAGCGCTTTCCCTGTGGGATGTCCGCACCGATACGACCAATGGACTGAAAAGCCTTGTCAGACAGGCGCTTGCAAGCATGTATATCCCGATAGCGCAAGAAGCGGGCGAGACGGAAGAGGCGATTTCCCTGCAGGCGGAGATGTATGCGAACATTGCATCGATGGTGCTGAGGTTCGCTCTCGAACACGCCGATAGCTACAGCGTGCTCGAGATGCAGCAAAACCTCGCAGTCGTTTACAAGCACATGGCTCGATTGCATGCGGAAAGATAGTGCCCTGAGCCGCTTTTGAACGGGAACGGCTAAGCGCTTTCGCGGGGTCGCTTTCCAGGCGCCCAAGTCCCGGAAACGCTGCAATGGGCCGCAGCCGAGTAAAGCTCGCAAACGTCAGCGACTCGGCATTGCGCCTGGTCGGAGTGACGAAAGAGGAAGAG
>CAVCPR010000159.1:0-3665 GCA_963604235.1 Anaerovoracaceae bacterium | reverse complement strand
ATCTTAGACAGTCGCTCCAGCACCCTTGCCTGCGCCGCCGTATAGTAGGCAAGGTCATCGGCACCCAGCTCGCCCGTATCGTAGCCGTTGAACTTCTCTGCCCACTCCGCGTAGTCCTTCACCATCTTGGCGTAGTCGACCATCATGCTCGCGGTGTTCGAGGAGCTTTTGTACTTCTCCATGAAGTCGCAGTAGCTGTTCATGAAGGACTCGTAGTCATCGACGAACTGGCGGAAGTCGCCGGCGCTCGCGGAGGAAGACTCGCTCGACGCGGAATCCGAAGTTGTCGCGGGGGCCTCTTCGGCCTTCGTCTCTGCCTCGGCCTTCGTCGATGCGCTCGAATCCGAGCTCGTTGTCTCGGCGGAGGCGCTAACGTCAGCCGCGTCGACGATGACCTTCATCGTGTTGAAGCCCTCGTAGCTCACGGAAATGTGGTCGCCGTTCGCATTGTCAGCGGAGAACGACGTCTCACCCTTCTTATAGTCAACGTTGAACCCCGCGGAAATGCAGGAGTCGACGTACGCGCTATAAGCGGCGTTGTCCGTATCCCCGACATACGCGTTGAAGAACGTTGAGCTATCGCTGTTGATCTTGCCCTTCTTCGACGTCGGGGCGGGAGCCAGGGAGCCGGCGCCGGCCGTCGGCCACGTCAGGGTTCCCATCTCTGTCGCCGCGTCAAGGTAAACCGAGAGCTTCTCGCTGGAAGACCAGTAGGAGAGCCTCAGTTTATAGCCGTCGCTGTTGTAAGCGTTATACCAGGAAGTATTGCTATCGGCTTCGACGGTAAAGCCCTTCTCTTTGCAGCTTTCCACGTAGGCCTTGTACTGGCTTTCGCTGCACTTCTCGATATCCGCGCTGAAGCTGCGGTCGGAGTCGGTACTCACCTTGCCCTTATTCGTCGGCGGGTCGGGGAGCATCGTCGCCAGGCCGGTCGTGGGCCACGAGAGGGTCTTCGACTGGCCATTGATGCAGCCCATAATGTTGGAAAACGCGACGATCGCTGCGATGACCACGACAACGACGACCCATTTCTTCAACTTCTTGCCCTTGCGCTTAGGCGGTTTCGGCGAAGCCGAGCTGCCGGCGTCGGAGTTGTCTTGTCCTGCGACTTCCCAGTCCATGAGGTTTCCTTTCCTCGATTCCAAAGAAAACTGAAGCTTTTCCAAGTCTGAGTAGGCGGCCGCCGAGTTTCATCAGTTGCCAACTGAATTCCGCCAACGGATTCAGCTGGCAACTGATGAAACAAATTTGTCGACGTCTAACATGGTTTAGCAGCGCTTTATTTCCTATCGTCAGGAGGCAGCCATGGACGAGGACTACAACCTCAGCCCCGGCGAAGTCGTCATTATGCAAAGCGGGGGCGTCGTTCTCCACTCCGGCAAGGACCGGGACGTCCTCGACGAGATTGTCCTCACGAACCAAAACCTGATTCTGGTGAACGACTTCTCAACCGGGCTCTTCACCTCGCAGCGTCTTCTCAAGCGATGCCCGCTCGACTCGATCGCCTGCCCCGAAGGCGTGCCGCAGGCGTTTCTCGGCAAGAAGAAAGACGAGTACGTCTTGCAGGTCGTTTTTGAGCAGGAAGCCGTCACCCTGAGCTTCCCTGACAACCCGAAGCAAGAAGCCAAACGCTGGGCCGACGCTATTAAGTACGCCGTGGTCGGGGACATGGAGAGCATCGATACCGATGAGACGCCTTTCCCCGACGAAACGACCGATTTCATCGACGGGTTCAGGGGTCTCGCCTCGGCTTTTATGGGCGCGCCCGCGAGCTCTGCCTCAACGGCCCCCAAGGAAAGCAAGCCCGTCAAGAAGGTCGTGAAGACGAAGGCCACCGTGTGCTGCATGGGTTGCCGCGCGCCCCTCTCGGGCAATAAGGGCGCGATCCTGACCTGCGATTACTGCGGAACCAAGCAAACTCTCTAGGAGCTCATCATGGGCATCATCGACGCTGCGTTCGACTCGTTTTCTGGTACCCTTGCCGACCAATGGCTGGACATCGTCACCGCCGGTAAGTTCGACGAGAGGACCGTCGTCGCTCCGGGCATCCGCAAGGCAACCCAGGACGGCTACGGATACAACCATGGACAGGGCAACATTCTGTCTAATGGTTCGATAATTTATGTTCCAGAAAACACGGCCGCCTTCGTTTTCAGTCAATCCGGCATTGAGGAGGTCATCACCGAGGCCGGGGGCTACGAGTATCGAAACGGCCAGCTTAGCGTCTTCGATAAGCAGAGCCGCGAAGATGCCGGCATCATGAGGACCATCTTTAGCCAAACGGCGCAGCGCATCGGTTTCTCTGGCATGAGCCCCGACGACAAGCGCGTCTCGTTCGTCAACCTTCGCGAGCTGCGCGGCATTAAGTTCGGAACGCACGGTCCTCTTGCTTACAACGATTCGTTCTACGGCACCGACCTGGAGATCTATTCCTACGGCCTGTTCAGCATCAAAGTTGTCGACGCGGTCAAGTTCGTGAGAAATTACTTGCCCGCGAACGTCGGGTCCTACTCCTTTGACAGCCTCGAGACGCGCAAGCAGCTCGTTGCCGAGTTTCTCCATTCCTTTATCGTGGCGCTGAACTCGCTTTCGGCGGAGTACCGGATTTCGCAGCTCCCCTCGCAGGCTGATGCTATTGCCGCGTCCATTGCCTCGGAGTCGGCGAACGCCGGTACGTGGCCCGAGCGCTTTGGCATTGAGCTCTGCGGAATCGCCGTCGAGAACATCGAGTTCTCCGAGGACTCTCGCGAGCTGGTGCGGGGCTTCTCCGAGAAGAAGATGAACGTCAGGGCTTACGAGGGGGTTTCCGCGGAGGCCGGCAATATGGCGGCGCAGCAGATGATTGCCGAGGGCGTTCGCGACAACGGCCTGGGCGAAGGTGGAAACATGCTCTTCGGGCTCGGTTTTGCGGGTGGCCTGAACCCGCAGAACGCTTCGCAGGTCACAGCCGCCGGCACTGCCCAAGCAGCTCCCGCAGCCAGCTCGACGACTCAGGCACAATCGCTTGATGAGCAGCTCGAGACTCTAAAGAAGCTCAAGGAGCTCGTTGATATGGGGGTTCTCACCCAGGAGGAGTTCGACGCCAAGAAGAAGCAGGTGCTCGGGCTCTAGCCAATCAGCCTTCCTGCCGCGACCCTACCACGGCATGACGTATGCCTCGGCGGTGGCGTAGGGAGGTAGGTTGGTCGCGTTGACCTGAATGGTCTGGCCCTCGCCGAGCTCGAGGCTGTACGCAAAAGCATTGGTTCCATAGACGATGTTGCCGGCATCGTCGCGCAGCACAATGGCGGCTGTGGTCATGTTCGTGTACGAAGAAACGCTCGCGAACGCCTCGTCGGAACCCGCCACGGAATACGTGCACACGAAGTTCGTTGAGCCGAACTGCTCGGAGATCGAGAGGTCGGTCACCGTCATCTCGAGCTCGTCCGTCATTCTCCGCGCCGACGTGGCCGAGGTCTTCTGCAGCGTGAACTCAACGCGAGAGGGCGCAGTGCCGCCGCCCGCCTGGCTGGCGTAATACGACGTCTGCCCGGGCAGGCACACCATGATGCCGTAGTCCTCGCTAAAGAGAACCGCACCCTCCTCGTCATAACCGACGACCTTAATGCCGACCAGCTCATAGGCCATGTTCTCGCTCGAGTTCCTCACCCCGAGGGCAAAATGAA
>CAVCPR010000158.1:0-3700 GCA_963604235.1 Anaerovoracaceae bacterium | reverse complement strand
ATCGAGGTGCCTGCGCAAAGGCGGCATCCTCGTCGCGGGTCGTTGAAACTTACCGGCGCGCGCGAGAACAACCTGAAGAACGTTACGCTGTCGGTGCCGTTCGGCACCCTGACGGTGGTGACCGGCGTGTCGGGCAGCGGGAAGAGCTCGCTGATTACCGACACGCTCGCCCCGGCGCTGGCGAATCGCGTGAACCACGCGCATCGCCGGTGCGGGACCTATCGCAAAATTACCGGCGTCGAGAACATCGACAAGGTCATCAACATCGATCAAAGCCCGATTGGCCGAACGCCGCGCAGCAACCCGGCTACGTATATCGGCCTGTGGGACGACATCCGCGCGCTGTTCGCGAGCACGCAGGACAGCAAGGCGCATGGCTACGGCCCGGGGCGTTTCAGCTTCAACGTGAGCGGCGGCAGGTGTGAAGCCTGCAAAGGCGATGGCCAAATCAAGATCGAGATGCACTTCCTGCCCGATATTTACGTCCCGTGCGAGGTCTGCGGCGGCGCCCGCTACAATCGCGAGACGCTGCAGGTCACCTATCGTGGGAAGAACATCTCCGAGGTGCTCGACATGACGGTCGAGGATGCGCTGGCCTTCTTCGAGAACATTCCGGGCATCAAGCGTAAGCTTCAGACGCTTTTCGATGTCGGCCTGGGCTACATCAGGCTTGGACAGCCGGCGACTACGCTTTCCGGTGGCGAAGCGCAGCGCGTCAAGCTCGCGAGCGAGCTGCATCGCAGGCAGACCGGTAAAACCTTCTATATCCTCGACGAGCCGACTACGGGTTTGCATTTCGAGGATGTGCGGCAGCTGCTCGCGGTGCTGCAGCGCTTGGTGGACGCGGGGAATACCGTGCTCGTGATCGAGCATAACCTCGACGTCATCAAGAGTGCCGACCATATTGTCGACCTCGGTCCCGAGGGCGGAGAGCGCGGCGGCACCGTTGTCGCGCAGGGCACGCCGGAAGACGTTGCTTTGGTAAAGGAAAGCCATACGGGTAGATTCCTTTCTCGGCTGCTGTAATATGCGGTGCAAGGAAACGCCCGTTGCTTGCGGGCGTTTTTTCCGCACGCGTATGCAGGGGAAAGGGGATAGCGCATGAGTGGGGAAGTCGCATCGAAGCCGCATGTGCTTCGCGGCGTTCTGTTCGCCTTGATCGGCAGTATCTGCTGGGGTTTTTCGGGAACGTGTGCCCAGCTGCTCATGAACACCTACGGCGCCCCTTCCGAGTGGATCACCTGCGTTCGCATGCTGGTGTGTGCGTTGTTCTTTCTCGGGGGTGCTCTTGTTGCGGACTGGCGTGCCCTGGTCGCGCTGTTTCGCGACCTGCGTTCGCTTGCGAGTATCGCGGCGTTTGCCCTCTTCGGCATCATCTTGTGTCAACTCAGCTATCTTAAGGTCATCCACTACACCTCGGCGGGCGTGGGGACGACCATCGAGCAGTTTGGGCTCGTGCTCATCATGTTCTGGACCTGCATCAAAGGCCGTCGTCTTCCAAGGGCTCGCGAATTGGGCGGCTTGCTGTTTGCACTCGGTGGTTTGATTCTAATCGCCACGCAGGGTGACTTGAGCCGTTTGGCGGTTCCGTTCGAGGGCCTTGTGTGGGGAATGCTTGCCGCGCTGGGACTTGCCCTGTATACGGTGATGCCGGTTCGCGTGCTTTCTAAATGGGGTTCCATGCTCGTGACGGGCATGGCGATGCTCGTCGGCGGGCTCGTGATGACGCCGATCACCCAACCGTGGAACATCCCGATCGAGCTGAGCGCCGGTGCTGTCGCTTCCTTCGCAGCTATCGTGCTGGTTGGTACGTGTGCAGCCTACATGCTCTTCCTCCAGGGCGTGAAGGATGCCGGATCTATGAAAGCCGGCCTTCTGTGCGCGGTCGAACCGGTGTCCGCCATGCTGCTCGCCGTCGTTTGGCTGCATACGCCGGTATCGGGATGGGATATCGCGGGATGTGTCGCCATTCTGGTGATGATTGTTTTGGTCACCGAGTTTAAAAAGCCCGAGGGCGTATCGGAAGCTGAAGAGCCGCTGCAGGCATACGAAGCCGAAGCGCTTGCGGACGAGGCTCCGGTGTTCGCGGGTCGCGCTTCCGTCCTCGGTCTGTATCAGAGCCGACCGGCCACCATGGACGACTTCAAGCGCGTGCAGGGTTTGCTGGATCAGGCTCACGAGAATTATGCGGATATGGGCATCGACGAGGGACGTTACAAGAAATACCCCTCTGCGCGCAGGCTTACGCACAGCATCAAGAATGGAACAACCCATGTGGTCGAGAATACGGCGGGCAAGCTCATTGCCGTCTACGCGGTATCGTTCGATCCCGACAAGAATTACGCGAAGGGGATCAACGGCGCCTGGTTGACGCCGACCGACAATGACCCGCAGGCATATGCGGAGCTGCATTGGGTAGCGGTGGATGCGCCGTTCCGCCGCCGCGGCGTCGGTTCGTTTATTCTTGACCGCGCATGCCGCTTGGCACGCGAAGGCGGGCGGGCGAGTTTGCGTGCAGACATCTATCCCGATAATGAGCCGATGCGCTGGTTGCTCAAGAAGCGCCGGTTCACGTTCTGCGGTACATTGCAGGTGCGCAATACGTTCGGCCTCGAGAAGCGTCGTTCGGCCTACGAGATTCTCGTTCGGTAATCTGTAATCTTCGCAGGCGCGCGGTGGCGTAAGTTTGTAATTCGGGGCCTTTGTCTATACTGAGAAGCATGGCATCTAACACTCGCGAAAAATTAGCGCTTATCGTTTTCGCCCTCCTGATATTCCTGGGGTTGGCGGGCGTTTGTTGGTATCTGGTCGTAGGCCATTCCTGGAATGTCGCCGCTTCGAACATCGACGACTCGGTTGGCACGATGGACGGCTATACGTGCATTGTTTTTTCAGGCACTACAGAGCCGAAGGCTGCTAGCACGTCGCTTCGCGCCTCCGTGGAGTCCGTCATGGGCTCAGGCTCGGCTTCTTCCTCGAACAAGCAGAGTGGGGATAGCGAGCGAGCAGCTGGGAGTTCCTCCTCGGCAAAGACTACCGCGGACGCAAATAAGGATGCTGCTCAAGGGTATACGGCTGACATCGGCTCGGTGGCTGCGCCGGTAGTGCCGACGCAGGACGACGCTTCCGCGACTGGAGGGCAGGTAGCGCCCGATTCCGTGACGGAAGTTGCAACGGGCGGGAAATCTGTCGAAGCCGAACCCGCAACGGTCGAGGAGTCTAACGGATCCGAGGCTTCCTTGGCGTCGGGGGCATCTGCTTCCGACGAATCCGAAAAGCAAGGAGCCGCTGAAAGCGAGTCCTCAGCATCTGCTTCGAATTCAACGTCCGTAAAGGCCACCCCTGTTGTAAGCCTTGCTGATGTAGCCGAAAGCTATGCCGAAAAGAACGCTTACGTCTTGACGCTTGATACCCTCACGCCCGGAGCCTATTCCGAGGGCAGCATCGTAAAGCGCGGAGAGAAGCGCATCGGTATCCTCTCTGTCGAGGTGCCCCTTACCGTGGAGGCGGCGGAGCTTGCCATCGAGCCATTTGTCGCCGCAAAGGTGGACATGCTGATATGTGTCACGCCTTCGAAGAACTATGTCAAGAATGCGAGCGGCTTCGACATCGTGGTCACTACTCAGGACGACAGCGTTTCGACTATAGGGGAGACTTCGAACAAGACCTTTTACGTCGCGGCGCCGGACCTCGGCAAGGT
>CAVCPR010000157.1:0-3722 GCA_963604235.1 Anaerovoracaceae bacterium | reverse complement strand
GGCACGCCAAGCGCATCTCCTACGGCCTGGCCGTATATGCAGTCGCGAAGGGTCGGGGCCATAGCTTTATTTGCCCTTCTTAGAGGAGGGCTTGGAGGAAGGCGCGGGCGAGATCACGCGGAAGCCGTCGGAGTCGCTTCTGCGGCGCTCGGCAATATCCTTCGCCGAGCGGGTCTTGGGCTTGGCACCGTTTTTCTTCGTTGAGGCCATGGTCACCATCTCCCTATTGAGTTGACTGTTAATTGATTGTTTAGAAGACCAGTTAGCACGGCACCGCGCCAAAACGGGTTACTTGCGGAAGTGCTCACGGACAGCCGCGACGATCACGGCCGCGACGAAAGCCGCTAAGAACTGACTCATTCGGTTCACCTTTCACCTCCTGATAGAATGGGTGGAAAGGACGGGCCGTTACTCCGCCCTTCCGGTGTTACTCACTCCCTCGCATGTGCTTTGGTTTCGTGGCCTCGCACTTGCGGGGGCGTTTTCGTTTGGCGGCCTCGGCCGCTCGCCTGGTTGCCCAGACGATCAGCTCGCCCAGGAGCTCGCGCCAGGGCGCCGACGGTTTGAGCATCAGTTAGCTCGACCCCGCGCCAAAACCCGTCGGTGAACGAGTCGGCTTAGATCCGCGCGGGCGCGGAACACGCCGCCCCGTGGTCACCGACGGCCACATTGACCCGCCTGCTGCCGCCGTTAGGCCTGCGCGGCCAGATAGTAGTCGAGTGCGTCCCTGTAGACCGCAGACGGCTTCACGCCCTTGCTTCGGGCTATCATGGCGACCTTTTGCGTGACCTTCGCGTCGTAGACCACCGTCACGCGACGGGTGCCCACCGCGTCGAGGTGCGAGCCGCTGAACACCTTACCGTTCCCGTTCGGCTCAGGCTCGAAGCTGCCGTCCTCGTAGGGTGCGGCCATGCGGTCGAGGTCGGCATCGGTGATGCCGTGCTTCGCCATGAAATCGCTCACGTTCATCAAAATCACCTCTCCAAGCCGAGTTCCCTGAGCGTCTTGCCGCTCGGCGGGGTCATCCCGTGGTAGACGAAGAAGTAGTCATCGTCGGCATCGTAGATGTAGACGAGTTCCACGAGCCCGCTGCGGGAGTCCGTGCCGACGGCGAGCCACTCGCCCGTGTCCCGCTGCCTGTAGCGAATCATCGACCGCATCGCGGCCATCACGTCCGCTTCGCTCACTTCGGGGTGCCGCTCGCTGATTCTGGGATGAACCCCTATTTGGCTCATGCCCGTTCTCCTCTCGTTATGATATGAAATCATATCATATCATCTCGTTAGGAGTTTGATTACCAGCACACCACCCACCAGGCCGCAAAACCCGCCCGAAGCGAGAAAAGGCCGGCAGCCAAAGCCGCCGGCCCAATCCCTAGGAGAGCATCTCGTTCACGCGTCTCTGAACCGCCGAGTAGTTGGAGCCCAGCCGCCGCCTTCGCTCCTCGCCGTTGCCGTAGTCGCCGTTTATCACGGCCCGCGCCAGCGCATCGATGTCGACGCCACCGCTGCCACCGCCCGAGCCGCCCGAGCCCCCGGAGGAACCGCCCGAAGACCCGCACCCCAGAATCTCGTTCACCCTCGCCTGCACAGCCGAGTAGCTGGAACCCAGGGCCGCCTTGCGCGCGTCCCCGTTGCCGAACTCGCCGTTGATCACGCGCCGCGCCAGCTCGCCCACGTCGCCGGAAACCCCGCTGGACCCGCCCGAGCCGCCCGACCCGGCCGAAGCCCCCGAGGAGTCCCCGCAGATCCGCGCATGCAGCGCGGCCCACTTGCCGGCGTCCACGTACGGCGCCGGGCACAGCTTGCCCGTAACGTCGTAGTGGCGTATCACGTCGTCGGCGGAGATCCCGTAGCGCCCGCGAAGCTCCGCCACCAGCGATGCCAGCGTGCAAATCTGCGCCTCCGAGAAGTCGGAGCCGCCCGAGACCACCTCGATGCCCACCGAGCGCAGGTTCGTCTGCCAGTGCCCGGCATGCCATCTTTGATTATTAGACACATTTAAGCTACAATTCATGTCCAATAATCAAAAGGAGGGTTATGAGCAGAAGCGAGGAGATAGCCGAATTCGTAGAAGACTCGGGCGGCATCGCGAGCGCGGCGCAAATCGCGAAAGCGGGCTTTCTGCCGGGCTCGATCTCCTACGCCCTCGAATCGGGCGCTATAGACAAGCTTACCCGGGGCGTGTACTGCCTACCCGAAGTTTTCGATGACGAGTTCGCAGCGATATCCTACAGGTGGAGCAAATGCGTGCTATCGCATGGAAGCGCGCTGTACCTCGCCGGCCTTTCCGACAGGGTTCCCGCCGCAATCGATGTCACCGTCCCGCGCGGCTACAACCCGCGTGGCCTTACCCGAGAATATCCCGATACGAAGATCCACCGTCTCTCTCCCGAGCTCTACGAGCTCGGCATCGTCAAGGCAAAGTCCCCGGGAGGGGGCACCGTGAAAGCCTATTGCGCCGAACGGGCCGTAGCCGATCTCATTGCGCAGAGAGTTTCCGAAGGAGCTGACCCCCAGCTCGTCCGCGACGCGGTCGCGGGTTATTTCAAAAGGAAAGGCGCCGACCTGCCCAAGCTCGCACGGATGTGCAACGCGCTCGGCGTCGAGAAAGAGTTCAGGATGTATTTGGAGGTGCTCACATGATGAGAAGCGATGCAAGCCTCAAGGGAAAAATTAAGGCCCTGGCCAAGAAAAGCAACCTGAAGCCCCAGGAGCTCCTGCAAATGTACCTGTTCGAGCATCTTTTGGTGCGGCTCGGAAAGAGCGGCTACGCCGAGACGTTCGTTCTGAAGGGCGGCCTCCTCATCTCCTCGATGACCGGCGTCGGTCAAAGGACCACCATGGACATGGACACGACGGTGATAGGCATGGACATGGACGAAGACACGGTGAGCGAGGCCATCGCCGCCATCTGCGCCGTGGACGTCGCCGACGGCATGGAATACTCCTTCGAGCGGATCGAGCCCATCCGCGAGGGCGACGAGTACGCGAACTGGCGCGCGCACCTGCGCGTGAGGTACGGCAAGATAGACGCTCCCGTGAAGATCGACATCACGACCGGAGACGAGATAGTGCCCGGGCGCATCGAGTACCGCTACCCGCTCATGTTCGAGGAGGGCTCGGTCAGGGTGCTCTCGTACCCGCTCGAAACCGTGTTGGCCGAAAAGCTCGAGACGGTCGTTTCCCGGGGAATCGCCAACACGCGCGGACGCGACTACTACGACATCCACACTTTGCTCCGTTTGAAGGCGGACGAAATAAATCGGGATTCCCTGCACGAAGCCGTTGTCGCCACCGCCTCCAGGCGCGGTTCACTCGGCAAGATGGGCGACTACGAGGCCGTGCTCGGCGAGGTCAGAAGATCCGATATGATGCGGGGCATCTGGTCCTCTTACGTCTCGGCATCACCCTATACGGAAGGCGTCGATTTCGAAGAGGCAGTCGATTCGGCCATCGAGCTCGCAAGGCTTTCGGAGCTTGACGATTTGGGCTGACGGAGGCGAGAAGCCCCCACCGCGCCAATGCCAGGCGATTGCGCTATAGGCATCTCTCCGACCCTTTGAATCGCCCCTTTCCAAGCCACCCGCTACGAATCCCGGCGGAACCTGGGAGTGATTAAAGGAGCGACCTGCGGTTTCTCGAATCAATTGAGTCATTCCCGAAATCGCGAATCAAGGAGCTGATTCGCTCAAATTGCGCACGAATCAACCCCTTGGCGGC
>CAVCPR010000156.1:0-3838 GCA_963604235.1 Anaerovoracaceae bacterium | reverse complement strand
GTGGTGGTTGACGCGAGCGGGAAGGCAACGTGCGACGAGTTCGAGCTGGCCTTCAAGGACGGCAAGGCGACCCAGACCATCAAGCAGGGCGAAACCCTGCAGGTGAGCGGCTTGGGCGCTGGTTGGGCCTACACGGTGACCGAGCCTACGGATAAGCTCCCCGACGGGTTCGCGCAGACCGCGCCCGCGGACGACGAGGGCAAGGCCATTGCCGCTACCGGCACGCTCGTTGCCGGCCAAACCGCAAAGGCAAGCTTCACCAACGCCTACGCTGCCGAGCCGGTTGCCTATAACGCGGTGACTGACCTCGGTGTATACAAGCAGCTCACCGGCCGCGGCTGGATGGGTTCCGACGCGTTTACCTTCGAGCTGAAGGCGCTGACCGACGGCGCTCCCATGCCGCGGGGCGCGACCGACGGCACCGCCACGGTGACGGTTAAGAAATCCGACGATGCGGCTGACGGGCATGTCCCCGTTTCGTTCGGCGACATCACGTACACGCAGGCGGGCACGTACCGCTACCAGGTCAAGGAAGCGAACGCCGGGCAGACGGTTGCGGGCGTGGAGCACTCGGGCAACGTCGCGACCTTCGTCGTGAAGGTGACCGACCTTGACGAGCAGGGCAACCATACCGGCAAGCTTGTGGCCAAGGCCACGCTCGAGACCGGCGCCGCGGGCTTCGTGAACACCTACAAGACCACGAACGTCTCCTACGACACGGCCGCTGCGGGCCTGAACAAGGTGCTGACCGGGCGCGATTGGCTGGCGAGCGACACGTTCGAGTTCGTCATCGCCGCGAAGACCGCCGGCGCCCCGCTGCCGCAGGACGCGCAGGGCAACGAGGTGACCAAGGTTGCAGTGACTAAGGACAACGCCGCGACGTTCGGTTTCGGGACCATCACGTTCACGCAGGACATGATTGCCAACGAGCCGAACCGTACCAAGGTGTTCGATTACACCGTGACCGAGGTCGTCCCTGACGATGCGGACAAGATTGCGGGCGTTGCGTACGACACTCACGCGGCGACCATCAAGGTGACCGTGACCGACGACGGCCTGGGCAAGCTGACTGCGACGGCTGAGGTTACGGGCGCGACCTTCACCAACGCGTACCAGACGAGCCTGAGCTACACCGGAGCCGGCGGCCTGAGCGTGGCGAAGACGCTTTCCGGCCATGACATGGCGGAAGGCCAGTTCACGATCAACGTGGTGCCCGATGATGCCGCTTCGGCTGCTGCGCTGGGCATTCCGGAAGAGGGCATGGCGATCAAGATGCCGGCTGCTGCCGACGGCGCGCAGGCGACGTACAACGTGCTGGCCGGGCGCAACGTGACCTTCACGCAGGCCGACGCCGGCAAGACGTACGGCTACAAGGTGTCCGAGGTCGTAGGCGACGCGGCCGGCTACACGTACGACAAGGCCGTGCGCACGGTGACCATCGCCGTGACCGACGACCCCGCGAAGGCGGCGCTGACGGCGACCACGACGGTCGCGGGCGGGCCTGAAGGCACGCAGGTGTTCACCTACACGAAGGACGGCGCCGTGGGGGCGGCTGCCGTGGTTCCCTTCGCCAACAGCTACTTCGCCTCCACTGACGTTCCCGGCGGCACGGCTGCTGCGGTGAACGCCACCAAGACGCTGACCGGGCGCGACATGGTTGCCGGCGAGTTCAGCTTCGGCGTGCGCCTGGCCGACGCGAGGACCGACGTGTTGAGCGCGACGAACGCGGCTGACGGCACGGTGGCGTTCGGCAAGCTGAGCTACACGACCGACACGCTGGCCGACCTGGTTGCGGATGGCCATGCGAAGAAGGCGACCGTCGACGGCAAGGCGACCGTCGACGGCAAGGCGACCTGGACGATCGGGTACGTGGCGTACGAGAACACCGAGGGGCTTGCCGACGTGGGCATCACGGCGAAGACGCAGTCCATCGCGTTCACGGTGGTCGTGGTCGACAACGGCGACGGCACGCTGACGGCGACGGCGAACATGCCCGAGGGCGGCCTGGCGTTCGCCAATGAATACGCCACGGGCGATCCCGCGAAGGTGGCGCTCTCCGGCGTGAAGGTGCTGCAGCACGATGAGGGCCTGACGCCCGACGGCATTGCCGGGAAGTTCACCTTCACCGTGAGCTCCGCCGACCCGGCGGCTCCGCTGCCGCAGGCCACGACGGCGACCAATGACGCGAGCGGCAACGTGGCGTTCGGCGACATCACGTTCACGCTCGACGACCTGAACCGCGCTCTGGGGGACGCGGGGAAGAAGGCCGAGGAGCCGAAGGCCGCGGCCGAGACGACTGAGGCGGTTGCGGGTAAGGTTGCTGCGACTGAGGTTGCTGCGACCGAAGCGACGGCCGACGAGGCCAAGACGGATGCCGAAGCGGCTGGCGCACTGACCGTTGCGGGCGACGGTGCCGAGATCGCGAACGCTGAGGTCGCTGCGGCGCCTGCGACCGAAGCCGCTGCGACCCCGCAGGCCCGTTCCTACACGTTCGTGTACACCGTTACCGAAACCGGAACGGCTCCCGGCGTGACGAACGACGCGACGGCGAAGACGGTTTCCATCAAGGTGACCGATGACGGCGTGGGCAACCTGACGGCCGCGGTGGTCGGCGAGGCCGGAAAGCCGGCGTTCGCCTTCACCAACACCTACGGCGTGACCCCGACGACGTCGAGCGTGACTGACCAGATCGATGTCACCAAGACGCTGACCGGGCGCGACATGGTTGCCGGTGAGTTCAGCTTCGAGCTGCTCGACGGCGAGACCGTGGTGGCAACGGGCACCAATGCCGCCGACGGCACGGTGACGTTCGACGCGGTGACGTACACGAAGCCGGCCACGTATCACTACACGGTGCGCGAGGTGGGCGCGGGGGCGACCGATGACGGCGTGACCTACGACGGCGCGACGTTCCCGGTGACCACCGTGGTGGCCGACGACGGCAAGGGCGGCTTGACGGTGACCCACAAGCTCGCCGAGGGCGACGGCATCGTGTTCGAGAACGCGTATGCGGCCGAGCCGACGTCCGTGGTGATCGGCGCGGCGAAGGTCCTTGAGGGGAAGGATCTGGCCGACGGTCAGTTCACGTTCGTGCTGACCGGCGCTGACGGGACCGAGCTTGAAGCCGTGAATGCGGCCGACGGCACGGTGGCGTTCCCCGCCATCACCTTTGACGAGGAGGGGACGTACACCTACATCGTTGCCGAGGTCGACGACGCGCAGGCCAACGTGACCTACGATGGTGCGACGTACGAGGTGACGGTTGTCGTGACCGACGACGGTAAGGGTCACCTTGCGGCGCAGGTTGCGGGCGGCGATGACGGCGCGATGGTGTTCCGCAACGTGTATGCGGAGCCGACGCCCGAGCCGACCCCGAAGGTGACTCCGACGCCTGACACCGGGCAGAAGGAGACGCCGAAGCAGACGACCGCGACGAAGGCGACGACCGTGAAGACGGGGGACACGGTGTTCGCCCTGGCGCTGGCGACCGGCTTGCTGCTGGCTGCGCTGGCGGGTGTGGTTATCGCAATCGCGAACGCGCGTAAGCGCGGGTAGCGTGGCGACTCGGCGGAGCGCATGCCGCCGAGGAAAGGGCCGCGGACATTTCGTCCGCGGCCCTTTTGCGTTTGAGGGGGAGCGTGTTCGGGGGCGCTCGATGAATGTTTGCCGCTCGGGTAATCGGCTTTCCGGATCCAATCGAGCCGCGGTAAATACAGTGATGCGCCTTCGGCGCTTTTGGACTGTGCGAACTTGCGTTCGCACCTACGAAAGCCCTGCTAGAAGCGGAAATCTTGCTGCAAAAATTCGTAGGGTCGATCGCAAGATCGACCCCTAATAG
>CAVCPR010000155.1:0-3918 GCA_963604235.1 Anaerovoracaceae bacterium | reverse complement strand
GCTGCAGATGATGCGGCGGCAGGGAGGTCGCCGCAATCGGCAAAAACTACGAGTGAAAGGGCACCTCATGAAAGTTGCAATCCCGAGCGAAACCGCTGACGGCCTCGCCGCTGTCCGCAGCGGGCATTTCGGCCATACGCCGTATTTCACGATCGTCACCATCGCCGACGGCGCCGTCACTGCCGTCGAGTCGGTGAAGAACGCCGACCACGACGAGGTCGGCTGCGGCGGCGTTATCGAGTTCGCGCAAAGCCTGGGCATCGATGCCATGATCACCGCCGGCATGGGTCAGCCGCCGTTCATGCGCTTCACGCAGTACGGCGTGGCCATCTACCTGGAGCAGCAAACCCCCATCGTGGGCGACGTCGTGAACAAGTTCCTCGCCGGCGAATGCCCCCGCATGGTGCTCGAGAACGCTTGCAACCATCACCATTAGGCCTTCGATCAGGTGCCGGCGGCGAAGTGGCGTAGCATGAAGTATGTTACGGTCGTCATCGCTCATGCGAGCGTCCTCCTTCAGGCACTGCCAAAGGCGAGGCGTTGAAAACGTTTGCGATAGCTATCACAGGCCTTCGCCTGGTACCATATCTGCAAGGTTTTTCGCGGCCCCTTAGGCGTCAAGCCTGCGGGGCCGCTTCGATTCTAGGAGCGAACGTATGGGCATTGCCGAGGACTTGCGGGCGTTTTCCCCGTCTAACGAGCAGGAAGCCGCCGATCGCGAGCTCATTTTGGAGCGTCTGGCCTGCGATGGCGCCGCGTTCGACCGCACTTCGCTCGCGCATATGACCTGCTCCGCCTGGACGGTCGACCCCACGTTCACGCAAACGCTGCTGGTCTACCACAACATCTACGATTCCTGGAGCTGGATCGGCGGGCATGCCGATGGCGATCGCGACCTGGCGCGCGTGGCGCTGCGCGAGCTGTCCGAGGAAACGGGCGTCACCGGCGCGCGCCTGGTGCCGTGCGGGCCGGGCGGGTTGCTGTCGTGCGAGGTGCTCACCGTCGACGGCCACGTCAAGCGCGGCGCCTATGTCAGCTCGCATCTACACTTGAACGTGACGTACCTGGTAGTGGCCGACCCGTCTGAGCGCATCCGCACGAAAGCCGACGAGAACAGCGGCGTGCGCTGGGTGCCGCTCGACGATGCGATGACCCTTTCGAGCGAACCCTGGATCCGCGAACGCGTCTACCGCAAGCTCATCGGGAAAACCCGCGCGCTGGCGGAGGGGCTTGTCTGCAAGAGGTAGTCGCCGGCTCGTTGCGCCTGCTCTTCGCCACTCCGGATTTCTGCTCGTACGCAACATCGTCCGCGCCGGCTTGGTCGTATCTTGCGATTGTCCGACACCCTGTCCTTTGGGCATGCCGTGACCCCTTGGTGGCCGCGGCGAATCGCGCGCGGGCGGGGTGTATACTTCCCAACAGACAAACCGACGGCGCGCCCGCGCCGCACCGAAACAGGCGACGCGTTCGTGCCGCGCATAAGCTCGCAACGCGCGTCGCACCTGGGGAAAGGATCGCCATGCTGGTTACCGACCTGACGCACGCGGAAGCAAACGACTATCTCAGCGAGCGTTTCGCCAAGGCGTACGCGTTTCTCGCACAGGGCAACCTCGACGCGCTGCCGCTCGGGCGCAACGACATCGACGGCGACGACGTGTTCGCCAACGTGCAGGAATACACCACCGTTGCTGCCGACGAGAAGCTTTTCGAAGCCCATCGCGCCTACTACGACGTGCAGTTCGTGGTGAGCGGCGAAGAGCTGCTGCAGTACGTGCCGCTTGAGAGCGCCCGCGCCACGCAGTCCTTCGACGAGGCGTCCGACTTCTGCCTCTACGAGGCCACGTGCGAGCCGAGCGGCATCGCCCTGCATGCCGGTGAGCTTGCGGTGCTCGCCCCCGAGGACGCGCACAAGCCCGGTTGCGCGCTTTCCGGCGAAGGCATGCCTGTGCGCAAGATCGTCGTGAAGGTGCGCGCGTAAGGCCTGCGCCCTGCGGCGCCGTTCCCGCCGATGCCATCCGGTGAAAACCGGTTACCGGCAACGAAAGGGGGTCGTCGCCCGTACCGAGCGTGCCCGTCCTGTCTGGGCGCCCGCGCCGGGTGCCCGCGCCCGATCGCCCCGCCGCCTCGCGCCCCCAACCTCCCAATCAAAAGGAACGCCATGAAGAAATCCGATCGCAAATACCTGAAGAAGCTCCTGCAAACCCCTTCGCCGACCGGCTGCGAGCAACGCATCGCGCAGATCGTGCGCGACCGCGTGGCCCCCTTCGCCACCACCGTCGCCACCGACGTCATGGGCTCGGTCCACGCCACCGTCGAGGGCGGGGCGGCGGCGCCCTCGCTCATGCTCGCCGCGCACATGGACGAGGTGGGCCTCATGGTCGTCAACGTCTCCGACGACGGCTTCCTGTCCGTGGCGGCCATCGGCGGCGTCGACGCGGCCATCCTGCCGGGACTGCGCGTCGACGTGCACGCCACCGGCGCCGATGTGCCCCTGCGCGGCGTGGTGGGCCGCAAGCCCATCCACCTCATCTCCGCCGATGAGCGCACGAAAGTGACGCCCCTGTCCGACCTGGTCATCGATTTGGGCCTTCCGGCGAAAAAGGTGAAGAAGCTCGTGCGCGTGGGCGACCCGATCACCTACGGCGTGGGATTCGAGCGCTTCGGGCGCCACATGGGCGTCTCGCGCGCCTTCGACGACAAGTGCGGCGTGTGGGTGATCACGCGCGTCATCGAGGAGCTCGCCGCGGCTAAGGAGGGCTTCGGCAGCGTGACGGCGGCCTGCACCGTGCAGGAGGAAATCGGCACGCGCGGCGCCATCACCTCGGCATTCGGCGTCGCCCCCGACGTGGCGGTGGCCTTCGACGTCACGCACGCCACCGACTACCCGGGCATTTCCCATGCGAAGTACGGCGACATCAAGTGCGGCGGCGGCCCGGTCATCGGGCGCGGCCCGAACGTCAACCCGGCGGTCTTTGAGCGCCTGGTGGCCGCGGCGAAGGCGGCGGGCATCCCGTACCAGGTGGAGGCGCTGCCGGGCCATTCCGGCACCGACGCCTGGCCCATCCAGGTGTCGCGCGCGGGCATCCCGACCGGCCTGGTTTCGGTGCCGCTGCGCTACATGCACACGCCCACCGAGGTCATCTGCCTCGACGACCTCGACGCGTGCGTGGCGCTGTTCGTGCAGTTCGCGAAGGACCTTCCCGAAGCCGCCACCTTCGTGCCCGGCGTGGCCGTGGAAGCGGCCGAGGCGCCGGCGGTCGAGGAGTAGGCCGTGAAGCAGCATAACGAGGACATCGCGCGCAATCGCAAGGCGCTGCACGATTACGAGGTGCTGGAAACCTACGAGGCGGGCATCGCGCTCACCGGCACCGAGGTGCGTTCCCTGCGCGACAACCACTGCCAGCTCACCGACTGTTTCGCGCTCATTCGCCACGGCGAGGTGTGGCTGCACGGCGTGCACATTCCGCCTTACGCGTTCGGCAACATCAACAACCCCGATCCCGACCGCAAGCGCAAGCTGCTTTTGCATCGCAACCAAATCCGCAAGCTCGAGCAGCAGACGAAGGAAAAGGGCATGGCGCTCGTACCGCTGAAGATGTACTTCAACAAAAGCTCGCTCGTGAAGGTCGAGCTGGCGGTATGCCGGGGCAAAAAACTCTACGACAAGCGCGCGAGCATGGCCGAGCGAGATCATAAGCGCGAGATCGAGCGCGCAATGAAGGAAAGGAGCCGCCGATGAGCGACGAGGATGTCCGCGAGGGCGGGGAAGCGGTGGAAGCGGAAGAACCGGAAGCTGCCGAAGAGGTTGCGGCCGAGAATGCTGTCGCAGAAGAGGTCGCTGAATCCGCTGAGGTTGAAGAGGTTGCCGAAAGCGTAGCCGCCGCCGATGCGGAGGAGCCGGAAGCCGAACCCGTGGCC
>CAVCPR010000154.1:0-3957 GCA_963604235.1 Anaerovoracaceae bacterium | reverse complement strand
CGACCACATGGCAAATAATGCGGACGTGGATTTCACCATCTCCGAAGAAGATATGAGGACGCTCAAGAATATGGAGCGCATGGCGGATTATGGCGAGTTCAACGCCTTCCCCGTATTCAGCGGAAAGCCGTTGGCGTAAGGAAAAGGCAACAAATAAACGCCCGAGCGGTGATGGCTCGCCGCTCGGGCGTTCGATAGCTCCGGTTCATCGGTATAGGCGGGTCCTGCCTTGTGAAATGGGCAGACTTCAAAATCTGAGATGGGATATTTCTCTACAGGCTCTTTGTCGATCTCAGGCTTCAATATGGTTATTCCTGCGTTTTGCCTCATGCCCCCGACTTCTGAGTTCACTATCGCCTCGACCGAAGCATCGGGTCGGAGTCCAGACGTCCCGAACGGAAGCCGGCCTTACTCTTCCGTCAGGTATTCCCTCAGCAGCGGCATGTCGAACTCGACGGTGTTGCGCCGTGTTGGCGAAATGACGCCTTGCTCGGCCAAGCGCGTACGGTAAACCCGCGCATAGTTCGTCGTCTTGCCCATTCGCTCGGCGACGTCGCTCATCAAGCTCGGCCTGCCCTCGTCGGGAAGCATCGCCTCGAGAAACGCGATGTCGCCGTCCGACAACTCCTGGAGCGTCTTCTTCACCACTCCATTGACGAAATCCTGCCGCGCCAACCTCGATGCGCGCTCGACGTGCGGAAGCTCAATCCGCGGGCAATCCGCAGACTCGGCCCATGTCCTGAAACCGACCAGCTGCATCATATACGCGAAGCCGCCCGTCAAATCGACTGCAAGGGAAAGCGCCTCGTCGGAAATGCCCTTCCCCGACTCTTCTACCGTCTCGCGAAACGCAACGCGTATGTCGTCGTCCTCGATGCGTCCCAGATTGTGCTGCGACGCACGGCGGAGGAACGAGACCGACTTGTCGGAGAGCAATGCCGACACATTGACCGGCAGACCCGCCATGAACAGCGCGACCTGCCGCCCTTCTCGAATGAAATGCTGAAACGTTGCCGAGAAATCAACCAGCTCGTCAAGCCGGGGGTCGATCTCGTCGATGGTGATCAGCAGTCCGACCGAATGTTCCTGAAGCACGTCCAGCACGCGGTTCATGCGCGTGCGCCAGTTTCCCGACGCCGGATCGCGATATGTCCATGATGCGCCGAACAAAGCGGGGATCGAAACGGAGGACAGCCTCGCTCCTGCGGGCTTTTCGATAAACCCGTTGGCGGCATCCATCGTCCGCTCGATGATGTCTTCGAGCATACCGGGGCGCGCCGTCACATTTGCGGAAATCCAGCCGCTCGACTCCGCCTTGCTCGCAAGGTAGGAGAGCAGAACTGTCTTGCCGACGCCGCGCGGCCCCGAAAACAGGCTGACCAGGTTCGGGTCGTTTGGACTGCCAGCAAGCGCCTGCTCCAGGTCGTTCACCAGTAGCTTTCGCCCGGCGAGGATGGGCGGGATTCTCCCGAAACTGGGCGTGAACGGGTTGACGGCTGCTTCCACGGTGTCTCCTTTCGTTCTTTTTTTGTTTTGCTCTTCTTTTTTTGTTTTGCTTTTTTGCATTATAGCAGGTGAAAGGAACATATTGAGCAACGCCCCGGAATCGGGGCGTTGCCGGGGCGCAGAAGCGGTGCGTTTATTTTCAAGCCCCCATGTCCGCCCGCAAATCAACCACCTCCTCGTAAGGGCAATCGGTCGTTGGGCATCCGGAAATTACGGGTGCGGCTTCGGTTATCGCGTATCATGGTTCAGAGAAGTGAAGGCTTGCTGCAAGCGGAGGTGTGCTCATGGGGGCGGCACTAAAGACGGAACGTACGAGCGCATCGTTGAACGGGCTCTCGCGTCGGGCGTTTGTGAGAGCGGCGGCTTGTGCCGGCGCGGCGGCGCTGCCGTTCATGCTGGGACTTTCTGGCTGTGCCGCTGCGGGTGCGGGTTCCGCCGCAGAGGACGAATCGGCTCCCTACGTGGTCCGTGCGGCCAAAAGCGGTGACGTCTCCGCGCTGCTAAAGGCCATGACCCGTCGCGAGAAGATCTGCCAGATGCTCATGCCCGACTTCCGCATGTGGAACACGGAAGGCACAGCAGAAGACGCCACCGACTTTGTAAAGATGAACGACCAGGTAGATGCCATCGTCGATAAGTACGGATTCGGTGGCGTCATCCTCTTTGCCAACAACGTGCACGAGACGCAGCAGACCTTCGACCTCACCTATGCGCTGCAGACCGCGGCCGTGCGCAACTCCGCGGGCTCTGACGGCGGCGGCATTCCGTTGCTGCTCGGCATCGACCAGGAGGGTGGCATCGTCTATCGCCTTGGCAGCGGCTGCGCCATGCCGGGCAACATGGCTCTTGGCGCCACGCGCAGCACCAGCCTCACGCGCCAGTGCGGCGAGGTCATGGCCAACGAGCTGGCCTCCCTCGGCATCAACGTCGACTTTGCCCCGGTGATGGATGTCAACAACAACCCGAACAACCCTGTCATTGGCCTGCGCTCGTTCTCCGACCGCCCTGAGCTCGTGAGCGAGCTGGGCTGCGCCATGCTCAAAGGTATCCAGGGTCAGGGTGTGTGCGGCTGTGCCAAGCATTTCCCCGGCCACGGCGACGCGTCGACTGATTCCCACACGGGCCTGCCGCGCATCGACAAAAGCCTGGCCGAGCTTGAAGAGCTCGAGTTTGTGCCGTTCCGCGCGGCCTTTAAGGCGGGCGTGGACATGGTGATGACCGCGCACATCCAATATCCGCAGGTGGAGACCGAGACGGCAACCTCCACTGACCCCGAGATGGGCGAGATGGCGCTCCCCGCTACGCTCTCGAAGACCTTCCTTACCGACATCCTTCGTGACGAGCTTGGCTTCGAGGGCGTTGCCATCACCGACGCGCTCAGCATGGATGCCATCGCCTCGAACTTCACGGCGACAGATGCCGTACGCAGGACGTTTCTTGCCGGTGCGGACATCGCGCTCATGCCCGTGCGGCTGCGTTGCAACGATGACGTAAATGCAATGGAGGAGCTAGTGGCGGCTCTTGAAGCCGACGAAGAGCTCACCGACGAGCGCCTCGACGCCTCGGTGCGCCGCATTCTCGAGCTCAAACTCAACCGCGGCATCCTTGCGCTTGCCATGGCGGGCGCCGACGTTGCCGGCACGGGCGTTTCCTATGACGAGGGCCTTGAGACGGCGCTTGCCACGGTGGGCTGCGACAAGAATCGCGAGGTAGAGCGCGAGGCGGCGGCTTGCGCGGTGACGGTCGTCCGCGGAGAGGGGCTGCTTCCCTTCCAGCCTCAGGCCGGTCAGCGCGTGGTGCTGGTGGCCGCCCAAGAAAACGAGCAGCCGGGCATGGAGCTTGCCATGCGACGCCTTGTCGCGGAAGGGCACCTGCCTGAGGACGTTACGTACGAGTCCCTCAGTTATGCGAGCGATGACAAGAGCGAGGCCGCGGCTGAGGCGGCCGCCGCGAAGGTCGCCGATGCGGTGGCGGGGGCGGACTTTGCCGTTGTGGTTTCCGAGATAGGGAGGAGCGCCGTTCTTGGTGCTTCGAATTTCCTGAGCGGCACCGTCTGTTCCCGTGCGATCGAGGCTGCCGGGCAGGCTGGCGTCCCCCTCGCCGTCATGAGTGTCTCTAAGCCCTATGACCTCGCGCTTTATGATGAGGGGTGCGCGTTGCTGGCAGTCTATGGCAACAAGGGCATGGACCCAACCGAGGCCCTTGCTCCCGACCACGCCTTTGGCCCCAATGTCGTGGCTGGCGTCGAGGCCATCTTCGGCGGCCATAAGGTCACAGGCAAGCTGCCTGTCGACATCTTTGCGGTCGCTACCAGCGCAGACGGCTCCTCCACCATCGACACCAACACGGCTCTCTATCCCTTCGGCACTGGCGAGACGATTTAGCCTCGTCCTTGCGTGCGGGCGGTTTGCTGGTTCGCCTCGACGATCAACTGGTACTTCCTGCAGGTGG
>CAVCPR010000153.1:0-4116 GCA_963604235.1 Anaerovoracaceae bacterium | reverse complement strand
CGGGCCGAACATACCCGCAAGGCAACACAGATTAATCGGCGAGCGCAACGAGGGGCGCGGGGGCGGGCACGGGGGCGGGCGGCGGAAGCGGGAGAGCCCGCGTGGCGAGGGGGGGCGAGGGCGTCCGACGAGCCCGCCCGGCGGGAGCCGCCTATTCCCCGCGCGTAAGGTCGAGAAGCTCCTTGCGCGTGTGGACGCCGGTCTTGGTGTAGACGTGGCGAACATGGGATTTCGAGGTATTGAAGGAAACGCAGAGTTCCTGCGAGATCTGGTCGATCGTCTTGCCCTGCGCCAGAAGCACGAGCACCTCGCCCTCGCGCCCGGACAGGCCGAACCGCTCGGCAACCCGAGCGCAGCCCCGACGCAGCAAGACCTCGCCCTCGGCGGCGGCCACGGCCTCCTCCATGACGCTCGCCGCCGCGCATCCGCCGCCCGCGGCGGCGGGACAGTTCGAGGGGGAAACGGTTGCGGGAGCGCAAGGGGCATCGGTACCGAGAGCAACCGCCGCACCTGAGTGCGCCCCGCCCGCAACGCCGCCATCGTCACCGGCGACAGCACCGCCCGCGGCATCCGCATCGCCCGAGCCTTCCGCCTGCGCGCCCGCGCGCGCAGCCGCCTTCGCGGCGCGCCGCTCGGCCCGCCGCGTCGACACGCCCGGCACGCCGCCGGCGCCCGCCGGGTCGATAACCGTTCCGCCCGTCTGCGAAAGCACCTGGTCGATGGCGCCTTCTTTCAGCACCACCAACGAAACGACCACCAGCACGAACACCATGACGACGGAAAACGCCGTCAACGAATCGGGGCTTTCCGCCAAGTTCGGCACAATAAGCGTGCTCGCGAGCCAGCCGACCGTCGTGCCGACCGCCGACGCACCGCGGCCAAAGCCGAACACCATCACCGGAGCCATGTCGGTGCGGTTCGCCACATGCGCCAGCAAGCACCAGACGAAGAGGATGAACAGGTTGTACGCCGCCGTGATGACGATGCGCTGCACAGGCGAGTAGCCGCCAATCAGCGGCAGCACCACGATACCGAAGCACGCGATCACGATAAGCGGGTAATACAGCTTGCTCAAGTCGAAATCGCGGTCGACCGACCCGCCCACGGCCAGCAGAACGAGCGCCATAAACGACACGACGAACACCATCGTCGCATGGCCTTCGCCCACCGCCGCCGAACCCGCCACATCGACGTTCGCGCCCATGGCGTTGTAGAACCCGGCGATGGCGGAGAATGCCGCAATGGCCACCACGAGCTTCAGGAAGAAATGATGAGGCAGGCTCGTCGCCGGGAGAATGGCCCTGCCGGGCCTGCCGGTGCGCCCCGCACCGAACGTGACGGTGCACAGCGCCGCCAGCAGGGGAAGCCCGACGCACAGCGCAAGCGACAGGGTACGCGGAACACCGATGACCACGAAGTACAGGCCGCCCGCGACCACGAAGGCGGCGGCGACGTTGGTCATCGCCTTGCGCGCGCCCATGATCGAGTACATCACGCCATAGCGCAGCGACACGAACGCCGTCCCGACGCCCGACAGGACGCAACCCGCCCAGAACAGCGGGTTCGTCGCCGTCTGCTCCGTCCAGGCGACCATCGCCGTCGCGGCGGTCGCAACGGCGGCGGCGACAGCGACGAACTTCACGTTCGCCACCACCTTCGCCACCTGCCTGTGCGCGATGGCGGCGAGCAGCAGAGTGACGGCGAGCGAAGTCGTTGACAACAGGTACATAATGGTCCGCGCCGAAACGTCGCCGATGCTGCTCGGCTGCGAAAACAGCACATTGGAGTTATAGCAAAGAAAGATCCACGCGTAGTAGCACCCGAAGCCGAGGTACTTGAACGCGGGCCATTCCGCTTCGATGTTGTCGAGCCATTGCCTCATAAGCCGCTTCCCCCTCCGAAATACGCGGCGCATATGGAGCAAACGCCCCGCACCATGCGCGGGAGCGTCGCATTGTCTATTCTCTCCCTCGATTATACCCGCGTCACCCCATATCCAACGCGAAGCCCCCTGGCTATCGAGGGTGCGGCCGATCCGACGGGTGGACTGCGAAACGAGAAGCAGCCGCGCCCGTCGAATCGGCCGCCAAGGTTATTCGCTTGCCGCGATGTCGCCGAAGTTCTCCAGGCGAATGGTGAGCACGTGGGAGTCGTGGCTCCAGTTCGGGTAGGCGCTCGCGTTGTCCGGCGTCACCGACAACGTGTCAACCTGATCACCATACCAGCGATTCCCCGCTTTCGAGGAGTCGCTTGCCACGGCGAAATGGAAGCCCATGGTGCCGAACTCGTCAATGTCGTACGACGTGGAGCCGTACGCCTGCTGCACCTTCTCGTACGAATCGCCAACCTTCACGCCGTCGGCCGTGGCGAAATCGACGTTGGAGTTGCTGTCCACCAAAATCCCGACGACGATGCAGTCACCCCAAGCCGCCTCGGCGGAACCGGTATTCAGCACGTTGAGGCCCACCTGCTTGGACGTGTCGCCGCCAAGGGCGTAGCCGTTGCCGATCGCCGCCTTCGAGCAGAAGTTCGCCGCGACGGTCTGATCGCGCAGGGCCGTCCAGCCGGCATCGGTGAATTCAGACGCCTTGCACGGCAGCGTGTAGGTTTTGCCCTCGAGCGTGAAGGTGTAAATCTGGGAAATCTCGCTTGAACTGGGCGTTTTCAGCTGATAATCGGCGTCGTCGACCCAGTCGAACTCGGGAGCCTTGTAGGCGCCCACCGTGTTGCCGGAAGCGTTGGTCGAATCCGAGGTGTTCAGCACCTGCTGCGAGCTTGCGCCCGATGAACACCCGGCCAAGCCTCCGAGCGCGAGCGCGCCGGCCGCAGCCAGGGCAAAGCCTGCGCGCAGGGTCGCGCGCCCGTTCGTCTTGCTAGTCATGAGCTTCTCCTTTGCTCGTCGTCATTTCGCAATCGTTATCGTTGGCGGCCCCGATGGCGCTTCCGTTGCGCGCCCCGTTATCGGTTCCGCCTGCAATCCCCGTCGCCTTCTTCGGCAAAAACGGGAAGGATATGGCCTGCATGGGGCACGCGAATTTACACTCGCCGCACTTCAGGCACTCGCTCGGCCTCGTCGTGAGCGCACCTTCATGTAGGTCGATGCCCTCGGGGCACACCTCGACGCACTTGCCGCACGTCTTGCCGTGGCTTTCAAGGCAAGCGTCGGCGTCCAGCGTCGCGCGCAGCGTCTTGTTGCCGCGCGCGATGAGCCCGATGAGCGCACCTAGGGGACACAGCGTGTGGCACCAGCGGCGCAGCACCACCACTTCAATGATCAGGATGGCTGGGAACACCACGAGCGACCAGGTGGCCTCGCCAAATTGGATGGCGCGCCACAGGCAAATGATCGTGGCGAAGGTGAGACCGACGGGGCAGATCAGGCAGAAGACGGGAAAGCCGAACGCGGCCGTGGTCACGACGGCGCCGCCGAGGACCCACATGCGCGAGTCGCCCACGCCGTCGCGCTCGGGGTCGGGCGCGTCGTCGGGCTTGCCGGCGGGCGCGAGAGCGGCGAGCTTCCCCGAGACGGGAGCGTCTGCGGCGGAAGTCGCGGCCTCGGCGTCGACCGAGCCGGCGACGTCAGCCCGCCCCTCCGCCGCATCCTGCATGTCCGCCGCCGTCGCGCCGACCGCCCGCTTCGCCTTCTTACGCGCCTGCAAAACCCGGCGCTCGTGAGGGCTTTTGATCCCGAACAGCTTGCGCAAAAGCATCATCGGGCAGCCCCAGCTGCAAAACGCCCGGCCCACCAGCAAGACGGCGACCACCACGAACGCAAGCCCGATGAAGCCCGCAGGCACGACGGTCCGCGACGCGATGGCGGCCTCGATGGCGCCGAGCGGGCAGAGCGCGGCAACGCTCGAGATGCCAAACATGGAAGGGGTGCCGGTGCCGGTGTGCACTGCAAGGCCGACGCACACGAGGGCAACCATGACCAGCGCCGTCAGAGTGCGCAGCGTCGAGGGCTTCACGCCCTTGAATCGGCCGGTACCCGCCCGCTTGCCCGCGCATCCGTCCGGACCGGCGGCCAACTTGCTTTCCGAATCCTTTCTGGCCATGCTTACGCCTCCTCCCCGTCGCACACCGTGGCCCCCATCGCCCGCCATGTCGAAACCGGCT
>CAVCPR010000152.1:0-4194 GCA_963604235.1 Anaerovoracaceae bacterium | reverse complement strand
CGATCGAGGTCGAGGACTGCAACGGGCAGGCCCCGACGACTCTCCTCCTGCCGAACGGGCACGGGAGCCCCGCACCCTGCGACGTCGACCACTTCTTCCCGCACGCGCTGATCCAGCAGGTGCCCGAGGTCAACTGGGACGGCGTTTGGAACCTCGTCCTCGCGTGCCCGGACTGCAACCGCGGCCAGGGAGGCAAGTTCGCCCGCATCCCCGAGAGCGGCTATCTCCTGCGCCTCGCCCGCAGGAACGAGTACCTGATCGGCAGCCACCACCCTCTGCGGGAGACGCTCATCGCCCAAACGGGCACGACGCCCCAGCAGCGCCGGAGCTTCCTGAAGAAGGTTGACAAGGTGGCATCCGACCTGCTGCCAGGCGAGCGCTGGAAGACCGCCCAGCGCATGGCGCCGGCGTTCTAGGGGGGGGAAGCATGGATAAAGAGACCGCAGCCACCATCGCGTATTACGAGGACAACGCGGAGAGCTTCATCTCCTCCACGGCGAACGTGGAGTTCGGGAAGCTGCAGCGCGAGTTCGCCGATATGCTGCCGCAGGGCGGGCGCATCCTCGACCTCGGCTGCGGCAGCGGGCGCGATTCCCTGGCCTTCATCAAGGCCGGCTTCAAGGTAGACGCCGTGGACGGCAGCCTTGCCATGGTCGAAGCCGCCAGCGCGCTCACCGGCCTGGCCGTCGAGCATGCGCTCTTCTCCGAGTACCGGCCCCATGCCGCATACGACGGGATCTGGGCGTGCAGCAGCCTGCTCCACGTGCCCGCCGCCGAGCTTCCCGATCTCATCGGCAGGCTCGCCTCCGCCCTCGCCGTCAACGGCGTCTTCTACCTCAGCTTCAAGCTCGGGGACCACGACGGCATGCGCAACGGCCGCTGGTTCACCGACCTCGACGAGGCCTCGTTCCGCTGCGTTGTCGAGAAGGTTCCCGCGCTGGACGTGGAGCGCCTGGACGTCACGTCCGACGTGCGCCCGGGACGCTCGGGCGAGAAATGGCTCAATGCCTGGTGCGTCAAGCGTCCGTAGGCGAGGCAGGCGCAAACCCTCACGAGACGACGAAACGGCGCAGGTCGACCCCCAGCTCCTCGGCGATCTCGCACAGCTCTTCGCCCGAGGCGGAGCCGATGCGCCCCAGATCGACGACCGCAGCCGGAAACCCCGACAGCATGGCGCTGCCGCAGCGATCGAGCAGGTAGTCGCGCAAGGCGTCGACATCGATGTCTACCGGCATCGCATCCTCCCTTCCAGCGCTTCGCCTTTCCCTACTGCCTAACGGGTTTCTTGGGTTTTGCGGCCCGCCTTGACGCTGCGGGGCCCTTCGCGCTCGCCGCCCCCGTCGACGGGAAGCGCTCGGCCTTGCAGGCCCTCAGGAACCCCTCGGCCTCTTTCGCCTCGGCGTCCCTTGCCGCCTTTATGCCCTCCTCTACGTTCGTCGGCTTCACCAGGCCCATGCCGTCCAGCAGGCCCAGGCCGTCCAGGTCGTCCATGGCGGCAGCCACCCGAACGGCGGCCTTCGCCGACCTTCGCAGGTAGGCCTCGTAGATCTCGGCCACCTCCGGCTCCAGCGACACGGGCCACAGCAGGCGGTTTATCGCCGCCCTCACCTTGGCCTGCCTGTTGGGCAGCCTCTCGAACATCGCGTCCAATGCCGGGAAGTGGAACGTGGCGTTCCTGCCCCATGCCGAGACGAAGACGTGCCTGACGTTTTGGGTGGCCGACTCGAGCGGCATGTCCACGCGGTACTTCACCTCGCCGGTTTCCGCCGAGCGCACTATGACCTGGTGGTCGTTGCTCGTGGTGAGCTGCGCCCAGCTGGCGTGCTGCGAGTTGCCGAGCCGGTCGTGCTCGGCCCGGAGGGCCATCCAGCCGGCATCGCCGTTGCGCTGGCCGGTGGACACGTCGATCTTCTCGCCGGCGCCGGCGGAGTCCTTGTCCAAGGTGTCGTACACGGTTATCTGCTGCCACCCGGCGAAGGCGCCCTTTCCGACATGCTCGACGCTGGGGGGCACCACCACGCTTGCCGGCGGCCTTCCGTAGTCCAGGCGCGTGAAGGCCTCCGAGCCGATCCTCTTGAGCGTCGAGGGCAGCTGCACCGACTGCAGCTCCCAGTTCGAGCAGGCGCCTACGCCGACCTCCTCCACGCCCTCGGGGATCACGGCCGCCTGCCCGTGCACGTACAGCGCTCCCCGGGTCACCCGTTTCGGCACGACGTCGATGCCGTGCCTGCGGTAGGATTCCAGCAGCCCCTCGCAGCCCCACTCGATGGCGGTGGAGGTGTCGACCCCCTCGCCGAACCCGGCATCGAGGAAAGCCGTGACGACCTCTTCGTCGAGCGTCTCGCAGAGGGCCTGCATCCCCTCGTGCCACTCGTCGCGCGCGAATTGAAGGCCGTCCAGCTTATGGGTGACGACGTTGACCGCGGCGCGCCCGCAGGGCTCCAGGCCCCGTTTCGCGGCGTACAGCAGCAGGTCCTTGTCGTTTTGCACGTGGATGCGGAGCTTGAAGCCGCGGGAAAGCCCCCAATCTATGGCCGCCCTGCTGGCATCGCGCAGGTCCACCGTGCCCCTCGGCCTGGGAACCCCCTGCCGCAGCAGGTAGTCGCCGATGTCGAACCGCTGCCTGTGGAAGACGTTCCCCCACATGGAGGGCAGCCTCTCCATTTCCCTGCGCGTGATGCGGAGGTTCTTCGAGCCCAGCTTCTGGAACGCGTAGCGGTACATGTCGAGATCGCAGTTGGCGCTGAACTCGTCGAAGGCGAGCGAGACGCCCTTGGAGAGCAGGTAGTCGACGTGGCCGGGCCTCCAGGCGGGAACGTCCCCATGGCCGGGGAACTCGGGCCCCACGCTTCCGACATGGCAGTACCTGAGCGGCATCCTGCTTTCCACCAGGAAGTCGAGGGCGTCGTAGGCGCAATGGTGCATGAGGAACCGCACGAGCTCGTAATTGGCCCATGCGTGGTTGTTGTGCAGGGAGAAGCGCAGCCCGCCGCTGGCCCGAAGCCGCCGGAGGAACGGGACGTCGTCGTGGTAGGCGTAGCAGAGCGTCAGCTCGACATCGCCGCGGTTGAATATGCGCCACCCTTTGCCGATGAGGAACTCGAGGACCTCCTTGGCGAACTGCAGTTCGGCAGGGGTGTCCACGATGCTCCCATCGGGCATGTCGGTTATAAGGCGGGGAGACGGGTTGATCTCCCTATAGTCTGCGGGCGGCGTGGGGGGCGTTTTGGTGCAACGGAAGCTATCGTCGATGTCGCCGATGAAGCCGCCCTTGCTTTCGAAGAAGTCTATCTTCTCCCGATACGCCGCCTTGTCCTCCAGGCAGGCAGCGAGGAACACGCTTGAGCGTTCGCGGTAGCCGGCGTTCCTCATTTCCCGATAGGTCGGCAGCTTGCCGTTGACCTTGGCCACGCAGCTCTCAAGGTCGTCCACCGAGGAAGAGGGGGATTCGACCATGTCCATGAGCTTATGCACCCTGAGCAACGTCCAATTCATCGCAAGACCTCCTTCTTGCATCGGCCTGACGCCAAAAGAGCGGGCAGAGGCCCTTGGCCCGGTCGGCAATGGCTCGCCGTCGGTCCGAAGGCGACGTAAATTTTTTTTCGCAAATTGACGGCTGAACACATCCAGCCACAAGCGAACACGGCCCCACGCCATCGGTATTACCTGAAACGACCAAGAACCAAACAACATCCGAAGCAGGCACGGGCCATGTCCAATGTAATCGTATCAGTCGACGAGGAGACCTTGAAGGGCGACCTCAAAGAGCTCATCGGGGAAACCGTCCAGGACACCGCCAACGCGCTGCTCGAGGAGGAGGCCGACGAGATAGTGAGAGCCGAGAGGCACGAGCGCACCGCAGGTCGCAAGGCGTACCGGAGCGGCCACCGCAAGAGGAAGCCCGTCGCCACGTCCAGCGGGGTCGTGCTCGACGTGCCGAAGCCGCGGGGCGCAACGTTCCAGGCGGCCGCGATCGAGCGCTACCGCAGGCGCTAGACCAGCGTCGAGGAGGCCATCGTGATGGGCAGGTCGGAAGGTTAGACGGGATTGGCCGGGCGCCTTCGCCGAAGGTTGTGAAACCCGAAAATAAGCCACGTAAGCCAGCCTAAAGATTAAAGTTGCAAAACACACGCTAAGCACGGTGGCTCCCAACCTGGTTGTTCCTCTCACGCACGGTAGCCCCTCCTTCAGGCT
>CAVCPR010000151.1:0-4221 GCA_963604235.1 Anaerovoracaceae bacterium | reverse complement strand
CACCGGCGCCATCACCTTCGTGGAGCGCGAGGCGGCGGCCTATGATGCTGCGGCCGTTGCTGCTGCCCAGGCTGCGAAAGCCGCCGCCGCGCCCGCGCCGCACGCCGGCGGGTGTCCCGGTTCGCGCATGCGCGTGATCGAGCCGCAGGGCGGCTGCCCGGGTTCGCGTATGCAGGTGCTCGGCGGCGAGGCGGCAGCGGACACGCCGCAAGACGACGCGCGCCGCCCTTCCGCCATCTCCTCGTGGCCGCTGGAAATCAAGCTGGTTCCCGTGCGCGCTCCGTACTTCCAGGGCGCGGACCTGCTCATCGCCGCCGACTGCACGGCGTTCGCCTATGGCGACTTCCACCGCGACTACATGCGCGGCCGCACGACTGTCATCGGCTGCCCGAAGCTCGACGGCGTCGACTATTCCGACAAGCTCGGGGCCATCATCGAGGCGAACGACATCCGCTCCATCACGGTGGCGCGCATGGAGGTTCCCTGCTGCGGCGGCTTGGAGAACGCGGCGCGCGTGGCGCTGTCCCGCAGCGGCAAGGACATCCCGCTGAACGTGGTGACCTTCAGCGTCACCGGCGACGTGCTGTAAAGCGCCCGTTTTTCGCATAGCCTTCACTTGCATCCCCGCTCCTTTAAAGCAGCGGGGATTTTTTGTGCCCGCGTGCAGCTTGACAATACCCCCATCGGGTATATACTCACCTTCGAAATATGCCCCTAGGGGGTATGAAGAAACAGGAGGTTCCGCACCTATGGAGCATTTAGGTACCGAGATTCCTGCCGGGCAAGATGCGCCTGCCGAGAAGGCCTGCTGCTGCCACCACAAGGCAACCCCGCGCAGCGACGAGATGCAGAAGGACCTGCAAAAGCGCCTCAATCGCGTTATCGGGCAGCTCAACGGCGTGAAAGCCATGATCGACGACAACCGCTACTGCGGCGATGTCCTCGTGCAGCTTTCCGCCGCGGAAAGCGCCGTGCACAGCATCTCGGCCATTCTGTTGCAAAACCATCTGGAAACCTGCGTCGTCGAGCAGGTGCGCGCTGGAAACACCGAGGTCATCGACGAGGCCATGAAGCTCATCAAGAAGTTCGCGCGCTAAGCGCTCGGGAAAGGTAGTTCGAAGGTGAAGAAAACGTTCGATGTCACCGGAATGACTTGCGCGGCATGCTCCGCGCGCGTCGAGAAGGCGACCGCCGCGGTAGCCGGCGTCGAGTCGGTGGCGGTGAATCTGCTGAAGAACAGCATGGACGTCGACTACGACGGAAGTGCCGAAGTGACGGCCGCCATTTCCGCCGCGGTCGAGAAGGCGGGCTATGGGGCGTTTTTGCGCCCTGATGCTTCGGGTGCCAATGCGGGTGCCGCGACGGGCGCCCCGCGTCCAGTCAACGAGGCCGCCGCCGAGGCGAAGCGGGTGCGCATGCGCCTCATCGTGAGCTTCTGCTTCACCATCCCGCTGTTCTACCTGTCTATGGGGCACATGATGTCATGGCCCCTGCCCGATTTCTTCCTTGGGCACGAGAACATGCTCACGTTCGCCCTCACGCAGTTCCTGCTGCTGCTGCCGGTTATCTTCGTGAACTTCAAGTTCTTCCGCGTCGGCTTTAAAACGCTCTTCCACGGCTCGCCGAACATGGATTCGCTTATCGCGCTCGGTTCCGCGGCGTCCACCATCTACGGTATCGCCGCCATCTACCGCATCGGCTGGGGCATGGGGCATGGCGACACCGACTTCGCGCATGCGGCGGCAATGGATTTGTACTTCGAATCGGCGGCGATGATTCTCACGCTCATCACGCTCGGGAAGTATTTCGAGGCGCGCGCGAAGGGTAAAACGACCGACGCCATCAGCAAGCTCATGGACCTCTCGCCGAAGGAGGCGACGCGACGCTCTGAAGACGGCAGCGAGCAGCGCGTGGGCATCGATGAGGTGCGCGTCGGCGACATCCTCATCGTGAAGCCCGGCGAAGGCGTTCCCGTCGATGGCGTCGTGCTAGAAGGTGACGGCGTCGTGGACGAGTCGGTCATCACCGGCGAGAGCGTTCCCGTCGGAAAGCATGCGGGCGATGCGGTCACGGGCGCAACGGTGAACACCACCGGCTGGTTTGCCATGCGCGCCGACCGCGTGGGCGGCGACACCACGCTTGCCGGCATTATCCGCCTTGTGGATGAGGCGACCTCGACCAAGGCGCCGATCGAGAAGGTCGCCGACAAGATCGCGGGCATTTTCGTTCCCGCCGTCATCGCGGTGGCGCTCGTCACGTTCATCGTGTGGATGTTCGTTTCCGCCGGCGATATCTCCTTGGCGCTGACCCATGCCATTTCGGTGCTGGTCATCAGCTGCCCGTGCGCCTTGGGACTTGCCACGCCGACCGCCATCATGGTGGGCACCGGCCGCGGCGCGACGAGCGGCATCCTCATCAAGTCGGCGGAGTCGCTGGAGTGCGCGCATGACGTGAAGACGGTGGTGTTCGACAAGACGGGCACCATCACGACGGGCAAGCCCGCGGTTACCGACGTCGTGTGTGCGAACGGGGTTGCGCGCGACGAGTTGGCAACGCTTGCGTGGTCGGTCGAACGGCGCAGCGAGCATCCGCTTGCGCAGGCTGTTGCGAGCTGGGCGCAGAATACCGGTGTACAGTGTCAACCGGTTGAAGGATTCGAGCAGATTCCCGGCGGCGGCGTGCGTGCGAACGTGGGTGGCGCCGATGTGCTCGCCGGCAATGCCGCGCTCATGGAGCAGCGGGGGGTCAGCGTTTCAGCCTTCGATGGGCAAGCGCGCGCCTTCGCCGACCAGGGCAAGACGCCCCTGTTCTTCGCGCAGGGCACGCGGGCGCTCGGCCTTATAGCCGTGGCCGATACGGTAAAGCCGACGAGCGCCGCCGCGATGGAGGAGTTGCGCGCCATGGGCATCCGCACCGTCATGCTCACCGGCGACAACGAGCGCACGGCGGCGGCAATCCAGCGCGAGGTGGGCGCCGACGAGGTCATCGCCGGCGTGCTGCCCGAGGGCAAGGAGCGCGAGATTCGCCGCCTCGCCGAGCGCGGTCGCGTCGCCATGGTGGGCGACGGCATCAACGACGCCCCGGCGCTCGCGCGCGCCGACGTGGGCATCGCCATCGGCGCCGGCACCGACATCGCCATCGATGCGGCCGACGTGGTGCTGATGCGCTCCGACGTGCTCGACGTGCCGGCAGCCATTCAGCTTTCGCGCTCGACCATGCGCAACATCAAACAAAACCTGTTCTGGGCGCTTATCTACAACACCATCTGCATTCCCGTCGCCGCCGGCTTGTTCAGCTTCACGGGCTTCACGCTTAATCCTATGATTGCAGCTGCAGCCATGAGCTGCTCGAGCGTATGCGTGGTGTCGAACGCCCTGCGTCTGCGCGGCTGGAAGCCCCGTTTTGCCACGCAGGCTGCCCAAGCGCTGGTAGCCTCAGGTGCAAACGGTGGTGATGATGCAACAAAGGAGACCGCGGACGCCCTGGTGTCCGAGATCGATACGAACGGAGTCGATGCGGGCACGCCCGCGGAAAAGGAGATCATCATGGAGAAGAAAATCGGCGTCGAGGGCATGATGTGCCAGCACTGCGTCGCCCACGTGAAGAAGGCGCTCGAGGGCGTCGAGGGCGTCGAGGAAGCGCTCGTCGACCTCGATTCCGCCAGTGCCGTCGCAAAGCTTTCGACGGAAGTTTCCAACGAGGCGCTGACTTCCGCCATCGTCGATGCCGGCTACGAGGTAACCGGCATCGAATAGCCGTTTCGCGGCAGCATTGAACGTTGTTGTTGCCGACATAGCGAGACTCCTCTGTGAGGGTCAACCCAGCAACAAGTAATCGTACGGGTCGAGCACGCGCTCGACCCGTACGAGCTTTTGAGGCAAGGTTGATCTGAGCAAGAGCGCTCTCGCGGCAAGCAACTCATTCAGCAAATATTCGTGGCGCGTACGCAGATACACAGGTACGCAGGTACGCAGATACGAGCAGCCGATTCCAGGCACGCGAGGGCGGGCAGAGTTCTGCATGTCAGGTATGGACTAACGGAAAAATTCGTAGGCGCGCACGCAGATACGCAGATACGAGCAGCCGATTCCAGGCACGCGAGGGCGGGCAGAGTTCTGCATGTCAGGTATGGACTAACGGAAAAATTCGTAGGCGCGCACGCAGATACGCAGATACGAGCAGCCGATTCCAGGCACGCGAGGGCGGGCAGAGTTCTGCATG
>CAVCPR010000150.1:0-4250 GCA_963604235.1 Anaerovoracaceae bacterium | reverse complement strand
CGCGAATCAAGGAGCTGATTCGCTCAAATTGCGCACGAATCAACCCCTTGGCGGCATGGTGCGACATGTATCGGCAGAACCCGTATTCAATTAGTCACTGAGTGGGAGTAGAAATTCCCTTGGTTATGGGGGTATAAATCATCTTACCGATAATAAATACCCCAATAAAACCGCAATTTGATATACTGGCTCCAATGAAGATTGGAGCCAGTATGCGTTTGTTCCCTAGAGAGAGCTACCTGAAGAAGATTCGCGGCTTCTACCATGACGACGGGATGATCAAGGTCATCACCGGCGTCCGCCGCTGCGGCAAGTCCTGCCTCATGCAGTGCATCGCCGAAGAGCTGAGGGCCGAAGGCGTCGACGACGAGCGCATCGTCTTTCTCGACCTGGACCGATACGGGTACCGGTCCGTCAAGGCCCCGGAACAGCTCGAGGCCCTCATCGAGCCCCTGCTCGCCATCTCGGGGACGAAGTACCTTTTCATCGACGAGGTGCAAAACGTCGACGGCTTCGAGGACGTGCTCAACGAGTTCCGCACCGAAGGTGGCTTCTCCATCTTCATCACCGGGTCAAACTCCTATTTACTTTCAGGCGAACTGGCCACGAAGCTTACTGGGCGCTACATCGAATTCGAGATGCAGACCCTGGACTTTGGCGAGTATTGCCAGATGAAGCGCTTCTTGGGACTGCCCGTGAACCCGAACCCGGTCGCGGAGTTCGACGCCTACATCCTCGAGGGCGGCTTCCCGAAAGCGATGGACTACCCCCGGCTCGCCGACAAGCGCGCCTACGTTGCCGCGGTGATCCAGGAGATCTTCGAGAAGGACATCCGCAGGCGCGTGAAGATCAAGAACGTTTCCGTGTTCAACCAGGTGCGCGACTACGTCATCAACAACTTCGGCGCCACCACGTCGCTTGCGAACATCCAATCCGACCTCGAGAGCAAGCAGGGCGTGAAGATCAAGCGCGAGACGCTTGCGCGATACCTTCAGATCCTCGAAGACGCGAAGATCGTCAGCAAGTGCGCCCGCTTCGACCTGAAGTCGCGAAAATCGCTGCGGGGCGAGCAAAAGTACTACCTGGCGGACCTGAGCTTCTACTTCGCCCTCAACACCGACAACCGCATCAACTACGGGCCCGTCCTCGAGAACATCGTCTACCGCTACGCTCTCGTGCAGGGTTGCAAGGTCAGCGTCGGGCGCATTGGAAAGCTGGAATGCGACTTCATTCTCAGGAACCCCGAGATGGGCTACGCGTACGTTCAGGTCGCCATGACCATCATGGCCGACCGGTCCACCGAGGAGCGCGAATACCGCCCCTTCGAACAGATCAGAGACAACTACCCCAAATACCTGCTGACACGAAGCGATCCCATTCAGCAAAGGGACGGCATCATTCATGCCAACATTCCGGAATTCATGCAAAATGGAAAGAAGTTCTGATGGCGTGGAGCTGCGGACGAAAAGCTGGACCGTCAAAGGTCCGAACCGGAGGTCCGCATACACAACAAGGATTCGTTCGACCTCTATTTCCTGGCGCGCAGGAAGGGGATGAGCATCCGGGGCGTCGCGGAGCTCGCCGGGGTCCCGAAGAGCACGTGCGACGGCTGCGATACAAGTCAAAGATAAGCGCCCGCTCTAGCCCGACATGAACTGCCTCCTATTTCTTGGACATAAGAAATGGGAGGCAGTTCACGAGTTTGAGCTTATTCGCTAAACGGATGGTTTATACTCCCGTGTACACGCCGACGAACAGAGGCGCATTGGCGTCGTTGAACAGCGCGAACACGAAGGGTCGGTCGAAGACGAGCCTGACGGGCTCGGGCGGGTCCATCGGCGGAGCCCCGGCGCAGCAGGCAAACAGTGTGAAGGCCGCGCCTTCGGCCCCGTTGGGGTCGAGCTTGAGCATCGAGCTCTGAATCGCCCTGTCAAGCATTGTGTCTGCCTCGGTGAGGCGGCCGAGCTGGGCCTCGGGCGAGAAGACCCGCCGCACTCCCATGGTCTTCATGGCGGAATCGAGACTCATGCCTTCTGTCTTCAGATCGAGCTCGGGGACGACGAGCTCGATGCCTCCCTCGGGATGCTCAACGCCCCTCCTGTCACGGCATCGGGAGATCAAGCTCCATGCCGAGCCGCTTTCGATGAACTCTTTGATGCTGGCCGTTTCATCGGGCATGGCAAACACGGCTTGCGCTCCCGACTCCATGTGCCAGGTCACTGCGGTGCCGCTTGCTTCCCTGATAAGACCTTCATGGAAGCTGAACCCGTCCATCATCGTGACGGTCGGTGTGGAGCTGGCGGCACGGAACGGCATATCCGTTTCCTCATCGTCCAGACGGTTAATCCACGTGTCTTTGAAGTGCATCGCGCTTATGAGGGCAAGTGTCGTCGAGGCATCGAGCTGCGGAACTGAAGTGAACTTGTCTCCAGTGTTCTCAGCGAGCCAGTTTGACATCCGCGAATGAGTTTCTTCGCTGGCAGGATTCGCCTCGACCGCCTTGCCGTTCATATCGCTAATCGACTCTGCATACGACTCGCGAAGCGGCGCTTGGTCGGGATCAGCCCAGATCGACGTGCCGATGGTGAAGCTGTAGTCGTCGGGCAAGCTTTCGGAGGGCTCGCCGAAGAGCGCGGCGTGGGCAGCTTCTCGCGCATCCGCGCCGCCCAGCACCCCATCGATCTCGGCGAGCGTCTCTGCTTCCGCACCCCTTGCAAGTGCTTCGAGCGCAACCTGGAGGCAGGCAGGCGAGGAAACGAAGCTCTTGCCGTCTCCGAGGCCGATCTCGAGAAGTCGTGCGGCTATGGAGTCGAGCCCCTGTTCTGAGCTGGGCGCCAAGGTGATCTCTTTCATCTCCGTGGGATTCTCGGACGTTAGCGGCTTATGTTTCCTTTCCACTAGGGCGCGGGCGCGCTGATCCTTCTCGACGATGAAGCGCTTGTGGTAGAAGAGGTCCGCGAAGTCCAGGATTCTCTTCATTTGCGCAGTGTCGAACAGCGCCCCGAAGCCCGCGCCGATGACGGGGACCATCTTCCCGACGGTCTCGAGCGTCATCTTCCGCCCGATCTGGGTGAGCGCCTTTTTGAAGACTCCGGCCTCGAGCGCCTTCTTACCGCCGTTCTCGACCGCCTTGCGGGCAGCGCCGTTGGCAAGCGCACGGATCTGGGCTATCGCGAGAGCGGCGCCGCCCTGCTCGACCATCGCCGACCAGGTCTTCTTCGCGGTCTGCTTGACCACGGCCGCTTCCGCGTAGACGAGGACCTTGCCGATATACTCGCTCGTGGCGTCGACTTTGGCCTTGGGAGCGAGGGCGCTTTGGAATACCTCGCTCGCAATGACGAGCTCGGACGGGTCGTCCTTGACGTCGTAGCCGTAGAACATGGCAACTGACTGGACGGCCCTGAAGTAGATGAGCATGCTGAGGGCGAGGTTGGCGGGTAGGCCCCAGAAGCCCGCGGCGCCCGTACCTCCGCCTTCGGCGAGGGCTATGCCCATGTGGTGCAGCCTTTCGTTCGAGGACACCGCGGCGACGTCATAGGCGCGCAGCAAGCATATCTCTGAAATCGAGGAGACCTTCTGCTCCTGCTCGCCCTCGTTGATGCGGGAAATGACGTACTCCCTGCTGACGCTCGCCTTCGCTGCCTGCTTCTCGAGTTCCCCAAATCCCTCTGCTGCTGCCTTGATGGCGTTTGCCATAAGTTCTTGCTCGGTCAACCCGTTGAGGGTGCCCTTCGCGGCCTTCCCGGCCTTATTGGCAAGGGCCTTCACGGACGCGGGAACCGCTTCGCCGATCTGCTTACCGGCCTTCGCGAGGGTGCCGGGCGAGGTAAGCTTCTCGTAGCGTTTTGCGAGGGTTTCAATCTCGTTGAACTCTCGCTCATCGAGCGCGGGGTTCGGCATGATATACGAGCCGTCCTCGGCGACGAGGTTCCCTTCGAATATTTCTCCGTATTCGCCTCCGAACGCCTGATGGGTCTTTTTTGCTCCGGCCTTGATCGCCTCGGCGCCGGCATTCACGGCTTTTGCACCCGCATCCGCGGCATCTGCAACGCCAGCTGCCAACCTGCCCAAAAGGCCGCTTTTCTTCATATCGCCCGAATCGACTGTTTCGTCGTCCATCTTTACCTCCTGGTTTCGAGAATTGCATTCTCTATAGGGGATGTAATTCTCGCGTGGAATCTGCTTCGTTTGTAATTCTACTACGACAACGGGCAGAAGGAGATCACCAACCTGGTCAACACCCTCTTCAA
>CAVCPR010000149.1:0-4315 GCA_963604235.1 Anaerovoracaceae bacterium | reverse complement strand
TGCTCTTCGACCTGAGCGACAAGGAGAAGGTCGCCCGCCAAAACGAGGCGGCCGAACCCCGAATCGACGGGGCCATTCGACGCATCATCGCTCGCGATTGCGGGGACTTCATCGCGAACAAGACGCCTGCGTCACTCGCCCGCGTGGCGCACTCCTTGGGGTATCCGCGAATGCGCCGAACGGCGAAATTCGCGGTGACGGACGCATGTGTCGGCTGCGGGGTGTGCGCCAAGAAGTGCCCTGTCGACGCCATCGAGCTCGCGGGAAAGCGGCCCGTCTGGGCGAAACCCACGTGCGTGGGGTGCCTAGGCTGCCTCCACCGCTGCCCCAAGTACGCGATCCTGCGCGGCAAGGGCACCGCCCGCCACGGGCAATACACCCACCCGCCGATGAAGAGCAAGAACGGCGCTTAGAAAACGATGGCGTCGTCTGCGGTGAAGGCGCCGAGGGAACCCTGCTTCACCTGGATGCACACATAGGTGATGCCCTCGTCGCCGGCAGCGCTGAACTGGCGCTTGGCATCAGGGGAAACGCGCAGCCAATCGCCTGCGGAAAGCTCGATGTTCTCGCCGTCGATCGCGGCAACGCCGCGGCCCTCGAGCACGCCGTAGATCTCCTCGTTGTCCTTGTGCGCGTGGACGAAAGGCACGCCCGCCCCGGCGGGAAGCCGGTTGATGCTCACCTCGGCACCGGTAAGGTTAAGGGCTTCATGCAGCTCCGCGCGCGCTTCGTTGCCGATGTTCGTTTTCGTGTAGTTGGCCATTGTCTCGCCTCTTTCTGGTCGAATTGCTTCGCAAGAATTCCTTGCTTGGGCTATATTCAACGTCAGAACGCATGCGAAATCGAGTACGCACCTTTTTATAACTGCGTACGCGCCGTGCAGGAAACGCGAATCGAGGAAAGGAAGCGCCCATGAAGACCAAGGAAGAACTCCCGGAGTGCCCGGTTGCCACGGCGGTGGCGCTCGTGGGCGGCAAATGGAAGCTGCTCATCATCCGCAACCTGCGCGCACGCCCCTGGCGCTTCAACGAGCTCCGCCGCGACCTGGAGGGCATCTCGCAGAAGGTTCTCACCGACAGCCTCCGTCAAATGGAGAGCGACGGCCTGGTGTTTCGCCGCGACTTCGGCGAGAACCCGCCGCGCGTGGAGTACGGCCTTACCGAGCTGGGCCTTCAGATGATGCCCGTCATCGACTCGCTCGCGGATTTCGGCGCATACTACAAGACGGTCGTAAGGTAGCCCCCGCCACTCGGCAGCCACCTGGGGAGCGCCTAGAGCGCACGCCGCCGACGAGGGACTTGCTGCGCGTGCAACTTTTACGCATGCGATGGACATGACTGGCATGGGGGCACGTCCCGCCAAAGGTCCAACTCCCGGAGTTGAAACCGTCCAACTACCGGAACAGAATCAGTCCAACTCCCGGAATTAAAACCGTCCAACTCCCGGAATTATGCTAAACTACCAGGTAGTTTAATGATGAATTGGAAAGTGTCTAGTGGAGGTTGCAATGGCTGATCCGATATATCTTTCACGCGTCGCCGACGAGGTTCTGGCCGCCAAGCTCAAGACGGCGGGCGCTGTTCAAATTAAGGGACCCAAATGGTGCGGGAAGACAGCCACGGCGCAACGCCTGGCGGCAAGCGAGGTGTATCTTCAGGATCCCGACAGAAGCGCATCCCTTCTGGAGCTTGCGAACATCAAGCCATCAGCACTCCTCAACGGCCCCGAGCCGCGGCTCATCGACGAATGGCAGATGGCACCGCAATTGTGGGACGCCGTGCGCTACGCCATCGACCGCGAACACGGCAGGGGAAGGTTTATCCTGACGGGTTCGGCAACGCCACGCGAGAGCGAGAAGCCGAAGCACTCGGGCGTGGGACGGATCGCCAAGATGCACATGCGCACAATGTCGCTCTTCGAGTCGCGCGAGTCGAACGGCGGCGTGTCGCTTCGAGCGCTGTTCGATGGCGCAGGCGATATTGCATCGATTGCGAATTTCGACATCGAGCAGATCGCATATGCCGTCTGCAGGGGCGGCTGGCCCGAAGCCGTCATCGAGGACGACAGCCCCATCGCACTTGGCATGGCCCGGGATTACGTCACCGAACTACTCGATTCCGATATCGAGGAGATAGACGGGGCGAAGCGCAATAAGACCTGGATGCGCTCGATCATGCGGTCCTACGCACGCAATCTGTCGACCGAGGCCCCGTTGACGACAATTGCCGCCGACATGCAGGGAGAACCGCCATCTGCCGATACCGTCGCCGAATATGTAGACGCACTCACCCGCGCCTGCGTCATCGAGGACCTGACGGCCTGGTGCCCCCGACTACGCTCAAAGACCGCCATCAGGACGAGTCCGACGCGCCATTTCTGCGATCCCTCTATTGCAGCCGCGATGCTCGGGGCGACGCCCGAGAAGCTGCTCGGCGACTTCGAGACGTTCGGACTGCTGTTCGAGTCGATGTGCGTACGGGACCTGCGCGTGTACGCTGAGCCGCTCGGAGGCGAAGTGTTCCATTACCGCGACAAAACAGGCCTTGAGGCCGACGCCGTCGTCGTCTTGGGAGACGGTCGCTGGGGGCTCGTGGAGGTCAAGCTCGGTTCCCGTCAGTTAGACGAGGCGTCTGCCCATCTCAGGAAGCTCGCGCAGAGAATCGACCAGGATCGCGAGGGGGAACCCTCGTTTCTCATGGTGCTCACGGGCACCGCGACGGCTTATCGGCGCGAAGACGGCGTCTTCGTCGTGCCCTTGGCAACGCTGGCGCCGTAGAGGCGCCGTCGCGCTCCCCGGACAAAAGCATTCCTTGAGAGGATCGGCGAACATCCGCACGGTAACGGTGGTCGACCATCCCACGATGAAATGAGTCCAGAGATAGCATCTTTCATTTTAGTTAGCATGCATTAGCTTGTTTCGCATGCGTTAGTTTCTCTAAGCCTTGCACGCGACGCTAGAGACGCTCTGTTCGAGTGCGGCAAGGGGTTGGCTGCTTGAAGAGGCCGTGCTTGTTGCAGTACAGGTAGATGTGGCCGCTGCCAGCGATATGGAAACGCGACTCGATCTGCTGCTCGGGATAGAGCTTGTGCATGCACAGCGCGCCCGCGGTGGCATACGCCACGAAGCTTACGTAGTGGTCCTTGGTCATGGGGTGATCGAGCGTGACGCACCAGTCGTCCTCAACGCGGCTCACGTTGAAAGCATGGGCGTCGTCCGGCTGTTCAGCCTCGAGCGGAAGGAGCGCGCTACCGCAGCAGCTGAAAGACCCCTCGCCCATCGCATGCACCACGTTTCCGCAGATGGGACACACGTAGAAGACGCTGCGCAGCATATTGCCCGCACGGTTGGCGTTGGCGCGCACGTCGCCGGCCAGAAGTTCCGCCACGGAGACGCCCAGTTCATGGGCAAGCGATTCAACCAACGTGATATCGGGAAGACCTCGCCCCGATTCCCATTTGCTCACGGCCTTATCGGTGACGCCGAGCGCACCGCCAGCTTCTCAGCGCGCCGCCGAGGAAAGCCTGCGGATGAACTCCTCGCAGGCGCGGCTGCGCAGGCGGTATTTCTTCCAGACGAGAAACGAGCTGATCGACAGCGGCGGCGAAAGCGGCACGAAAGTCAAATCGCTGCCTTCGAGCTGCAGCAGGTGGTCGATGCCCATGGCACAAGCCTCGCCCGTGCGCACCAGATGCGCGGCATTGCCCAGCAAGTCGAACCGCCCCACCACGTTTAGGCCCTCCGCCGTCAGCGCGCCATCCGACCAAGCCGCGAGGTCAACGGCCTTGTTGGACGTGCGCGAGCTCAAAAGCAGCGGCATACGCGCGACATCGGCCGGCGTTACGCCCTCACGCTCCGCCCAAACGCTGCCAGTCGAAACGGCAACGCCCACGCGATCGACGCCGGGCATGCGCAGCCACTCGTACTTCTCGAGGTTCACCGGCTCTATGAGCAAGCCAAAGTCGAGCAGGCCCCGCTCCAGGCGCTCCTCGACCGCATCGGCGTTGCCGGTGAAAAGCTCCACGGTCACATCCGGATGATCGCGATGCAAATCGGCGAATATCTGCAGCACAAAACGCATGGCCTGCGTCTCGCCCGCCCCGATGCGGATGACGCCCGAAAGCCCTCCTTGATCATCGGAAAGCTCCGCCTGCGCCCTATCAACCAGCGAGATTATCTCCTCGGCGCGCTGACGCAGGCGCATCCCCTCGCCGGTGAGCGTGCAGGCGCGATTGGTTCTCTCGAACAGCGTCACGCCCAGTTCGCGTTCCAAATCGGCGATTTGGCGCGAAAGCGTCGGCTGCGTCACGTGCAGCA
>CAVCPR010000148.1:0-4397 GCA_963604235.1 Anaerovoracaceae bacterium | reverse complement strand
TAGCGGGAACTGGCTTCTGAACTCGCGTTTTGGTGCTGCCGAGTATCTCCTGGTGCCATTTCGTCATTGCCGCAGGACAAAGCTACCAGCGAAACAGTGGGAATATAAAAACGCGAAAATCGGCCTCTTTGGTTTCAATAACGCCGAGTGCAGCCAAATGACGCCTCGCATTCTGAATGTATATGCTTGCATTGTTGCAATGTTTGCTACAATGCAAGCATGAAACTGATTGAAGCCATACGAGCCGTCAACGACATCGCCTCTTCCCAAAGGGGGCTCTTCACGTCTGCGCAGGCGAAGGCGCTCGGCGTCGAGCGGTACGCGCTCTCGAGACTGGAGGGGCTCGGCAACATAGAGAGGCTCGCGAAGGGCGTCTACCGCATGGGCGGATCGCCGAGCACGCGGGAGGAGGACGTCCTCGCGGCCTGGCTGTCGATCGACCCGGGGAGGCGCCCTGGCGACATCGCGGGCGAGGGCGCGCCCGTCGCCATGGGGGCGACGGCGGCGTGGCTCTACGGCATCGGCGAGGTCGGCCCCTCGCCATACGAGTTCTGCACGCCCGAGAGAAGGCAGACCAAGCGCCCAAACCTGATCATCAGGAAGCGCCGCCTCGACCCGAAGGACGTGGCGATCGTCTCGGGCATCCCGGCGACGAGGCCCTGGCTCACGGTCGTGGACCTGATTGACTCCGGGGAGGACCTGAGCCTGGTCGCGAACGTGCTCGCGGACGCGCTCGAAAGGGGCCTTGTCGAAGACGAGGGCGCGCTGAGGGAAATGATCGACGCGAGGGCGGCAAAAGCCGGGATGCCGGCGGGGGCCAGCCTGTACGATGCGCTAGCCAGGAGGCGTGAAGAGTGACGTACGAGAACGGCGGCCAACTCGACAGGGCCCTGAAGAAGGCCGTGCGCGACAGGGGCGGCGACCCCGGGGACGGCTATCGCCAGGCTTTGCGGGACCGGTTCCTATGCAGGGTGTTCAGCGACCCAGACGGCCGGTTCATCCTCAAGGGCGGAAGCGGGCTGCTCGCGCGCATTCCCGGCGGCCGCGCCACGCGCGACATCGACTTCGCGACGGCATCGCGGGAGTCGTCCGAGGACGCGCTCGCGGCGCTCGTCGAGCTCGCCGGCAGGGATATGGGGGATTTCCTCTCGTTCAAGCTTGACAAATGGTCCGAATCGCTTGACGACAACGGCTACTCGCGTCTGCTCAAGCTGCGCTTCCAAACCTTCTTGGGCCACGAAGAGAAGGATCCCATCCTCATCGACCTGTCGCTGGACTGCGACATCACGCAGCCAGCAGACCGCATCTCCCCCGCGAACAGGGTTCGCGTCGAGGGGCTCGAGTCGTGCGATTACCTCGTCTATCCGCTTCCCGACCAGCTGGCAGACAAGCTGTGCGCCATAATGGAGACGCAGCCGGGCGGCTGGCCCTCGTCGAGGATGAAGGACCTCGTCGACGTCGTCTACTACGCGACGAACGTTACCCTTGCCCTCAAGGACCTCGCCCGCGCTATCGAATGCGAGTGCCGCAAGCGCGGCATGGGCGTACCGTCGCGCTTCGAGGCGCCGGCTGCCTGGGCGGGGAGCTTCGCGGCGTTCGCAAAGAAGAGCGGCCTGCCCGAAGAGCATGCCTCTTTCGCGGCGGCAACGTCGCTTGCCTCCGCGTTCTTCGACCCCGCCCTCGGTGGAACCCTCGCGCGGGAAAACCCCTTTTGGGATTCCGGTTCCCTGCGTTGGGGGCGAAAAGAGCCGGCAGAAACAGAGGAAAGGTAGGTTCGCGCTATGCGGCTTGGGCTCACGGAAACGACCGACGACGGCAAACGGGCCGCCACCCTTCTCGGCGCATGCGCCCTCTGCGCGGCCGTGTACCTCGCTGACATCCTGTGCGCGGGGCTGAGCGACCCGGGTTCCGCGGCGCTTACCGCCAATGTCGCCCTGCCGTTAGACCTCATGGTGGTGGCGCCGCTTGCGTTTTGGATAGCCTATGTCCGACCGCGCGGGAAGTCGCCGATACTCGTGCTCCCCGCCATCTATCTCGGGGGCGCTGCGTCTGCGGCGATGTCGGTCGACGGACGGTTCGCGCTTGTTCCTTATCTGCTTGCCGCCGCCGCGGTGGTGGACGTCGCCGTTCTCTGCTCGGAGGTCCCCCGGATCGCCCGCACTGCAAGGGCTTTGAGCAACGAGGCGGGGAGCAAGCGCCTGTCGCCCTCGGAGCGATTCAGATTTTGCGTCGAGGGCGTAATGGGGAGCTCCGCTCCCGCGAGGATGCTTGCCATGGAGCTCACCATGTGGTGGTACCTCTTTCGCTCTTGGGGCAAGCAGGCCCACTGCCCGGAGGGCTGCGTCGCGTTCAGCTATCACAGGGAGTCGAACGCCGCCGCCTTGACCGCCGTGCTCGTCTTCCTTGCCGCGATTGAGGCCGTCGTGGTGCATGTCGCGCTTTCGAGGGTCTCCGCCGCGCTCGCCATCGCGGCCACCCTCGCTACGGCATACGCGCTTGCCTGGCTGGTGGCCAATGCGAGGGCTATGGCGCTTGCGCCGATCCTCGTGGGCGAGTCGTCCGTCCTGGTTCGCTGGGGTTTTCTCTCCGAGGTGCGCTTGGATCGGTCGAACGTCGAGGGCGTCGTAATCGGCGACCTCGATGCTCCCAGGATCGAGCGCGTCGACCTGTCTTCCCTGGGAGGGTCGCCTTGCTGGATTGTCCTGAAGGAGCCCATGGAGCACAGGACCTTGACCGGCAAAGTCAGGATGTTTCGCTATGTCAAGATCTCGCCCGATGATGCCGCCGGCTTCAGGCGTGCGCTTCTAAGATAGCGGGACCCTATCGTCGTTCAGGCGGAGTCGCCATGGCATATCACAGCATGGGAGCACTCCGAAAGAGTCGAAAACCGCTAATGCCGAGCTTCATGCATATGCTCGCCAAAGCGCATGAATAGGCGAAGAAAAAGCCTCCAGCGACGATTCCTTCGTTCATGTACGATCCACATCGCTTCCGACCTGCGGAAGAGCCCCGCGCCCTGCCCCGTCGTCGTCTGACCACCTGTATTGGCTTATGATTTAGCCACCTTGAAAACCCACTCGCTATCCGCCGTGACCCCATGGCGTGACCCACGGGCAGCGAAAAGCCGTGACCCAGATTTGACCGCATGCCCGCGCGGATTTTTGTGAGACTCAGTGTCACTAGGACAAACTGGAACAAACTGGGGATACTTTTTAACTATTGAGTGGGAATAGATATTCCGACTGATATTCTCCATCATTAACAATATTACGTCCTTACTTTCTCCATTTTGTGCGAAAATAAGGACGTAATTGTTTTAGGAGGCGCAACATGGACAGAACGCTGATGGGGAAGCTCATCGAGTGGAAGAACAACCCCAGGCGCAAGCCGCTCATCCTCAACGGTGCAAGACAGGTCGGCAAGACGTGGCTCCTCAAAGAGTTCGGCAGGACCCAGTTTGCAAACGTCGTCTACATCAACCTCGACCAGAACGTAAGAATGCAGGAGCAGTTCGATCTGGGTTACGACATACCCCGACTCATCTCGGCGTTCCAGTTTGCCACAGGCGAACGTATAGTTGAGGGCGAGACGCTCATCATCCTCGACGAGATTCAGGAATGCCCCAAGGCGCTGACCTCCCTGAAGTACTTCTGCGAGGACGCGCCAGGATATGCCGTCGCGGCCGCTGGCTCGCTTCTGGGGATCACCATTCACAGCGGAACAGGCTACCCGGTGGGCAAGGTGGAAACGCTCGACATGTACCCCATGGGTTTCGGGGAGTTCCTCGTCGCGACTGGAAACACCAACATGGCAGAGCTCATCGCCTACGACGACCCCTCCATGATCGATTCCTTTGCCGGCAAGCTCATCCCGTTGCTGCGCCAGTACTACTACGTGGGCGGGATGCCCGAAGCGGTTGAAGCATTCCTCAACCATGGCATGCTTGAGGACGCCCGCGCAGTGCAGGAGCAAATATTGCGCGGTTACGAGCTCGACATCTCAAAGCACCTCACGCGTGTCGAATCCGAGTACGCCATCGCAGCATGGAGGTCCATACCCCAGCACCTGAGTCTGGAGAACAAGAAGTTCGTCTTCGGCCACATCGCCAAGGGAGCCAGGGCGCGCAACTACCAATCAGGCATCACCTGGCTGGAGCAGGCGGGGCTCGTAACGCGCGTGCGCAGGATTTCGAAGCCGGGGCTGCCCTTGTGTCCGTATGCCGACGACACCGCGTTCAAGCTCTTCATGGTAGATGTCGGCCTTCTCGGCGCGATGGTTCACCTGGATAAGGACACCGTGATTGGCGGCAGCGGCATTTTCACAGAGTTCAAAGGGGCTTTGGCCGAGCAGTACGTCTGCCAGCAGCTGGTCTCCGAATGCGGGCTCGCCCCGTACTA
>CAVCPR010000147.1:0-4457 GCA_963604235.1 Anaerovoracaceae bacterium | reverse complement strand
AGGATCGACGCTGATGCCATGAGCGCGATTTGGGAGAACGAAACCGTACTGGCGCAAGCGCCCCTTCAGCTGTCATTGGGAATTGATTTATAGCAGTCAATTGCAGTGGACGAAGGCGCCATGGTTTGCTAGAACTGAAGCAAATCGCGATGCCTTCGACTTAAGCCGACGTACGTGTCGAATGGAAATACGCCTTACGGACGCATTTGAGAGGAGCTTAATCATGAAGAAGAGCACTTCGGTTCTGGCTGTCCTGCTGTATATTCTCGCGTTCCCATTCATTGTTGTGCTGAAGGCGATGACTCATCAGCGTTGATGCCATTCGTGGACGACATGTGGCCGGGGGTTTCCGGCGACGAGCGGGAGTACCGCCGGCAGGTTCTGGACAAGATGGCGCGGCGGGTTGCCGAGGACGGCGTGCGGGTTTCCGTGCCGTCGGCCGAGCGCGGGAGCCAGTTCATGCCGTTCGCGGCGCTGAAAGGGTTCGAGGACGTGGTGGCCGGCGTCGAGGAGGACGCCGCGCGCCAGGGGTAGGCGCGCAGGGCGCGGCGGCGTTCGCGGATTCGGTTGATTGGTGGGTTTGAGCCCGCGTCCCGAGTTGTTCGGGGTGCGGGCGTTTTTGCGTTTCGGGGGCCTTTGTGACACCGCAATACGCTGGGAGCCGTTGATTCGTTTTCTGGCGAAAGGGGTTTCCCGTGGACGGTGAGGTTAATGGCGCGCAGCAGGCGGGTTCGCAGGCGCAGGGCGGCGAGCCGCAGGCGCAGCAGCAGGACGAGCAGAAGGTGACGGGCGCGGCTGGCGGCGAGGGCGATGGCGCCACTGGCGGTGCCTCTGGCAACGGCAACGCTGGTGCCGGCGGTGCCGAGGGCGGCGCGGCGGCTCAGGCCGACGAGGAGTACAAGGCGGCGCTGGCCGAACGCGATGCGAAGATTTCCGCGCTCGAGGCCCAGATCGCCTCCGCGGCCAAGAGCGCCGAGGCGGCCGATTCGCTGGCCAAGCAGATCGAGGAGATCAAGGCAGCCAACGAGGCCGAGCGCACCGGGTATGAGCTCAAGCTTGCCGGTTGTCGCTCGGTTCGCGCGGGGCGCGTTTTGCTTGCCGAGCATGAGGGGGACATGGATGCGCTGAGGAAGGCCGAGCCTTGGTTGTTCGGTGCCGCGGGCGCCGAGGGCGAGCCCGGCGGGGTTACCGGGTTGGAGCCCGCGGGGGCTTCCGGCGGCAACGACGGCGAGATGGCGCGTTGGAGGGCCATTGCGGGGTTGGAATAGGGGTTGTTCGTCAGGGAGTGCCTTTGGGCCGTTTTTGGGCGCACTTGCGTACGCCCCTACAGACGTCTTACGACGTGTCGTACCCCGAGACAGATTCCGGGATGGGAAGCGGGCGTTAGCCCCGCATTAATAGACAGCCCGCGTAGCGGGCGTCGGACTTTTTAAGGGTTGCGAAGAGGAGTAGATATGCCGAACAAGATAGCTTCTATCAAGAATTACGTGAGCGTGCTGGATGCCGTTTATCAGAAGGCTTCGGTTGCCGGGTGCTTGACTAGCGGCGGGCGCATGGTGAGGGCCGGCCGTAATGCCAAGGAGATCATGATTCCGAAGATCTCCGTTTCCGGCCTGGGTGATTATACGCGCAACGTGGGCTACAAGACCGGGTCGATCTCGTTCGACTACGAGACGAAGACGTTCAACTACGACCGCGGCATCAAGCTGCTCGCGGACGTCATGGACGTCGAGGAGGCCGGCGTGCTCGACTGCTTCGTGGCGGCCGGATCGGAGCTGATGCGCACGCAGGTGGCCCCGGAGGCCGACGCGTTCACGTTCGCCGAGATCGCCTCGCACGCGGGCGTGGACTCCGAGGCGAAGAGCTACGCCGACGCGGAGGCCGAGGACATTTTGAAGGACCTGCGCTCCGCGACCAACGCGATGGACGAGCTGGAGGTTGCCGAGGGCGGCCGCGTGCTGTTCATCACGCCGACCCTGAAGGGCGTCCTGGACGACTTCTCGCTGGTGAACCCGAACCGATCCAAGCACGTGCTCACGCGTTTCTCGCAGGTGGTCGAGGTTCCGCAGCGCCGCTTCTACTCCAAGATCGACCTGCTTTCCGGGGACGGCGAGCAGTTCGGGTATGCCAAGGCCGCAGACGGCAAGAGCATCAACTGGATGGTCGTGGAGAAGTCCGCCGTGATCAAGTTCGACAAGCATGTGGCGTCGCGCGTGTTCAGCCCCGACGAGCTGGAGAACCTGGATTCGTACATGAGGAAGTATCGCAAGTACGGCATCGTGGAGTTGCTGGACAACAAGTTGGACGGGGTTTTCGTTTCGGTCGGGGCGTAGTTGTGGTCGAGGTTGATTCCCCGGCCCCGTCCGGGTCCGGTTGCCCGGCTTCGCCGGGGTGTTTGAACTTGCGTCCAAACCTACAAAGTCCATGCCCGGATTTCCTTTTCTATCGCGATTCTTACGGCGGGGATATAGGCGCCGAGGCTTTCGCCGAGGCGCTTCCGGCGGCTTTGCGGCTGATGCGGTTCGTTTGCGGGGATGTCGGCGATCTTGACGAGGACGACCTGGCGGCTTGGAAGTTCGCCTGCTGCGCCGCCTGCGAGGCCTTCGCCGAGTTCGGCGAGGGGCGCGTCGGCGGGTACGCCGTCGGGGACTTCAAGGTCACCAACTACATGGAGAAGGGCACCACGGGGCGCGAGGTGGCGCTCGAGGCCGTCTTGGCCGAGCTTTCCGGCACCGGGCTCTCGTTCTGCGGGGCCGGCTGAGGGGCTTTCCCCCTTTCCCTTTCCCTTTCATGATTCGAGGTGAGGTTTATGCGGTACTTGCGGCCGATTCCCAAGAGGCTTCTGCCCGATGACATGCTGGTCTGGGCGCCGGACGATTGCGGCGGGTTTTGCGATGCGCGGCTGATCCGGCACGTGCGGTTCGAGTTCGAGCAGTCCGTCGTGGACGAGCCGCACCGCTCGACCGACGCCGGGCATGGGCGCGTGCTGGTGGACTCGGTCAACTCCGCCGGGGCCTTCGAGGTGCCGGCCGGCTCGCGCGTGCTGATCGGCGCGGGGCCGGCGGTGTTCGTGAAGAGCTGCAGGCGGTGCTGCGTGGTGCGCGGGCGGGTGCACCACTGGGAGCTGGAGGTGGCCTGATGGGGTTTTCCTGCGAGGGCGCCACCGGCGTGGGCGCCGCCGGCGTCGTTGCCTGCGCGCTGCGCAGCTGCGGGTATGCGAACGTGTTCGACCGCGTGCCTTCGGGGCGCGCGTGCGCGGAGCCGATCGTGGTGCGGCCGGGCGGCTGGGAGCGCGAGGCGCGCTTTCCCGACGGCGTGGAGCGCGGGCGCGAAAAGGTCCGCGTGCACGTGTGCATGGATTCCGAGATCGACGCCGTGAACACCGCCGCCGGCTTGAGCCGCGACCTGCCGCGGGTGGACTGGCTGGGCGCGAGCGTGGGGTGCGGGGCGCTGCGCGCCGCGAGCGGCGTGCGGGTGCTGGAGGCCGATTGCGGGGCGGTCGAGGAGCTGGGGCGGGACTCGTCCGGGCGTTGGGTGGTCTCGATCGAGGTTTCCTGCGTCGTGGTGCTGATGGGTGTGGATTCCGTTGATTTGTGAGGTGTGTTGTGAAGTCGAAGGGTTTCGTTTCGGGCGGGGTCGCGTCGGCTAGTGCCCCCGAGTCGTTTTCGGGCGGGGTCGCGTCGGCTAGTGCCCCCGGGTCGTTTTTGGGCGCACTTGCGTACGCCCCTACAGACGGCTTGCGACGGGACGACTTCCGACAGGACGGCTTGCGGCGGGACGGCTTCCGGACCGATTTGGAGCAATATAGGCGCTCCCTTTCTTACGGGCGTGCCCGGGGGGTGCTGTGAGGTCGATCGTTTACGGGGGCGTGGACTTCTCGCCGTGGTGCTTGGCCGAGGTGTCCGAGGTTTGCGGGCATGCCGTGGCGCCCCGGGCGGTGGCCGTGCCCGGGCGGTGCGGCGCCGTTCTTTTGGGCGGCGAGGTGGGGCCGCGCGTGATCCGGGTCCGGCTGTATTGGGATTTCCTCCGGGATTGCGACGAGGCGGCCCGCGCGGATGTCCGGCATGCGGTTTACGCCGCCCTTTTGCGGCCGGGCGGCGGGGTTTTGGTCTTGCCCGGGGATCCCTGCGTGTCGTACCGCGACGCCGTCTGCACCGGGTGCGGTTCGTGGTCTTCGTTGTTCGCCGACGGGTCGGCCGAGATCGAGTTCACCGCTTTCGATCCCGTGGGGTTCGGGGCGTCGAGGTCGAGCGATGCGTGCGAGTTCGTGGTCGGGGGCAGTTGGCCGACGTTTCCCGTGGTGGAGATGACGGCTTGCGCTGGTGGCCGTGTTTCGGTCGCGTTGCGCCGCTTCGCGGCGGTGTCCGAGCTTGCGCTCGGACCTACGAGTTCCATCCCTGCATCAAGCAATGTCGGGTCCATACCGGCATCGGATGGTGCCGGGACCGTGCCTGAGG
>CAVCPR010000146.1:0-4466 GCA_963604235.1 Anaerovoracaceae bacterium | reverse complement strand
CAGCATGATGGCGAGGAAGCTGAACACGATGCCTTTCGCCAGCACAATGCCCATGTTCACGCCCAGGCCGAAGCGCATGACGGTCAGCGACAAGAAGCCGAAGAAGGTGACGGCGGCGCTCGAGAGCACCACGGTGAAGCCGCGCATCATGGCGCGCGCCATGGCCTCCTCGGGATCGGGGAATTCGCGCAGGCAGCGGTTGTACGTGTGCAGCAGCACGATGGCGTAGTCCATCGACACGGCAAGCTGCAGGATGGCGCCGCAGATCTGGCTAATGAACGAAATTTCGCCCATGACCAGGTTCGTTCCCATGTTCATGACGATGGCCGCACCGATGACGGCGAGGAAAATGACGGGCTCGAACCATGAATGCGAGGTCAGCAGCAGGATGAGGACGATAATGGCCGCCGCGGCGAGCATGATGTAGACGATTTCCACGCTCGTGGACGACTGCGCGCTGGCGGTGGTCACGGCGCTGCCGTCAAGGGAAACCCGCGATGCGCCGGCGTCCTCGGCCACGGCTCGCGCGTCGGCAAACGATTGCACGGCGCCGTCCTCGTCGAGCGAAACCTGCGTTGCGCCGGCATTCTCGGCCGCGGCGCGCGCGTCGGCAAACGATTGCACGGCGCCGTCCTCGTCGACGGTGAGCGAAAACAGGTAGCCGCTGTCGGTTTTCCAGCTGGAAACGGTGTCGGCATCCTGCACCTCGAGCGGCTCCTTCACGTCCGCCACGCTGCCGAGCCACATGACGTCGCCGATGCCGTCGACGTCGGCGAGGCGCTCGGCGAGCTGCGCGGCCTGCGCCAAGCTGATGCCCTCGGCGTACAGGCGCGCATTGGCGACGCCCTCGCCGAAAGCGTCCTTCATATCGGCAAGCGATTGAACGGACGCCGCGTCCTCGGGCAGGTAGTCGGTCATGCTGTAATTAACCTTGACCTGCGGAATGCATAGCGCGCAGGCGGCGACCGCAATGGCGAACACGGCCGCCACCAGCTTTCTTGTGCGTCGTGCGTTTCGCATGCCTCGTGCGGCGCTTTGCGGGTTTCGCATCGGATGCGTTCGCTGCCCACATCAAAGAACGTTCTTCGATGCCTGCCGTTTACACGACACCTGTTGATTGCAAGACAAGTATCGAATAAGATGCAGAAAAGCTGCAATGCGCAATAGTTCGACGAACTGTCGGCTATTCGACAAATGTCGAAGATCGTGTCGAATAGCCGTGTGGGGATAGTTTGAAGCGATGGGGGGCCGCGCGTGAAGCGGAGCGCGGAAGCGGGAACGTGCCCGACGCGCAACATTGCGCCCGTACCACGTCAAGGTCGACCCGCGAACAACGCGAGAGAGGGGAGTGCATGGCCGAAGACATGCTGATGCCACGTTGGCGCAAAGAGTCCGAAGGGCAGAAAACGGACCGCCGCAGCCGCAAAACACGCGCGGCGCTCACCGAGGCGCTGCTCGATCTAATGGCCGAAAAGCCGCTGCGTAGCATTACGGTGACGGAGCTCACGCGCGCCGCCGATGTAAACCGCGCGACGTTTTATGTCCATTACCAGGACGTATTCGACATGTTCGAACACGTGAAGGCCGAAATCTTCCAAATCTGCATCGACCTGATAGACAGCCACGCCGCCGAGATCGCCGCCGACGATTTCGAGCCGCTGCTGCTCGATCTATTCGAATACTCCATCTCCAACGAGAACCTGCTGTCCTTGGCGCTGAGCGAAAACGGCGACGGCGCGATGTTTTCCGAGCTCACCGACGTGCTGCATAGCCGCTGCATCGCCGCGGCGCGCCCCTTCGACACGCTGCGGCGCGACGGGGCGCTCAAAGGCGTCATGCAAGAACACGAAGCTCTGTGCGAGCAGCTGTGCGAATTGCAATTCCAGTACATCGCCGGAGGGGTGGCGAGCATCCTGCGCAGCTGGCTTGCCGGCGGGCGGAGCATCCCGGCCGAAACCATGGCGAAAGTGACGAACCGATTCATCGGCAGCGACAACACGGCGCTGTTGCAAGCAAACATCCTCGCCGCTACGAAATAGGGAGAGTCGCCGGCTGAGGAAATCAGCGACGCGCCTTCGGCGCTTTCTATTAGGGATTGGGCTTTCGCTCAATCGGATAATTTGCAGATTGGTATACCTCACCAATAGGTATACATCACCAGCAAGTTTTTCCTAAGTGCGATTGCATGCTCGTACCGTGCAAAAGATCGGGAAGAAGCGCGACACCGTACCTACTTAACATAAGATATATTATCGAGATGATATCTCGCGGAAATCGAAGCTGCGCCGATCGGACTACTTCAACTCGAAATACTTCCCACGATACCAAATCACGCCCTCGCTTCGCAGCGCGGACAGTTCTGCCGACAGCGTGCTGCGGTCGATGCCCAAATACGCCGCAAGCTTCTCCTGCGTGAACGGTATGGCGAATTGTCGGCAGCCGTGCAGCTTCTGTTGCAGCGACAGATACGCCAGAACTTTCTCGCGCACGCTTTTCGGAGCGGTCGCCATCGCACGGCGGTTCAGCGCCACGTTCTTGCTTGCCATGGAAACGAGCAGATTGCGCACGAGCGTCGCGTGGCACGAACATTGCCTCGGGCATGCACGCATCGCATGTGCGGCGTCAAGCATGGCGACCACGCTCTTCTGATCGGCAACAACGTCCACGTCCATGACGGCATCTTTCCCGCAGGCATACGCCACGGCAAAGGGTTCGCCGGGACTCACTGACTCCAAAACGGTGACCGATCCCCAGGCGTCGACGATCTCGATATGCAGCCCGCCCGAGAGCAGCACACCAATGCGTCGCGCCTCTTCACCCGCGCGCAGCACCCGCTCGCCGCGCTCATAGGTGCGCTCGGCGCACTTCAAACACGGCAGCATCACTTCGACGTCCGCCGGGTCGATTCCTCTGAATATGGGCGCATCCGCAATTTGCAATTTCGGCACTCTTTCCAAAGATGTTCTCTAGGGAACATTCTAGCCTTAGAAACACGCGTAGGGTGCAAACAACGGCAAACACCACGAGAGGAGCTATGCCATGTCCGAAACTTCCATGTTCTGCTTCCAGTGCGAACAGACTGCTCGCTGCACCGCCTGCACGGGGGCGCAAGGCGTATGCGGCAAGACCGCCGAGGCGGCCGGCCTGCAGGACCGGCTGACCGGCGCGCTTGTTGCGCTTGCGCAGGCGCTTGAAGGCAAAACCGCTGACGAAGCAACGTTTTCCCTGGTTATGGAGGCGATGTTCGCCTGCGTGACCAACGTGAACTTCGACGAGGCGAAGCTTTCCGCACTCATCGACGCGGTGCATGCGAAAACCGCCGCGGCAAGCGCGGCAGCACCCGCCGACTACGACATGAATCGGGTTTGGAACGCTCAGGAAGACGTGCGCTCGCTGAAGAGCCTCATCCTGTTCGGCCTGCGCGGCATGGCCGCCTACGCCTACCACGCCGCCGCGCTCGGTTACACCGACGATGACGCGAACGCCTTCACGCTCGAGGCGCTGCGCACAATCGGCTCCGACGCCGATGGCGACGCGCTGCTCGCCTGCGCACTGAAGGTCGGCGAGGTCAACCTGTCCGTGATGGCGCTGCTCGACAAGGCCAACACCGAAACCTATGGCACCCCTGCCCCGGCAACCGTCGGCATGACCGTCGAAGCCGGCCCGTTCATCGTCATCAGCGGCCACGACCTGCACGATTTGAAGTTGCTGCTCGAGCAGACGGAGGGCCGCGGCGTGAACATCTACACGCACGGCGAGATGCTTCCCGCGCACGCCTATCCTGAGCTGCGCAAATACCCGCACCTGAAGGGCAACGTGGGCACCGCATGGCAGAATCAGCGCAAAGAGTTCGCCGAGCTGCCGGGCGCGTTCCTGTTCACCACGAACTGCCTGATGCCGCCGACCGATGCTTACGCCGACCGCGTGTTCACCTGCGGCCCGGTCGAGTTCGCCGGAGCTTGCCACATCGGCGATGACAAGGATTTCGAGCCGGTTATCGCCAAGGCCATCGAGGTGGGCGGCTTCGCGCAAGACACGACGTTCACCGGCCACAACGGCGGCGAAACCATGACGACCGGTTTCGGCCATGCCGCCGTGCTCGGCGTGGCGCCGGCCGTCATCGACGCCGTGAAGTCGGGCGCCATCAGCCGCTTCATGCTTGTCGCGGGCTGCGACGGCGCGCGCCGCGAGCGCTCGTACTACACCGATTTCGTCAAGCAGGCCCCGGCAGATTCCGTCATCCTGACGCTCGCGTGCGGCAAGTACCGCTTCAACGACCTCAACCTCGGGGAGATCGGCGGCATCCCGCGCCTGCTCGACGTCGGCCAGTGCAACGACGCCTACGGCGCCATCCAGATCGCGCTCGCGCTCGCCGAGGCGTTCGAGTGCGGCGTGAACGACCTGCCGCTGACCATGGTGCTGTCCTGGTATGAGCAGAAGGCCGTCTGCATCCTGCTGACGCTGCT
>CAVCPR010000145.1:0-4527 GCA_963604235.1 Anaerovoracaceae bacterium | reverse complement strand
GCAATGGCCTTGCCCTCGTCGTCCGCGGGCGGAGTCTGCGTGAACCCCTCGGGGAGCTTATCCGTAGGCTCGGTCACCTTGTAGGTCCAACCGGTGCCCAAGCCGCTCACCTGCAGGGTTTCGCCCTGCTTAATGGTCTGGGTCGCCTTGCCGTCTTTATCGAAAGCCAGCGCGAACTCGTCGCACGTCGCCTTCCCGCTCGCGTCAACCACCACAGCCGGGAACGAGTAGTTCGCTGCCGCGGGCACGTTCAGCTCGAAGGTGAACCCGGTGTCGGCGAAGTCCGTCGCGTCATACCCGGCAGGCACGGTGATCGCCTTGGAAACCTCAAGCGTCGCGGGCTTGTCGACGGAGAGCTTGCCGTTATTGCCCAGATGCGGGGTGACCATCGTCGCGTCGGCCACGGAGGCCTCGCTGTTCCACTTCGGGTTCAGAACGTCGGCTGCCGTCTCGGTCTTATTGCCCTCGCCCTTATCCTTATGCAGCTCGTTGATGTAGACCAGACGCGCGGTCCCCTTCTTGAAGTAGGATCCGTTCTCGTCGGTGTCGATGGCTCCCTCGAATGCCGTAGCGGCGCTGCCGGGGAACTCGCGCACCTCGGTCTGCGCTTCGGGCGTGCCGCTCGTGGTCCCAGTCTGCTCGTCGGTCGTCCCGCCCGTAAGCTCGTAGAAGCTATGCTGGTAATAATACGTCGTCCCATCAACGATCGATTTGGCGCGCGTTTTGCAATCCCGATCTTCGTAAATCGGCGTGTCCTCGGTGAAGTAATAGTAGCTATTGCCGCTGGACGGTTCGAACTGGGACGTCACGTCGCCCAAGTCCGTGTCGCCGCTCCGCTTGTTGGCATAGAAGTTCACCTTGCCGGTGGCCTTGTCGGTGTTGGCGACGATGTACTTCGCCATATCCTCATCGGGCTGCACCAACAAGCCGGCAACCTCGTCCTTCAGGCCGGAGGAGTAAAACACCGAAACAGGCGTCTTCGAAGTCGCGCTCATGGTGTTATCGGTCAGGTCAACCTCAAAATTACGCAGCGGGATGAGCGTCGCGGGGATATTGACCTGGACCAGGTCGCCCATGGCCACATTGTTGGAACGCGTGACGGTAACGATGATGTCTTTCAGGTCACCGGATTTAACGCCGGCGACCACCGTGCCGCTGAACTGATACGTGTCGATGCTGCCGCTCGAAGTTTCCGTTGTGCTCGGCGTGCCGCACGTATACACCTTAGCGTTGTAAACCAGCGTTGACAGGTCGGTCACGCGCATGTAGTCGCCCAGCTGGTCAGTGAACGTAATGTAGCCGGATTCGGACTCGTAGCCCTCGGTGGTCTTGGTCGGATAGCCGGAATCCTGCGTGATCTCCTTGGAGATGTCGTCGAAGATCTTGGAGAGCTCGTCGGCGGTAGTCGCGCTCTTGTAGAAGGTAGCGTCTTCGTCGCCGCTCTTGGCACGATCGCCAAAGGTCCATGCGTAATCGCTTCCGCTGCTCTCATACGTGGCATTGGGATAGTTACTCGACACCGCGTGCAGGAACTTGTTGGCATTCGATGTTCCTGCGTCGGTGGGATTGGCACTGGGGTTAGCGGTATCGATGATGCCAATGGTGTAGATGGTCGCGCCCGCATCCTTCATGTCCTTGGCGTAACCGACGGCAGGGCTGGCAATAGCGGGGTCGAAGTTCGCCTCTGCGCTGCCCGATGTGGTAGGCACGCCGTCAGTGAAAAAGACGACAACCTGCTTAGCGCCATCGCGCTTCGAATCGGTCAAGACCTCGTTGGCCTTCTGCAAGCCATAATCGGAATGCGTGCCCTGGCTGGAGCCAAGATTCGAGATCGCGGTCTGTATCGCGGTCGCCTCGTCACCAACGCATAGCGTCATATCCCGCTGCTTGGTCGCAGAGGAATTGAAGCTCACCACGGCAATCCGATGCTGCTTGTCCGCATCGGTAACACCGCTATTCTTCTCAGCAATCGATCCGACAAACGAGTTCGCGGCATCCTTCAAAGCAGCGAGCCTCGTCTCCGAGGAACCGTCCGACTTGGTTATGTAATTACTGGTCATCGAAGACGACGTATCCAGCACCAGCACGATGTCGAGCGGCGTGGTAGACATGGACGAAAGGTTCGATGTCGACGAAAGCGCGGTGAGCGCCGTCAGGAAGTCCGAGCCGGCAGCCTTCTCAACCGTGACGTCGCCGTGGCTCATCTTATCGGTTGCCACCACGGATTTATCGGTCCAAATGCGGCCGACGTTCTGCGTTGAATCGCCGATGAGGTCATTCCAGCTCCAGATGGTGTCGGCATCGGCAACCGCGGTCGCGTTGTCGACGGTCGCGGCGGCAACGCCCGAGGTTGTCGTGCCCGAGGCCGAATCCGCCCCGTCGCCCGCGCCCGCGCCCGTCGAGCCCGTCGCGAACGCCAGCCCGCCGACGAGCGGACTGAGCGTCAGCATCAGAAGAATCGCCATCGCAACCCGCAGGCGACGGGTCGCGTTGTGCTTCATGGTTCGTTTTGTGCTTGATTTCATGATGTCGCCCCCTTCCAACGTGCCGCTGCCTTCCACATTCCTTTGCGCTTGCAAGTCCAAAGCCCTGCGCGCCACTTCCCCCGTGATACCTCCATCGTCGTCTCCCTTCCGCACAGCGCCGCCGTGGCGAGCACCGCGCATTGCGCATGTCCGATGCGGCAGGGGAAATTGCCGCCGCATCATCTGTTTCCAGTATGGCTGAATACCACGCGCAAAAAGTAGGGCGCACATACGGCTAGCAGCCCGAACAGCCACAAGATCAAGCCTTCGAACAGGGAAAACGAGGGGGTCGTATATACGACGGGTGAAGCCGGCGGATAATCTAGGGGACATCCGGGGGTCGCCGCAGGCGAACGACATGCAGAGGCACGGCCGGACGGCGGCAGGCGGCACGCAGAGGCGCAGCCGGCAGCTAGCCCGGATTATTCAAAAGAGCAACGAAACGTAAACAGAACGCAAGGAATTAATCGTTACAATAGCTGGAGCGAAAAGGTTTCGCGAAACCAAGGGCAACACATAACCCGCCGCCTCTGACGCGCGGAAGGAGGGGGCATGCGCAAGATCAATTCCAAACATCTGACGCTGTTTTGCGCGCTCGCCCTGTTCTTCTTCGTGTTCCTCGAGGCCACGCTATTCTTCCAAACGCGCATGAGTCATCTCAGCGGACCGGGCACCACCCTGTCGCAGCTGCCCATCCAAGGAGCCAGCACCGTGGGCCTTCTGGCCTTCCCGCTCGTCAACCGATTCGTTCCCGAAAAGCGCCGCGCCGTATTCGTGGCCGCGGCCACGGTACTCGGCATCGTGAGCCTCATCGGGGTTGCCGGCGGGCCGACGCCGTATTCGATCGTCGCTGCCGGCATGGTGTCATTCCTGCTCATTGGCTTGGCGGGCGGCGCCGTCTACTGGGCCACCTGCGCGCAATCGCGCTCCATCACGCACTTCGCCACGTTCATCGGCGCAAGCCACGCCTTGGCGATGGTCGCGCAAATCCCCTTCTACGGGCTGACGCCGAACAAGATCGCGGAGGCGTTCGTGCTGTGCGTCGGCATCACGGCGCTGAGCGTGCTCATCGTGCGAAGCTGGCCGGCGACGAGCGTGCTTCACGTCATGAAGTCGCGCCGGTCGACACGCCCCGACAAGCACATCGAGGAATATCCGCCCATCGGTTGGCGGCTCAACCATATGACGGCGCCCGTGGCGATGGCGCTCATGCTTGCGCTTGTGATTTTGTTCGCGCTGCTCATCAACACGCTCTACAATCTCACTTCCGATGGCTACTCGACCTGGACCAGCCAGTACACCGACATCAATCCGCGAATCCTGATGGCGGCGGGCGGAATTTTGGCCGGCATCCTGTTCGACGTCAAACGTGCGCGCTACATGGGCGTCACCATGTTCTGGATTTCGATCCTGGCCGCAGCCGCCGTGCTGGGGATTCAATCCGGCATGCCCGACCCTGTTGGCGAGGTAGCCTATTTCATTGCATCGGGCGCGTTCATGACGTTTTACACGGCGTCGTTCATTTGGATCGCGCCGCATTTCCGCGTGCCCGACTTTTGGTCCGGCATGGGACGCGCGCTCAACAACCTGACCGCCATCGCCGTCGGCGCCCCTTCGCTGCTGATCATCCAGTCGAACAACCCCACGGCCGTCACGGCCATGCTGTTGCCGCTGCTCGTCGGCGTCAACGCGCTGCTGTTCGCCATCGGCATGATGGACCTGCACCCCGACCGCAAACGCGTCGCAGCGATTGCCGGCGAAGGTGCGGAAGCGGGTGCCGCGAGCGAAGGAGTTGGCACGGGTGCGGATGCCGCTGTTGAGGGCGCGTGTGCGGGCGTGGGCGCCGGAGCCGCGAGCATGGGAATCGGTGTTGGAAGCGCGGGCGCCGCGAACACAGCAGGCTGCTCGCCGGCAGTAGGCGCTGAAACGACAAGCTCCGCATCCGACGGGAAAGTCCTGACAGCCAAGGAACTCCCCGAGTCCAATCAGTCCAGCGAAACGG
>CAVCPR010000144.1:0-4545 GCA_963604235.1 Anaerovoracaceae bacterium | reverse complement strand
CCGACTTTCGCTTTATTGAAGTAGCAAATCGCCTTATGTCCCGCCGCGCGCAGCTTGCACTGGTCAAGCTCTACATCAGCCGGTCGTTGGCTATCGGGGTGGCGAAGAGGGCGGCGAGCTTTTCCCGGTCGGTCGCATGACCACCGGGCGAGCCGAGCCCACCGGCCGGCGCTTGCGCTGCAGCCGGCGACGCCTGCGCCTCTCCCAACGCCCACATCGTTTTCGCCAGCGTCGCTTCGCGCGTCATGTCTCCCGCGACGAGCACGCCGGGGCGGTCGCAGAAGGCGCGGCCGACCTCGTAGACGCTCGGATCGCAGCCCTCGAGGGGGCATTGCGTGGCGAGCACGACGATTCCGCCCCCGTCCGTCCAGGCAAGCAGCGCCTCGGCCACGTCGCCGCTCGACGGCACGCCGCCGAGCCCGAACGCCTCGACCACCAGAGCATCCGCATGGGGACGCAGCGCCGCGACGACGCCCGCAGTCGCGCCCGGCGCCAAGGAAAGCACCTGCACGCGCGAATTCAACCTGTCGTAGAAAACAGGGTCGCCATCCGTGCGCGGCCCGTCCGGCTCCAACGTGCCGGCATCGCCACCTGCACGCGGCCCATCAAGCAACCCCGAGTCCGACTGCGCTGGCGCCAGCAAATCGGCATCGCCACCTGCACGCAGCCCATCGAGCGCCCCTTCACGCCACCGCACCCGCCCGTCGTCGTCGACGCGCGCCAACTCCGGCAGGCCGATGCTCTCGAACGCGTTGAAGCTGCGCGTGCGCACTTTGCGAGCGCGCGTGCCGGCGATCACCGCCCCACCGAATGCAACCAGAACCCCGCGCGCCGCGCCGTCGCAGGCCACGCGCACGGCGTCGAGCACGTTGCGTTTCGCATCGGTCCCGGGCGCGGCCATGGGCAGCTGCGACCCGGTCAGCACGACGGGCTTGCCCAGGTTCTGCGCCAAGTAGGAAAGACCGGCCGCCGTGTGGGCCAGCGTGTCGGTCCCGTGCAGGACTACGAACCCGTCGTAGGCGGCGTAGTCATCGCGCAGCGCCCGCACCAAGGTCAGCCAGCCGGCAGGATCCATGTTCGTGCTGTCGATGTTCATCACCTGCATGGCGTCCAGCTCGCACATGCCAGCCGCCTCGGGCACGAACGTCAGCAGATCGTCGCCCGTCAAGGCCGGCGCAAGGCCCGACCCCGCGTCCGCCGACGCGATGGTCCCGCCCGTCGCCAACACCAAAATCCGCTTCATGCCGCACCCTTTCCGCAATTCGTTAGCGCTTCGACACGTACACCTCGCTACGATGACCTATCGAAAAAATTTCAATGACAAGCTTCTCGTCCTCGATGATGCAGAGGATTCGATAATCGCCGACGATGTTCGCGCGCCTGGCATCGCCGGCGCGTCCACCTGCGCAATCGGGCACTGCTCGCCAGCGGCGCTCGGGCGGCGGCTCGCGGCCGGACCGCGCGGCGCGCCCGCTTACGACAGCCGTACCTTCCGCAGCAGCTCGGTCACGCGGCCCGTCAGCTCGATCAGCTCCGCCCGTTCCTGCTCCGTAAGCAGGGAAAGCGGCTCGCGCACCTGCTCGATCGACGCCTTGCGAATGGTCACCGACAGCTCGTGGCCACTCTCGGTCAGCGCCGCCTCCACGTTGCGGAAACTCTCGGCGCTGCGGCGTTTCACCACCAGGCCCTTTTCGCACAGCGCGCTCACCGCGCGCGTGATGTGCTCCTTCGACACCGCGAGGTTATGCGCCAGCTCGGTCATGCTCGACGGCCCGAACAGCGCCAGCCCTATCACGATGTCGGTCTGCACTTTCGTCAGGCCCGACCGGTAATGCATCACGGCCTCGCGCGATATCGCATCGAACGCGCACGACGCCTCGAGAATGACCTCTTCAGGGGCCAGCGGCTCGATGCCGCGCGCGCCGGGCACATCGCGGGAATCACTTTCCGTCATCGTCCGCACCTCCTTTTACCAATCCGCACCTTGCAGCCATTCTGCCTTATTTCTCTGGCCGCAGGATCTTTAACTTTGACTATTTTGTGTTGTCGGTTGATATTTGTCAATCAATTTCGCTACCCTACACAACTGACAAATATCAATTGTAATGGCCGCACCGCTCGGGCGCCGACAAGACGGGAAACCGGGCAAAGCCCCAGACACGTGGGCACCGGCACCGCACCGCCCAACGCGCCGCGGCCACCCGACCACAAGGAGGATTGATGGGATTAGGAATTGAAAAAGACAAGCAACGCATGATTGGGGTGTTGCTTGTCGGCACGTTCATCGCGGTGCTCAACGCCATGCTGCTCACCTCGGCGTTGCCCGCCATCATGAACGACATGAACGTTTCGGCGACGACCGTGCAGTGGCTCAGCTCGGGCTACTCGCTCACGGAGGCCGTGGTCATCCCGCTCGCGGCGTTCCTCATGGGGCGCTTCAACACCCGCAAACTGTTCCTGGGCGGCATGACCATCTTCGCCATCGGCAGCATCGTGTCGGCCGTCGCGCCGGTCTTCGGGCTGCTGCTGGTCGGCCGCGTGCTGCAGGCATGCGCCACCGGCTTCGTCATGCCCATGGTGTTCAGCGTCATCCTGCTGATCATCCCGCGTGAGCGCCGCGGCTCGGCCATGGGCGCCATCGGACTGATCATCGGCTTCGCCCCCACCATCGGCCCGTCGCTTTCCGGCGTGCTCGTCGACACCGTCGGCTGGCGCTCCATCTTCGCCATCGTGGCCGTGTGCGCCGTCGCCGTGGTGCTCGCCGCGCTGAAGGCCGTCAAGCCCTACGGCGACTTCAAGCGCTCGCGCTTCGACGTGCCCTCGTTCCTGCTTTCCACGATCGGCCTGGTGTGCCTGCTCTACGGCCTTTCCAGCCTCAGCTCCTCGACGAACCTCGCGCTGAACATCGGCCTCATCATCGTCGGTATCGTGCTGCTGGCCGCCTACGCCTATCGCCAGCTGCATCTTGAGCAGCCGATGCTGCGCGTGGACATCCTGAGCACCCGCAACTACCGCGTCGCCGTCATCTGCGTCGCCGTGTTCCAGGCCACCGTCATGGGCGTCGGCACCATCATGCCGCTCTACATTCAGGGCGCGCTCGGCCACACCGCCACCGTCAGCGGCCTGGCGCTGCTGCCCGGCGCCGCCATCAGCGCCTGCGCCGGTCTGCTTTCCGGGCGCATCTTCGACTCCCGCGGCGTGCGCATCCCGGTGCTGTGCGGCATCGTCATCATCATCTGCGGCGCCGCCGGCTTCACCCTGCTCGGCATCGACTCGTCCATCATCGCGGTGGGCGTCGCCTACGGCCTGCTCGTCATCGGCATGCAGTTCGTCATGACGCCGCTGAACACCTGGGGCGTCAACTCGCTGGCCAACGAGGCCATCCAGCACGCGCAGTCCACGTCGAACACCATCAACCAGGTGGCGGCGTCCTTCGGCATCGCGCTTTTGGTAACCGTCTCATCGGCCGTTTCCGGCTCCACCACAACGGGAAGCGCCGCCGAGCAGCTGTTCGCGGGCTACCATGCGTCGTTCTACGTGGTTGTTGCGCTGGCGGTTATCGCGGCCATCCTGATCATCGTGCTGGTGCGCGATAAGAAGACGGCGAAGATGGCTGCCGGCGCCGGTGCGGGTGCCGCAGCAGGCGCAGCCGCTGGTCAAGCCGGGGTTGGCAACGCGGCCCCGGCGACCGCGACGGCCGCGGAAAGCACTGCCGACATCCTCGACGCCCCGCAGGCCGAGCCCGCCTTTGCCCAGGCCGCCAAGGGCGCCCTTGCCGGCTTCGAGCTTTCCGACGTGATGAACGCCAACGCCGCCACCGTTCCCGAGACCGCTTCCATGCGCGAGGTCATCGGCATCATCGCCGCGACGAACACCTCGGGCGTGTCGGTCGTGAACAAGGCAGGCGAGCTGGTCGGCTACGTCACCGACGGCGACGCGATGCGCTACCTGGCGCGCACCGACGTGAACATGTCCATGGGCACGGCGGGTATCAGCCTGTCGGTTTCCGATAGCGAAAGCATCGAGACGCGTCTGGCGAACCTCGCCGACCTCAACGTCATGGAACTCGCCACCAAGCGCGTGGTGTCGGTCGAGGAAGACACGCCGCTCGACGTGGCCTGCGGCGTGCTGGCGGGCAAGCGCATCAAGAAGGTGCCCGTCACGCGCAACGGCAAGCTGGTCGGGGCGCTCAGCCGCCGCAACATCCTGCGCGCCATGGTGAACGCCATCGACTAAGGGTTTGGGGACGCAGCTGCGGAGATGAATGCGGAACTGCTGGCGGGAACCCCGACGGGAGCGCCACGGGAGCGCCTGCGGAACTGCCGAGCAAACGTCGGCCGGTCCGCCCGCTCACCCCGACCCGCAATCGCGCCCGCGCCCCCAGCACAAACGCACGAACGCCGCCGAGCCCGCAAGCCCGGCGGCGTTCGCTATTTCGAGACCTTCTTGAGCGGCGCCTTTCCTGATGGAACCTTCCTTAACGGCGCCCTTTTAGCAGGCGCAATCGTCTGCTAAATGATCAGTTCCGCGCCCGGAATGCCGATC
>CAVCPR010000143.1:0-4627 GCA_963604235.1 Anaerovoracaceae bacterium | reverse complement strand
CTCCTGCGCCTGCCTTGCAGGCACAGATGAGCGGGGAGAGCCCCATGCCCTCATCGGCGCGCAGCACGTTGAGCGCCGCGGCCGCGCCCTTGCTCGTAAAACTGGTTTCCAATCTCGTGACCTGGGCGTTTGGGAACAACTCCACGAACTCGTCCGCGCCGCTCTCGTTGGGGAAGCGGAAACTCACGGGTGTTGCGGGCTCCGCGCCGCAGGTTATCGCGATGGATGTCTCTGCCAAAAGGCAGCAGATGCGCTGCATGGCGCGGCCTAAAAGCTGATAGTCGTCCACCAAAACGTGCGCGCACCCCGCGCGTCGGGCAAGCGCTCCATCGGCCTTAAGGCAGCGGAAGATGGCGCAGGTCGCGCGCTCGAGCGTGGTCACTCCGTACGCTTTGAGGTAATCCTGCTGGTAGGCCAGCATGCCCGTTTCCTCCCACTCGAAGGGGAAGTCGTCGGCCTGCTCGCCCAAGTCGTTGTAGGTGCGTTCGAAAAAGCCCGTCATCTCGCGGAGGCGTTCCTGCTTGATGCCGCTGGTTTTCAGGTCCTCGAACAGCATCTTGTCCTCGGCGGGTGTGATCAGGCGCGCCTCATACCCGATGCGCCGCGCCGCTCCCGGCAGCGCAAGAAGCTCGGATGCCAGCCGTGCGGCGCTGGTGGTGTGCACGGCATCGCCTGCGCCCAGGCGCGCGAGCTGCCGGCTGATCTCCGTGAGCCCGCCGGGGCAGGCGGCAACTACCAGCACATCGCCCCCTCGTGCGGCAAGCGCGGCCGCGCGTCGTGCGAGTAAAGTTGTTTTCCCTGATGAAACGCTGCCCGTGATAAGCAGGGCCTCGACGTCTCGCTGCGACATGATCTACTCCTTGCCCTCGGCGCCGTCCTGCGCGTCGTCGCCTGCGGGCGTATCGTCCACGGTATCCAGGCTGGCATCGAAGTCGATGGCGAACATCCCTTCGCTATCGATGGCTTCCTCGTCGTGGATATTCAGGATCTCGTCCAGCATTCGCTTTGCCAGCTGCAGATATCCCACCAACATGAAGCTCAGCCCCCGGTAGAAGTCGGTCTTTGCGAAGCTGCGCATCTCCGCAGCCATCATGGGAACCCAGGCCAGCGGGTGCGTCACCAAAAAGCGCCGCAGCACGGTGAGGAAATATTCCGCGTGCTCGAGGTCTCCCAACTTAAACGCGTTCGCCGCACGCACGAACATACGCTGCATGAATTCGAGCTCCACGGAAATGTGGTCCTCGCTGTTGCGCCAGGTGTCCTGCTTGTCGAGCCCCTGGCTTCGGTAGATGGCCAGCACCTCGGTGCGCGCGCCTTGCATGAGCAGGCGTTTCGCGCTGGTGTAGGTTGACTCGTAGGGGTAGGCGGCGCTGTGGCCATCCGATCCGTGCCCGATGAACGTCGCGGTGAAGTCCGCGTGCAGCTCATCGAGCGCGCCCTCCCACGTCTTGGAAAGGTAGCCGGCAATGAGGCGGCTCGACTCGGAAACGTTGTCATTGCCGCTGGAAAGCGGGTAGAGCGTTCCCATCAGCTTGTCGAGAAGGTCCTGGTCGACCTCCTTGTTGCACAGGTGCGCCATCAGGCCGAACGCGTCCGCGTACTCGCGGCACAGATCGTGTATTTCCAGGTAGCTGACGTTTTCGGCGGCCTGCTCGGTTTGCTTGTTTCCGGCCCGCTCGACCTGTTCGGCCGCGGTTTCGTTGCGCTTGCTCATGTTCACTCTCCTCTACTGCTGCTTCGCGGGCAGGCCCGGATCCAACACATCAGCCATCTGCTCGAGTGATGCGCGTCCGATGTCGGTGATGCACCAGGCATCGCGCCACACCACGGCGTCGGCGCGCTCCAGGCGTTCCAGGAAGTGGCCGGCGTAGAAGCGCGGTTTTTGCACGAGCGGGTCGTCGTCCACGATGGCGGAGATCTGCGCAAGCGTCGCGCCCTCGGGCGAGCTGGCCAGCAGCGCGAGCACGCGTTTGAAGATGGGCAGCGTTTGCGGGAATTCGCCGTAGATGGCGGCCAGCTGCGCGTGCGGGTCGTAGGCTCGCAGATGCTCGGCGCCGGCGGGAGTGGTTTCCCAGAAGCTGCGCGGCGCGGGGCGGGGCTTCAGGAATCGCTGGTCATCGACGATCACCAGCTCGGGTTCGTTCGCATACTCGTCGTAGGGCGTTCCATCCTCGGTGACGTGCGCCAATGCTCCGGCGCCTTCGAGCATGCCGCACACGTTCGCCGTCGAATACACCGAGGCGTTGAACTGCTGCGCGTCCGTCACCGTGCGCTCTACATCCTCAAACGGTGCGCGCTTCTCGCAACGGGCGAGCACCGCGCGCAAGAGGCGGTGCTGCGGCCCCATCTTGCGGAACAGGTCGGCCGTGCGCTCCTCGGCCGTGCGCGTGTCCGCCAGCACCCTCTTCGCCTCCGGTGCCGTTTGCGTTGGGGCCTTGGGTATCCAAGAGCCCCTATCCGTGTCGATGCCCTCGGTGCTGAAGCGGTCGTCGATGGCCGCTTCCAGGTTGAACTCGTCGTATAGCGAGCTTAAATCCGGGGAATTCGGTATCTGAGACATGTTCCCTCTTTTCGTCGTATGCAGCTCCCCACGCGGCCATGCACTTGGCGCAGCCCCCTCGGTTGCGCGCGGGTCGATTGATGAAGCGGCGGTTGCGGGTTTGAATGGCGCTTCCTACACCTTCGAGTATGGGAGGCGGCTTGATTCGGTCAACGCGAACTCGATTCCACTTGGGAATCGCCGATGCTCTTTGTAATCAGTCGAATCCAAAACGTGCACAGCGCGTAGTTGACGAATGAGGCGCGCGAACGGCACAATCGAAGCGGGTTTGAGAGGCGCAGTTTGACAAGAGAGGAATGCTCATGACCGTGAGGCCTTCCGTCATTTTGACGGCACATGTCGATTCGCGCCTTGATCCCGAATCCGACCTGACGCAAGCGCTGAAGCGCTCGTACCTATATATAGCGCCCGTTCGCGCGAACTTCCACGAGGAGCCCATCGACGAGCAGACGCAGGCCGCCATCCTTTCTGCGGCCACCGATGGGGAAGGAAACGTCGACGAAGGTCGAGTTCTCGCCGCGTCGCTTGAGGCTGTGCCGCCCCATTGCGCGATGCGCGTGGCCGTGCGCCTGCATAAGCCGTATTGGGAAACGGACGACCCTGCGGCGGTGGAGCTGTGGGACACCATGATGGATCGCTGGCTGCGCAACATCATCGCGAAGATTTCCAACACCATGGTGGCGTTCAACATCATGCGGCGCAGAAACGGCGGGTTAGAGGTGCCGTTTGAGAGCATGCTGTTCGAATTCGAGGGTAAGGCGCTCATCGAGGTGGCGCTCGGGCCGGATTGCGCCGCCGCAAAGGACACGGCCGCGATGCTCAAGCGCGCGCGGGCCTGGTTCAATTCCGGCATTGCGGCTCAGAGCGTGGCGCTTTTGCGTATCCCGCTTCGGGCCGAGGTTGGGGCCGAAGTCGCGCCCGAGGACGGTGTTGTGGCCAAGGACGGTGCCGCTGCTGCCGCGCTTGACCCATCTGCCGCCGAAGCCCTGTTCCGCGACGGCACCTCGCGCACGGTGGCATTGTAGGCGGCGGGGCCGTTGACGCCTGGGGCCTGCGCCGACTTCCCTATAAGCAGGTGAAGTTGGGGCAGGCCGCGGCGAAGAGCGGGGTGTGTTTCAGCACCTCGGCGAAATCCCTTATGTAGCTCGGCGCGGCGTCTTTGCGGAAGATGAGGTGCAGCGGCGTGTAGGCGGCATCCTCGGCGATGTGGAGCGCAACGGTGTCTTCCGACAGCACGTCTTCGGCCTGCTCGCCGGGGGAAAGCTCGCAGCGGGGGATGAGCAGCACCTCGTTTTCGGCAAGTGTGACGCTTTGGTAGTCGTACATGCTCATGATGGGTACCATGCGCGTGTCGTATTCGATATGCAGGCTCTCCAAGATGGTCTCCATGCGTTTCCAGCCTGACTGCATGCGCGGTCCCACCATATGGACGAACGTTTTGCGTTTCAGGTCCTCCGCCTTCACGTACGGCAGCTCGGCGAGAGGGCTTTCGCGGCTCACGAGCGCCATGGTGGGAACCTTCTTCAGCAGAATGGCCTCGACCGGGTTGATCTCGCGGTCGAATTCGCTGCGCTCCTCGTGGGCCAGCACCAGCGCATCGAGGTTGCCGCTTACAAGCTCGCCCATGGGGGAGTTGACGCCGGACGGGATAAACATGGGCGTGAACTGCGGATACGTTTTGCGCATGGTCTTCGTGGCGCGGTTGAGCCAGTCGACTTCGCGCGTGCTGTCCATAAGGCCGCCCACCAAGAAACGCCCCTTGGCCACCGATTCATTCGCGAATTGGTCCTGCGCGGCTTTGTAGGCCTTCGAGATCTGCATGGCGTAGGGGTAGAATTCGCTGCCCTGGATGGTCAGCTCGGAGTAGTACTTGTCGCGGTTGAACAGCTTCACGCCAAGGTCCTCCTCAAGCGCTTTGATGTGCTTGGAAAGCGTGGACTGGCTGATGAACAGGTTGCGCGCCGCCTCGTTGAAGTTGACGCATTTGTACAGCTCTATGAATTCGTCGATATACGAGATACGCATGCGATTATTCTCCCCCTAAAATTATTCCCCCAAATTCCCAAT
>CAVCPR010000142.1:0-4715 GCA_963604235.1 Anaerovoracaceae bacterium | reverse complement strand
GCCGCCTCCCTTCCCCACCCGCAACCACCAACCGCGCAAACCGCAACCGAATGCAGAAAGGCAAACCCGTGCTCTCTACCATGCTGAAAGGCAAAATCCACCGCGCCACCGTCGTGCAGGCCGAACTCGACTACGTCGGCTCCATCACCGTCGACGAGGACCTGATGGATGCGGCAGGCATCCGCGAATACGAGATGGTGCAGATCGTCGACGTGAACAACGGCCAGCGCTTCGAGACCTACGTGATCGCCGGCGAGCGCGCAAGCGGCATGATCTGCCTCAACGGCGCGGCCGCCCGCTGCGTGTCGGTCGGCGACAAGGTGATCATCATGTGCTACGCGCTCATGAGCGAAGAAGAGGCCAACGCGAACCCGCCGCGCGTCGTGTTCGTCGACGACGACAACCGCCCGAGCCGCATCACCCGCTACGAGCGCCACGGCCGCCTGGAGGACATGGCGTAAAGGACGAGAAAGCGCGGGTCGGCTTTGGTGCCGCGCCCGCCGTTCGCCAAACAACCGCGCAAACAAAACGCCGCTGCCCTACAATGGGCAGCGGCGTTTTCATCCCACGGAAAGGATTCCCCGGTGCATATCGCGCTCGACCAGCCGCTTATCGACTACATGCGCAAGAAAGGCTACGTCGGCATCGCCGTGGACACGGTCAGCGCCATCGGTTGCTGCGCGGACACGACCGAGCTGGCCACGCGATTCGTCAAGGCGCCGGAGGCGGAAAAGCTCCGCGCGAAGGGCTGCGGCGTCCACCCCGCCGACTTTGGCGAGGTGTTCATCGAAACGAAGGGGCTGCACTACAGCGACGACATCCGCTTCAGCCTGCGCAGCTTCTTCGGCGCGAAGGACATCCGCGTCAAGGGCATCCAGGCGTTTCGCCTGTAGGCGCGGTCGATACCCGTCCCGTCGGCGAGGTCCACCCAGTTGCCCTCGCCGAGGCTCACCAAGCCGGGCTTGATCACCTCGATAATGGTCACGCGGCGCGGGATCTCGCCGTGCGCGCTCTCGATCAGGCAGGTGTCGCCATCGACCAAGCCGAGCGGAGCGGCGTCGATGGCGTTCATCAGCATGTTGTCGGAGCGAATCTCGCGGACGACCCGCACGTTGCCGTACGTCGAGAAAGCGCCCTTTAGCTTACCTTCACCAGCGAGAATAGCTCGGCATCGGTCGCCTTCGCGATCACCTCGCGAGGGTTGAGGAACTCGAGCTCCAGCAGAAAGCCCAGGCCGGCAAGCTTCGCGCCGAAGCTTTTCACCAACTCCACCTGCGCCACGGCCGTGCCGGCCGTCGCCACCAGGTCGTCGACGATGAGCACCACGTCGTCAGCCGTGATGGCGTCCTCGTGCATATGCAGCTCGTCGCTGCCGTACTCGAGATCGTAGCTGGCACTGCGCGTTTCGCGCGGCAGCTTGCCCGGCTTGCGCGCCGGCACGAATCCCGCGCCCAGACGATAAGCGACCGGAGCACCGATCATGAAGCCGCGCGCCTCGGCGCCGAGCACCTTGGTAACGCCCGCATCGGCAAAATGATCGGCAATGGCATCGATGGTCGCCGCAAAGCCCGCGGGGTCCTTCACGAGCGTGGTGATGTCCTTGAACACCACGCCGGGTTTCGGGTAATCGACGATATCGGTAATGTAGCCTTCAAAATCGAACGATGCCATGCATGTTCCTTTCCTATTTGCGATTGCAACTCTGCGATTGTACCGCGACGAGCGACGCGAAAACTACGATTCCGCCGTCGTCCACACGTTGGCTATCCCGTAGCGGGAAAGCTCGTCGAACAGCCGCGGCAGGTGATACGGCCATGCGTCCGAACCCCTGCTGGAAAATCCTGCGCTATCGCTGAGCACCTCCATGCTCCACACGAAGCCGAGATCACCGCCCGGGCCGTACGGCTCGTAAGAGTCGTCCCAGGCAGCGAGGTCGAACCCGCGCAGCTTCCCGCGCAAATCGGCGGCATCATCCCCGCGCAGCTGCAAAAACTGACGATTCCCAACCAAACCGAGCTCCTGCTCCAACGCCGCACCGAACTCGTCGAACGTGATGCGCACCAAGCTGCGGTTGTCCAGGTTGCCCGGCATCGCCAGGTTGAACTCCACGACGCGAAGCTCTTCCGCAATGCGGGCACGCGCGTCCACGCGCTGCGCCTCGGCAACGTCCTCGGCCGATACGATGATTAAATCCCCGCTGCAGTCGCGATAACTGCCCGGATCAACGGCCGCACCGGCAACGGTTCGGAAAAATCCATCGGCATCGAAATCCGCATCCTGCGGCACGGGGTTCCACATCACGGCATAATCGATTTCAGGCCGGTCCCGCAGGCGCACGAGCGCCTGTTCGCAGCGCCCCTTGTTCTTGCGGTAGTAGCCGAATCCGTCTTCGATGGCGAACTCGAAATACGTGAGGGCCTGCAGGTAGTACGCGTACGCCAGCGGCAGATTCCGCTCGCATCCACGCCCGTATTCGAAGCAACCGGCCAAGCGGAACGCCGAACTTGCCAGCCAGTCGGACACCCCAAGCCCCTGCGATTGCCGATGCGCCTTCATATACAAGCGAAACGCCTGCTCATCCGCGCGCTGCTCGTCATCGCAAGCGATATTGCGCCAATAGAGCATGTCGGCGACCTTGTACATGGCCTCGGGAAATTCGCAGAATGCGGCGCGCTGATACAGGTCGAACGCCTTTTCCATGTCCTCTTCGCCCAAGCGGCCGTACTGGTACATGTACCCCAAGTTGACCGCCGCCTGCGGATTGCCGAACGACAGGCTTTTCTCATAGAAGGCCCGCGCGATCTCGAAAGCCGCCCTATCATCGTTCGCAAGGGCTTGATTGTAATAGCGAGCGCCGATATCCAAGGAAACCGAACCGCGCTTGAACTGGTCCTTCTCCTCGTCGTACGTCGCATCGTAGTTGCGCAAATCCATCGCTGTGCCCCCTAGCTCTCGTATGCCGTCAGCATATCGCGCAGATAGTTCGCGAATTGGTCTCGCACCGGCTTGGGCTGCTCGATCACAACCTGGCCGTTGAACTGGGCAACCCATCCGTAAAACACCGGCGTCTCCATGACCGGCACGCTCACGCGCGCCCGCCCGTTGCCCAGGTCCTCGACCTGCACGTCCTTGCCGAACCGATCGATTACCGCATTCATCACCCGTTCATCCACCAGCAACGATACGCTGACGCTCGAGCCGGTAAACATACCGAACACGCGCTGCTCGTATTCCTCCGCATTGAAGGTGGCGATGCGCGCATTGCGAACCGCGCGCGCATCGGTGACGATGATGCGGCACATGCGGTCGACGCGGTAATTGGCGAAATCGTCGTATTTGTCGCTGTAGCAGATGAGGTAGTAGAAACCATCCACATACAGCAGCTGCACGGGCGTCTGTTCGTACGCCTGCCCGTCATGGCGCAGCTTCAACTGCTTGGAGCAGTCGTAGGACGCATAGCAGAAACGCAGCTTTCGTTTTGCTGCGATGGCATCCTGAATCACGTCGACGTTGCGAAATACGCTGTCGTTTTGGCTCTTCACGCGGCCCCCGACAAAAACGCGCTTGTCAAGACTACGCGTCTGCCGCTTCGATCCGAGCGTTTTAATCGACTTGACAAGGATGTCCGACTGGCGCTTCGTGATGAACTTGCTGCCCTGCACCGCATCGACGAGCAGCAGCAGCTCGGTGCGCGAGAATTGCCTGCTGGCCAGCGCAAACTCCACAGGCGCGCGTTTGTATTTGCGGATGTCCATGCCGGCCTCGCGCAACGCGGCGATATCCCGATAGATGGCTTTGCGCTCAGCGGCGATGCCCTTTTCCTGTAGAAGCTCGATTATGGCGCTCGTGGTCAGCCCGACTTCCTCGTCGGTTTCCTCCATGAACAGCTTCGCGAGTGCGAGCAGCCGTTCCTTTCCCGCTTCCTTCGGCATAACGCCTCCTGTCCCACGTTGCGCGCAGCACACCTGTTGCCCCTATGATACGCGATGAACCCGAATGCACGACCGCCCGCATGGATCGCTGTGCGAGGACAGCTCCCAAGCGGGCGGGCGCGTGGCGAATGAGCGAGTGACCTGTGAGTGAGCCGTCGATACCCGGCACAAACACGACGTTGCTAAGCGGCGGGCGGGAACTGCTCGGCACTTGCGAAGATGCAGGCGAAATCTTCTAGGTACGGACCGGTTACGCCTAAGGAGCGAACCGCCTGCACGCCGTCGATGCCGAAGCTTTCAAGGAATTCGCGCACCTCGAAGGTGGACGCCGCATCGAGCATTCCCTCGCCGAACAGCTCTCCCACAGCCACCGCGGCACCCATGCGGAAGAACTTTTCGAACATGCGCTCCAAATCCTTCTGGGAGATCGCATTCACCGCCGGCAGCGGGGCCGCGGCCGGATCCTTTTCACGGCGCGGCTCCTGGTTAGGAGCCACCGTCCGACGAGATTCCGACACTCGATTGCCAGCCGCCTCCCGACGACGCCCCATCGCCCGATTGCGAGACGTCTCCCAACGAGACTCCACCGGCTGGACGAGATCAAGACGAGCGTGCCGGCCATGCATAGCCTTCATGTCGTCCTTCGTCCTGAGATACGTTTCCGTCTTGCGCCCTGTGCCAAACATGTACGGCCTCCTTGCTATCGTCGTTTGCTTTCGATAGCAGGAATACTACGCCGCATCGGTTTCTTGCGAGTACCATATGCGGGACTCGCAAGAACCT
>CAVCPR010000141.1:0-4743 GCA_963604235.1 Anaerovoracaceae bacterium | reverse complement strand
CTGGAAGTCGAGGCGGGCGATTACGGCTTCGAAATGCTGACCGTGCGCTCGGCTTGCGGGCATCCCGAGGTGCAGCGCCTGCGCACCGTGCACGTCGGCCCAGATGGCCGCGAGCACGTGTTCTCCTTAGGGATGGAATCGTCGGGCACGCAGCGCTTAATGGGACTTCTTCCCATGCTGTTCGAACTGTCAGGCACAGACGGCACGGCTGGCTCGAAGGTCTACGTCGTAGATGAGCTGGATCGTTGCATGCATACAATGCTCACGATGCGCCTGGTCTCCGACTTCCTGTCAAGTTGCGGACCCGACACGCGCAAGCAACTCATGTTCACCACGCATGATCTGCTTCTCATGGATCAGTCGGTCATGCGCCGCGACGAGATGTACATCGCTCAGCGCGGTACCGACGGTTGTTCGGAACTCGTGGGCCTAGCGGAGTTCAAAGGCATCCGCTTCGATAAAGACCTCGTGCGCAGCTACCTAGACGGTCGTTTCGGCGGCATCCCCATGCTCGGTGAGGCAGGATCTCGTGGCTAGGCGCAAGGGCGGGCTTGCGCCGCGCAAGACGAATACCCGAGAATACCGTAGCGTGTGCTGGGTGAGCGCCGAGGGCACCACCGAGCGAGACTATTTGGGGATGAACGTTTTCAAAAACTCCCCCGTGTCGGTGCGATTTCCGAGGAACACGCATCCGAACAGGCATAACCCGGCGACCGTACTCAAGCGCTTCGAGAAGTCGCTACGCGAAAATGACTTTCGGCCTGGTGATGAGGCATGGCTAGTGGTGGATATCGACGAGTGGGGCGAAGCCGAATTCAAGGAACTGCTTGCCTGGAAGTATGCCGACGAACGCCATCACCTTGCCGTGAGCAACCCTAAGTTCGAACTGTTTCTGGTGATGCACTTTGAAAAGGGCAACGGCTGCACGACCCCCGAGAAAGTCGATGCTGCCTTGAAGAAACACTGGCCCCGCTACGCGAAGCGCATGTCCCCGACGCAATTCTCGGCCAAGCAGGTACGCGCCGCAATCGAGAATGCGAAAACAAAGCGCGCGAGCTGCAAAGCCGCATTGCCCGCACCAGGCATGACCGACGCGCATCTGCTCGTTGAGAAGATTTTGGGGTAAGGAGGGGTCTTTCCTATGGGGTAGTGCCTATCAACCGCCGCCCATCATCTTGTCTGGGATCCAGCAGGATGCTAGCATTTCCTTGGAGGCTCTCATGGGGCTTCTACCGAGCCGCCGGGAGCTACCTCCCGGCATTTCTTTTGTCTATGATCTCTTTTGGGGGAGCGGCGGTGATTCGTCGTAAGTCTCTACTGTAGAATCTGGATCAGAGTCGCCGCAGCAACCCAAATTCCGTGGGGACGAACGCAAGTTCAATGATATGGCCCACCAAAACTGGACACGAATTTGACCTTCGAGAGTGAACCTGCACAATGCGCTAGCAGGAGCACGGAAAGCGAGGTTTCACATGCCGAGAGGATAGCCGTACCCGCTGGAGTTCAAGGCGAAGGTCTCGTTGGAGGCCATGGAGGGCGGGGCCACTGTCAACGAGATAGTCGCCAAGTACGACCTGAACCCCAACTTGGCGAGAAACTGGAAGGCCAAGGCCGAATCCGACCCGGCGAGGGTCTTCAGCGTGGCCGATGGCATGGCGGCTTCGGGTGTGGCGGCGTGCATGCGCGACGCCTTCGACGAGCACGGCGAGCCGGCTATCGTCGACAGCGACCAGGGATCGGCGTTCAACTCCGCGCAGTACGAGGGGCTGCTGAAGGGAAGGCGCGTCATGCAGAGAATGGACGGAAAGGCCAGGTGGGTGGACAACGTCATCATCGAGAGGTGGTTCAGGAGCCTGAAAAGCGAATGGCTGCGCGCCAACGAGCGCTCGACCCAGCTCGAGCTCCGGAGGCTCGTCGCCCAGTACGTGGACCAGCACAATTCGACAAGACCACGCGAGTCATTGGGCTACGAGACGCCAGAGAGCTGGTGCCATTCGGGCCTGACGGCTGCCTAGGCAGCCAAAGGCAAGGACGCGGGTTTACTCACAAAACCGATTTTGCTGTCCAGACATGGGTGTCATATCAATACGAGCGGTTCTTCCAATTTGTTTTTGATGGGTTGACCTTCCAACTAGGGTCGCTGGTGCAACCGAATTTCGTAGTAGGGTTGAACGCAACCATAGCTCCGGCCGCTGCTCGTGCCCTGCCTCCGTATAATGAGCGCTAGCAATATACCGACTGGAAGGATGGGCGGATGGTGAAAGAGGGCAATTCGGCCGCCGGAAATCACTTGAAGGCAGCCCATACGCCTCAGGAGCTCGTAGGACTGCTGAAGGACCGAGGCGTGACGTTCGATAAATGTGGCGAGGAAGAGGCTGTCAACTATCTCAGGCACGCTAATAACTACCTGCGCGCCGCTTCGTACCGTAAGCTCTATCCGGTCAGGAAGCAAGGCCCCGCCGCAGGCGATTATATAGGGCTAGACTTCGCGGCTTTAGAGGCGCTCTCATCTATCGACCGCGAACTACGCTCAGCCCTTCGTGAGATAGTGATCGACGTGGAACATTTCGCCCGCGTCGAGCTCGTGGAGAGGTGCGTCGAAGAAGGCGAGGACTGTTATGGGATCGTCGACGACTACTTCAATCATCTGTGCAACAAGACAGGAAGCGAAAACGTCGTTGCGACGATCAAAAACAGGGCCTCGACAGGTAAATATCCCGATCCCTACTCGGGCGACCTTATCGCCCATTACCTCAACGACCTCGGAGGGCTTTCGGTCTGGGCGCTGCTCGAAGTGGTCGAGTTCGGGCGCTTCGCGGACTTCTGGCTCTTCTGCGCTCGCAGATGGGAGGATCGGGATATGCTAGAGCAGCACTACATACTCCGGTCTGTGAAGGGCCTGCGAAATGCTTGCTGCCACAACAACTGCCTTGTTAACGCATTCAGCAAGAATTCCGAGGACGCGGGTTATACCGTCCGCGAGCCATTGGCGTCATCGATGAAGGGGAACGGACTCAAGAATACCAAGTCGCGAAAGGCAAAGCTCAGCAACTTGCGCGTTGCCCAAATCGCTGCTGCCTTGTATGCGGCAAATCGCTACTGCGCCCGCGACGCCACTCGTGAGCGACATATCGCTTTGATGGGCCACGCGCGCGAGTCGGTAGGCAAAGCGCGTCCTCTGTTTCCTCCAGACGGTTCACTGGCCGCTTATTTCGACTTCGTCTTCAAAATGGTTGACATTTGGCTTCCGTCGCGGTCATAATGCAGTAGCTGAAAAATCCTTTTGGATTTTGTAGGGGCGTGTCCGTTATTCGGATGCGCTCCAGTTTTTTTTGGGGGGGGATTTGCACCAGGTCAAGCCTGCGCAAACCGCCTATGCCACGATCGCCGTTGAGAGCCTGCTCGGTCAGGAATCGCATTCGGAGGGGCTGGGCCCCAAATCAAACCAACAACTACGGTCAACCCTCAACACGATTGTGAACCGCACTTCACAATCCCAAACCGCACAGTTCGTTCATTGCATCAAGCGATGCACTCATCGCAACAAAAGAGCTCGTTTGTGAACAGTGCCGCATAGAACGTCAAGTGACCTCGATATTCGTGTAGAATATTGCCCGCGCAACGGCTCGGTAACGGTTCAATCCGCCGCCGAAACCGTCGCGACCATACCGTGATGCCCTGAACAACGCCGCGTTCGGCGTTCGTTGGCGTCAGGGGAATGAATGCGTTTTCGACATCTCGCTTCGATGCGTTTGAAAGCATTGAATAGCGAAGCTGTTGCCTTTTGCCGCACGTTCGCGCAAGCGGGCGGGGCAGGGGCGAAGCTATGTCCAAATTGCCTTGCGGGCGGTCTTTGAGGGGCCGGCCGCAAGGCAATTCGTGTGTTTAGGAGCAGGAAAGGCTCTTGGTTGCGCAACTGGGGCCAGCGCAGGGCACGAACAAGCCCGCCGCGTCGCTGGCAAACGCAACCAAAAACCGCAGGTCGCAAATCAGCAGGGAAGCAAACAAGCCGGGGAAGGAGGCGCCTATGTGGTACGTCGTGCAGGTTGAAACCGGCCGCGAGGACGCGGCAGCCAGCGACATCGCCGCGGCGGCGCCCGACGTGGTGGACGAGTGCTTCGTCCCGCGTTTTAGCTCCGGCAAACGCACCGTCGACGGCCAGTGGAAACCCGTCGACGAGCGCCTGATCCCCGGCTACGTGATCTGCTCCACCAAGCACGTGAGCGACGTGGCCGACCGGCTGCGCAACGTGAAGGGCCTCACCCGCATCCTGGGCAACGACAACGCATTCATCCCCCTCGACGATGACGAGCGCGCATGGGTGCAGCGCGCCACAAGGCGCGGCGAGCGCACCGTCGGCGAGTCCGTGGGCTTCATGGACGACGGGAAACTGGTGGTCGTGGACGGGCCGTTGGTAGGGCGCGAGGCGTGGGTGGCCAAGGTGAGCCATCGCAAGCGCCTGGCGTTTTTGGAGCTGCCGATGGGCGGGCGCAAAGTGCGCGCCCAGGCGGGGCTGCGGATGGTGAGCAAAGCTCAGGGAATGCAACTACTTCGGGAACAGTGAACAGAATCAATAACGAAACAATCGAATATCGCGAACGGGCCACGGCTGGAGAAGTCGTTGTTGCTGGCACTTGCTACACGGAAACCGGCGATGCCGCCATCGAGGTTTTCGGTGGTAAGGTAACGCAACGTTTTGCCAGTTCAGGCAGGGTGTTTGTGTCAGAAAGCAATTCAAAGGGG
>CAVCPR010000140.1:0-4759 GCA_963604235.1 Anaerovoracaceae bacterium | reverse complement strand
CTTCAGACAACGCCGACACAAATGCCGCGGCCGACCTCGCCTCCATCATCGCCAGCCAAGAAGGCGACGCCCGCACCGTTACCGAAACCGACTCATCCATCGCGCTGGGCAGCGCGTCATCGGAATACGGCCTGATCTTCTATCCCGGCGGCAAGGTGGAAGCGGCGGCCTATATTCCGCTCATGGAAAAGCTCGCCGATCGGGGAATCTATTGCACTATTGCGAAAATGCCCTTCAACTTCGCCTTTTTCAACGCCAACGCGGCCGATGCGCTGATGGGCGACGCCCCCGCGATCAAGCACTGGTGGATTGGCGGGCACTCGCTCGGTGGCGTGGTGGCGTCTTCGTACGCGGCAGGGCATACCGATGCGCTGGAAGGCATCGTGCTCTTGGCGGCCTATTCGACGGATGACCTCGGCGACAGCGGCCTTGACGCCCTCACCCTGTACGGATCGAGCGACTCGGTGGTCAACAGGGATAACCTGGCGAAATGCGAGAGCAACCTGCCGAACGCGGCGCAAACCGTGGTCATCGAGGGTGGCAACCACGCCGGCTTCGGCGACTACGGCGCGCAAGCGGGCGACGGCGAAGCGGCCATCAGCGCCGACGAGCAGCAGACCATCGCCGCCGACGCCATCGCAAAGGCCATGAAGCAGTAAGAAACGAAAATCAGCCCGCGAATCGGATGGATTCGCGGGCTGATTCGAAACGACGGGGTGTTTTTATCGCCGAACGGTCGGGCGCTTACAGACCCAAGACCTTCTTCGTGCGGTTGATCAGGCCGCCTTCCTCGATGATCTCGCGGATGAACGGCGGGAAAGGCTGCGCCTTGAACGTCTCGCCCGTGGTGGTGTTCGTGATGATGCCCGCATCGGCGTCCACATCGACCACGTCGCCCTGCTTGATGGCGTCGACGGCCTCGGGGCACTCCATGATGGCCAAGCCGGTGTTGATGGAGTTGCGGTAGAAGATGCGCGCGAAGCTCTTCGCGATGACCACGTCGACGCCGGCCGCCTTGATGGCGATGGGCGCATGCTCGCGGGACGAGCCGCAGCCGAAGTTCTCGTCGGCAACGATGATGTCGCCGGGCTTCACCTTGTTGACGAAGTCCTTATCCAAGTCCTCCAGGCAGTGAGCGGCAAGCCACTCGGGCTCGGAGGAGTTCAGGTAACGGGCCGGGATGATGACGTCGGTGTCGATATCGCGGCCGTAACGATGCACGGATCCTTTGAAATGCATGGTTCTTCCTCCCTATTTCGCGATGTCTTCCGGCAGGCCGATGTGGCCGAGCACGGCGCTTGCCGCCGCCACGACCGGGCTTGCCAGGTACACTTCGCTCGTCGGGTCGCCCATGCGGCCGACGAAGTTGCGGTTCGACGTGGATACGCAGCGCTCGCCGGCGGCGAGAATGCCCATGTAGCCGCCCAGGCACGGACCGCACGTGGGCGTGGAAACGGCGCAGTTCGCGTCGAGGAAGATGTCCATCAGGCCCTCGGCGATGCACTGCTTGTAGACGGCCTGCGTCGCCGGAATGACGATGCAGCGCACGTCGGGGTGTACCTTGCGGCCTTTGAGTACCGCGGCGGCCTGACGCATGTCTTCCAGGCGCCCGTTCGTGCAGCTGCCGATGACGGCCTGGTCGATCTTGACCTCGCGCGATTCCGCGGCCGGACGCGTGTTCGAGGGCAGGTGCGGCCAAGCGACCGTCGCCGGGATGTCGGCGGCGTTGATCTCGAAGACCTGGGCGAACGTGGCGTCGGGGTCGGAGTGGTATTCCGTGTAGGGGCGCTCGGTGCGGCCGTCCATATAGGCGCGCGTGATGTCATCGACCTCGATGAGGCCGGCCTTGCCGCCGGCTTCGATGGCCATGTTCGAAATGGAGAGGCGCTGGTCCATGGAAAGCGAGCGGATGGCGCTGCCCGTGAACTCCATGGCCTTGTACAGCGCGCCGTCCACGCCGATCATGCCGATGATGTAGAGGATGATGTCCTTGCCGGTCACGCCCGGGGCAAGCTCGCCGTCGATCTTGAACAGCAGCGTTTCGGGAACCTTGAACCACGCCTTGCCGGTCGCGTAGCCGACAGCGGCGTCAGTGGAGCCCACGCCCGTGGAGAACGCGCCGAGCGCGCCGTAGGTGCAGGTGTGGCTGTCGGCGCCGATGATCAAGTCGCCCGCGCCCACGACGCCCTGCTCGGGAAGCAGCGCATGCTCGACGCCCATGCAGCCGACCTCGTAGTAGTGGGTGATGCCCTGCTCGCGTGCGAACTCGCGCGTCATCTTCGCCTGCTCGGCGCTCTTGATGTCCTTGTTGGGAACGTAGTGGTCGGGCACCAGCGCGATCTTAGTGGGGTCGAAGACCTTCTCCACGCCGATCTGCTTGAAATTCTTGATGGCGATGGGAGCCGTGATGTCGTTGGAAAGCACCAGGTCGAGGTTGCACTCGATCAGCTGCCCCGGCTCGACCTCGTCAAGCCCCGCATGGGCGGCCAAAATCTTTTCCGCCATGGTCATGGGACGTGCCATGTTCACTCCTTTTGCTGCTATCTCGTCTGCCCGAAAACGGGCCTTACGTAACCTGCCGAAGAATTGTACCACCGGCGCGCGAAACGAAAACGGGAGCCCCACGTGGGGCTCCCGTTTTCTACGTCCCTTGCATATTTGCGGCGCATCTCCGGCGCGCGCCGCCGAATGCTACCAAACGCTCGAATACGAGTAGTTGTAACCGATGCTTCCGACGGCTGCGGCAACCATGCCGAGGAAGCCGATGCACGCGAGGACGCCGAGCACCACCCAAACGGCGAAACCGATGACGGAGAACTTCACGGCATCGTTCTTCACCTGGGGCAGCTTGTCGACGTTGACGAGCCAGGCCAGGATGATGCCCGGGATGCCCACCAGGGCGCCGATGACGAACCAGCCGAACTTCATGCCGCCGCTAAGCGCAGTGAGCGGCGCGGGCATGGCAGGCTGTTGCGGATAGCACGGCTGCGCAGCGGGGGTCGGCTGGGGCGGCACGGGAGCCGACGAGGGCGCCTGCTGAGCAGAGGACGCGTCGGGCGCGGGAGCGCTGTACGAAGGCGCCTGCGCGGGGGCAGCCTGGGGCGCCGGAGCACCCGTCTCGACGTTCGCGCCGGTCTGTGCGCCAGCGTCGCCTGCGGGCTGCTCGGGCTTGGGGTTTTCGTTCTCGGACATGATGGGCCTTTCTCTCGTGCGGGCTCCTATGCGGCGAAGCGCTCATCCACCTCGCCGCTTGCATTTTCACGCACCGCGCGGGGCGGCGCGGCAAAACCTATTCCTTCGACAGCGCCGTGCACAGCGCGTCGAGCAGCGTGATGGCGAAATGCTGCGCGCTGCGGCCTTCGCCGGCGTCCTTCCACATCACGCCCGGAAGTTCCACGGCGACGCGCGCCGGCTTCGCGGAGCGCACAGCCCCCAGCGCGCCTTCCAGACGGACGGCAAGCGTGCCTTCAGGCGAGAACAGCACGCGCGGGACGTTGCCGGTCTGCTCCTCGGGCAGAACGATGTGCACCATGAGCATGTCCTCGTCGGGCGCGACGAGCAGGCTGTCGGCGCTCATGATCTTCGACGCAGGGTTGGTGGCAAGCGCCAGATTCGACATGCGCGACGCCACCGAGCGGGTGAAGCCCTGCGTGCCGAACAGGCACAGCGCATGCTCCTCGAGGACACCGGCCGCGCGGGCGAATCCCAGATGAGACGAACCGCGCACCGCTTCCTTGCCTTCCCACGAGTGATGCAGGTTGCGGATGGCCGCGTAGGTGTAGGCGCCGGCGATGCCGTCGGTGGGCAGGCCGAGGTTCGTCTGGAACTTGCGCAGGGCAAGCTCGGTGAACGCGCCGAACATGCCGTCGACCTCGCCGCAGGCAAACCCGAGCGCCGAGAGCGCCTGCTGCAGCTGCAGGACGTCATGGCCATGCAGGTAGGGCATGCGCAGATACAGCGTGCGGTCGCCCAGGCTATACGACGCGTCAACGAGGGCCGACCAGGTCTTTTCGTCCACCTCGTCGCCTTCGGGCAGCTGCGCCTTTGCGCGGAAGGCCTTGACGGCCGCGGCGGTTTCCGTGCCGAACTTCCCGTCAATGCGGGACGCATCGAGCAAGCCGATGCGGGACAGGCGGTGCTGCACGTCCTCGACGGCGGCACCGGTATCGTTGATTTTGATGGTCTCCATACGCCTCGCCTACTTCAATCGGTTGACGAACCAATCGGCCATGGACACCAGAAGGTCGCGCGACGGGGAGGGCTTCACCATGTCCACCAGGCGATTCTTGGCGATGCAGGTCAAGTTCTCGGCGTAGGTGCGGGCGTACTCGATGCTGCCGGTCTCCTCCATGATGCCGACGGCCTCGGCGAGCACGGCCGGATCCTTCTCCTTGGCGGACAGGATCTCGATCAGGCGCTCGCGCGCCTCAGGCTGCGCGTTGTTGAGCGCGTGCACGACCACGAGCGTGCGCTTGCCCTCGGTGATGTCGTTGCGGAAGTCCTTCTTCGTGGACTCCTCGCTGCCGACCAGGTTGAGCAGGTCGTCCTGGATCTGGAACGCAAGGCCGGTGTCGAGGCCGTAGTTGCGCAGCGCCTCGATTTCCATTTCCGTGCCGCCGCCGATGATGGCGCCGACCGCAAGCGGGACCGCTCCGGAATAGTGGGCCGTCTTGTGCGTGGCCATGACCAGGTAGTCCTCCGGCGTGATGTCGTAGCGCCCGTCGCGCGCCCAGCCGATGTCGAGCGCCTGGCCCTCGAT
>CAVCPR010000139.1:0-4773 GCA_963604235.1 Anaerovoracaceae bacterium | reverse complement strand
AGGGCCGCCGCGCGAACCTGCGGGCCAAAGGCAAACCCGAATGGACCCCGCCGGTGATCTAGCCGATGCCGGCGCTAGCCCGCCGCTTCGTTTGGAGAAGACTGTCGCGCCTGGCGGTGCCCCTCTATTTTGGTTTGCGCTTGCGCCGGCTACGAAATTCTTGCAACAACGTTGATCTTGCTGGAACGTTGATCTGCGTAGCCAGAACTCGTGGGTGCGAGCGGAATCCTGCGACGGTGTTGACCCTGATGGGAAGTCAATTTTGCAGTAAGTTTTTTCAGAGCCGAACGAAAGCTGGCGAGCTTGGTGAGGGTTGCAAAGCCGAGAGACATGCAACAAGAACTCGTAGGCGCGTACGCAAGTGCGCGCAGTATAAAAGCGCCGAAGGCGCGTCACTGTTTTAAAATGCGAGCCGTATATTGCTCGCAGGACTTCTGTTTGGTTTTCGTTTGAGCCCGCGGATCCCTTTCGTGGCCTTGATCCTTGCGTCAAGATTTCATAGGTTTGAGCGCGAGCCCAAACCCAAGGAGAAAGGGACTGTCAGGCCCCGCCACAAATTTTTGATAGTGCCCGCGCGTTTGGAAATCGGGCGGTTGGGTTGTTTGGGCGAAGTGGGCAGGGGCCCTGTTAGAGACTCGGAAGAGGGGGAATTCGGTGGCTTGTCGTTGCGTCGTGCAGAGGGCTGGTGCTTCCGATGCGCCTTCCGCTGCGGCTAATGATGCCGCCGTGACTGGCGTATCCGAAATGGGTTCCTCTGCTCCTTCGGGCAACTCGTCCGCCGCTTCCGTCTGCCACGTGCGCGATGATTCCGAGGAGAAGATCGTTTATACGCACTGCGCGGCCAACTGCATGTCGTTCTGCCTTTGGAAGTGCCACGTGCGCGACGGCGAAATCACGTACATCGAATCGGATGCCGCGCCTGTTGCGGCCAACCTTGTTGCATCCGCCGCCGGCCCCGCCGCGCCGCCCGCACCCGGTTCCGCCTCATCTGGCGCTGCTGAGCCCGCCGCTGCGGCATCCGCCACCACCAACATCGCCGAGGCCTCAGCGAGTTCCGCTACGCTCACCAGCCCCGTCACACCATCCGACTCCGCAACCCCTACCATTCCACAAATGCGTGCGTGCCTTCGGGGCCGCTCCGCGCGGCGTTGGCTGCAAAGTCCCGATCGGCTGAATTTCCCCCTGCGGCGTGTGGGCAAGCGCGGCGAAGGCAAATTCGAGCGCATCACCTGGGACGAGGCCATCGACATCATCGCCGGCGAGCTGAAGCGTATCCGCGAGACGTACGGCGCCGAGGCAATCTTTCTTCCGCAGTGCTCCGGCGTCGCGAGCATGAGCCCGTTCGGATCCAGGCCGGTCGCCCGCCTGCTCAACATCACGGGCGGCTATCTGGGCCGATACGGCACCTACAGCAACGCCCAGATAATGCAGGCTGCCAAATACACCTACGGCGAAACCGTCTGCTACGGCAGCAATTACCTGACGCTGCAGGAAGGCGAGCTGCTGGTCATGTTCGGCAACAGCCCCGCCGACACGCGCATGGGCGGCACGGGCAGCGCGAACCTTCTGGCCACCGCCCGCGAAAAGAAGGGCGTGCGCGTCATCTGCATCGACCCGCGCATGAGCGACACGGCCTGCGCGCCGAACACCGAATGGATCCCCATCCGCACCGGCACCGACGCCGCGCTGTGCAGCGCGCTGTCCTACGAGATCATCACCAACGGCTGGGCTGATGAGGAATTCCTCGCGAAATACTGCATCGGCTACGACGAGGACACGCTGCCCGAGACGGCCAAGGGGCGCAACGCCTCCTACAAGGATTACATCCTGGGAACCGGTTACGACCGCGTGCCGAAAACCCCGGCGTGGGCCGCGAAGATCACGCTCATTCCCGAGCAGCGCATCAAGGACCTTGCCCGCGAAATGCACGAGGCTAAACCCCTGTTCATCCAGCAGGGCTACGGCTCGCAACGCCACTCCAACGGCGAGATGACCGCCCGCGCCATCATGGTGCTGCCGCAGCTGCTCGGGCAGATCGGCGCCCCGGGCACCAATGACGGCCGGCGCGAGAGCGGCGGCGGGTTCGCCATGGGGTGGTTCCCCACGGGCGAGAACAGGGTGAAGACAAAGATTCCCCTGTTCATGTGGACGAAGGCTATCGACGCGCCCGAGAAAATGACGCGGACGAAAGGCGGCGTCCTCGGCGCAGAGAGGCTGTCGTGCGGCATCAAATTCATCTTCAACTACGCGGGCAACTGCCTGACGAACCAGCACGGCGACGTCAACCGCACGCACGAGATCCTGCGGGACGAATCGAAATGCGAGTTCCTCGTGACGAGCGACATTTTCATGACCGATTCGGCGAAGTATTCCGACATCGTGCTGCCCGACCTGACTAGCCAGGAGCAGGTCAGCGTGGCGGGCCGGTCGTACGGCGACAACGTGAAGGCGGTTGTTTTCGGGCAGCCGGTCTACGATGCGCCCTTCGAGCGTCGCGGCATTTACGAGGTGTGCTGCGACATCGCCGAGCGGCTGGGCGTCTACGACGAGTACAGCGACGGCGGCAAGAGCCGCGAGGACTGGAACCGCGCGCTCTACGACGAGCTGCGCGCCGAGCAGCCCCAGCTTCCCACCTGGGAAGACGGCATCAAGATGGGTCTGTATAAGGAAGGGCTCGCCGACGGGCGCATCGCGCTGCGGGACTTCATCGCCGACCCCGAGGCGCATCCGCTCAACACGCCGTCGGGCAAGATCGAGATCTACTCCGAGCAGCTGGCGAACATGGCGGCCGCCTGGGATATCGCCGAAGGAGACGAAATTCTGCCCATTCCGGCGTTTTCGCCCGGTTTCGACGGCTACCGCGACCTGAGCGATGAATATCCCCTGCTCATCCAGGGGTTTCACTACAAGGCGCACACGCATTCGACGTACGCGAACAATCGGATTGTGCAGCGGGCGGCGCGCCACGTCGCGTGGATCAACCCCATCGATGCGGCCCCGCGCGGCATTTCCGGCGGCGACGCGGTTCGCGTGTTCAACGACCACGGCGAGATCCGCATCGAGGCGAAGGTGACGCCGCGCGCCATGCCCGGCCACGTGTTCGTGCCGCAGGGCGCCTGGTATGACGCCGAGGTGCGCGGCGACGCGTCCGGCGACGTGCCTGGGGGCGTGCGCGCTGATCGCGTTGGTGGGGGTGACGTGTCCGGCGGCCGGGTTGATACGGGCGGCTGCATCAACACGCTCACGTCGCTGCGTCCCTCGCCCATCGCCAAGGGCAACGGCCAGCACAGCATAATCGGCCAAGTGGCGAAGGCGTAAAGCTCTGTTTGGCTGAAATGGTGTAGGGAGGTTGACCCGAATGTCCGAGCTTGAGGCTCGCCGCATGTGCGGGTGCATCGGTAGTTTTTCGAGCGGCGCCGGGCGCACGTCGATTATGGTTTACGAAGCCGGGATAAAGGAGGGGTCGTGGCTCAGTTTGCGTTTCATTTCGATGGGCGGCGTTGCACGGGTTGCATGACCTGTCAGCTGGCGTGCGCCGACTACCACGGCTTGACCGGCGATTTTTGGTATCGCCGTGTTCGTGAGTTCAGTGGCGGGTCGTGGACGCAGGGCGAGGATGGAACCTGGACCACCGATGCGTTTGCCTCTTACATCTCGACGGCGTGTAACCACTGCGAAGACCCGGCATGCGTGCAGGTATGCCCCTTCGGAGCCATGTGCAAGGATTCCGGAACGGGGCTGGTCAGCGTGGATGAGGCGCGCTGCGTGGGATGCGGGCGCTGCTGTGAGGTCTGCCCGCACGACGCCCCGAAGATTGATCGCAAAAAGGGCTGCTGCAAGAAATGCGACGGCTGCCAGGACCGCGTGGCGCAAGGAGCAAAGCCCATCTGCGTAGAATCCTGCCCCCTAGGCGCGCTCGATTTCGGTCGGGTTGAATGATGTGCCCCTGAAACTCTTACCCCACGTAGCGCAGGAAGCCGTCCCAGGGTTCCCAGAAGTAGGAGCGCACGCAGATTTCGGTGCCTGTCTGGTCGCCGGGCTGGCCGCCGCGCGCGCCGCCCCATTCGTTGCCCGACGCGTGCACGAGCAGGCCGCCGCCCAGGTAAACCGCCGTGTGATACGTCTCGTTCAGCAGGATGTCGCCAACCTGCAAATTAGAGAAATCCCCGAGCCACACGAAGTCATTGCGCGTGAGGTTGTACACCATGTTGCCGGTGTAGGTTGCGTCGGCGGTTTCAAGCCCCGCCACGCGCAGTGCCGACACGATCAGCGACGAGCAGTCGTAATCGCCGCGCTCGCCCCAGCGATATTCCTGGTCGTAGCCATGGGAATCGTCCGCGGCCATGCTGAGCATCCAGGTCACGTAATTGCTCACGTATGCGTTCGCGCAACGCACCTCGACAAGCGCGCCATCGCCTTCCCGCAGGTGGTATGATACGCCGCCCACGTCATGCCAACCGTAGAGCATCCAACCCATGGTCAGGTCGTACAGAGCCCCCTTGTGCTCGTCGCTGACCCATGCAAGCCCATGAGCGGCCGCGCCCGTTTCCTCGTCGAAGAGATACCAGTGATACTCCGGATCGTCTTCATTGGCGTGCAGAAACTGCTGGCCGTAGAGCATTTTGCCGGTCACCTGCTCGTAGCACACCCACTTCGCGCCCGCATCCAGCCACTGCCAGCCGTACGTGACCGCGCCCGTGACCGGGTTGAAGTAATACCAGGACGACGGCGCGCCCTCCGCGTTGCCGCAGGGAATGTACTGTTCCCCGTAGC
>CAVCPR010000138.1:0-4921 GCA_963604235.1 Anaerovoracaceae bacterium | reverse complement strand
GGCGACGCTCCCAGCGCCTCGAGCACGCTTGCGCGCTGGTTGCGATAGAACGTGCGCATGCGGTTGATATGCCTCTCGAGGTGTCCCTCGTCGATGAAGCGCGCCAGCGCGTATTGCTCGACGCTCGACACGGTGCACGCGTAGAAGCTCATCGTGTCCAAGTAGCGCTCCATCAGCCGGTCGGGCAGCACCAGGTAGCCAATGCGCAGGCTCGGCATCATGGTCTTCGAGAACGCGTTCATATAGATGACCTTGCCCGCGGCGTCGTCGGCGAACAGCGGCATGATCGGGCGGCCCGTGTAGCGGAACTCGCTGTCGTAGTCGTCCTCGATGATGAAGCGCTTGCGCGCCCGACCGGCCCATTCGAACAGTTCGAGCCGGCGCGTGATGGGCATCACCACGCCGGTGGGGAAGTGGTTGGCGGCCGAGACGTGCGCCACGTCGGCGCCGGAATCCTCGAGCGCCTCCACGACCATTCCCGCCTCGTCGATGGGCACGCTCACCCAGGGGTTGCCGTAGGAGCGCGAAATGGCGGCGAACTTCTTGTAGCCCGGGTTTTCCATGGCGAAGGTGGTGGTCGGCCCCATCATCTGCAGCAGGCGACCGTAGAGATACTCGCTGCCGGCCCCGATGACGATGCTTTCCGGCGACACCTGCATCCCGCGGGCGCGGCCGAGATAGGCGGCGATGGCGCGCCGCAGCTCGGGCAGGCCGTTGAAGGGCACGGAGCGCAGCAGCTGGTGCGGCGGCTGCGCGAGCGCCTCGCGCATGTAGCGCGCCCAAACCGAGGTGGGGAACAGGTCGATGCTCGTGCGGTTGTCCTTCATGTCGACGAAGAAGTCCTGGTCGTAGGCGCGCTGCGTGGCTTGCGCCGCACTGTCGGGTGCGGATGCCGTGCCGGCAGTGGCGCACTCGCTCGTCGGGCTGCCCTGCGCAGCGGATCGCGCCGCGCTGCCGCGATTTTCGTGACGGGCGGTTTCCCGCGTTGCGTTAACCGATTTACACCGGTATTGCGACACGTTCTCGACGAAGAAGCCGCGCCGCTGCTCGGATCGCACGAACCCCTCGGTGATCAGCTGCTCGTAGGCGGCGGCAACGGTGGCCACCCCGATGCCGAGGTGCTGGGCGAGCGAGCGTTTCGAGGGAAGCTTGGCGTTGCTGGGAATGACGCCTCGGGCGATATCCTCGCGGATCAACTGGTATAGATAGGCGTAGGTTGATGTGGTTCCCTTTGTGTTCAGATCGTAGGTGAGCATTCGGCTTTGGTTTTGCGACGGCATGTAAATTCACCTCGTATTACTCCGGGACAACACCAGCTCAGCGGTTGTATTCTTTGTTGAGATCCTCTTCATGATATCGGATTCTCGCAGAAAACTGGTTCGCTTAAACATAAGCGGTCTGGTTCTTCCGGTAGAACCAACTAATACCTAGACTTATGGGCATGCCGTTTCATCGCGGCGAGGGTCGGCGAAACTAGGTAACGCCCCCCTCGTGATGCCGCGATGCTCTTAACGGGCCAATGCCAGGTCGAGCACGAAGAAGGTACAGATGGGTTACTTCACCGATAAAACCGTGATCATCACCGGCGCCGGGTTCGCCGCCCTGAAAGACGGATCCGCCGGGTCTATCGGTTACGGTATCGCCACCGCCTTCGCAAAGGAAGGCGCGAACCTCGCAATCACCGGGCGCAACACGGCGAAACTTGACGCCGCCAAAGAGCGCCTCGAGGGCGAGTTCGGCATCAAGGTGCTGCCCATTCAGGCCGACGTGAATGCTCAGGCGGACAACCAGGCGGTCGTGCAGAAGGCCGTCGATCAAGTTGTCGCCACCTTCGGCCGCATCGACGCGCTCGTGAACAACGCGCAGGCGTCCGCTTCCGGCGTGACGCTCGCCGACCATACGACGGCGCAGTTCGACCTGGCATTGTATTCTGGCCTGTACGCGGCGTTCCATTACATGCAGGCATGCTATCCGCACCTGAAGCAGACGCGCGGTTCGGTGGTGAATTTCGCAAGCGGTGCCGGCCTGTTCGGCAATTACGGGCAGTGCGCCTACGCGGCGGCGAAGGAAGGCATTCGCGGCCTGAGTCGCGTGGCCGCCACCGAATGGGGTCCCGACGGCATCAACGTCAACATCGTCTGCCCGCTTGCCTGGACGGCGGCGCTCGAGAATTTCAAGGAAGCCTATCCCGAGGCCTACGAGGCCAACGTGCACATGCCCCCGATGGGCCACTACGCCAACGTCGAGACCGAGATCGGCCGCGCAGTGGTGCAGCTGTGCGGGCCCGACTTCAAGTTCATGAGCGGGGAGACCATCACGCTCGAAGGCGGCATGGGCCTGCGCCCGTAAGGGTGCGTGTCGCGCCTCATCGCTTCGGGAAATCTTCGTTACTTCTTCGGCTCTGCTTCAAATGGATTCGTTTAGATGGTAGTTTTCTAACATTACCGTTTATCAACGTTTTCGAGGGAAAGAAGCGTATGGAAGAGGAAAAGCAGGACGAGGCCTCGGCGCCTTCGAAGGAGGCTGTTGCGACTGCGCAGGACAGCTCCGCGGCCCCGCAGGAGGCTTCCGCCGAGGCTGCGGCGAACGAGGATTCGGACAAGGCGAAAGCTCCCGCGCTCGGCGTGTTCTCATTTGAAGGCGACATCTCGATCGGGCAGGCGATCCCGCTTGGCTTGCAGCATGTGCTTGCCATGTTCGTGGGCAACCTGACGCCGCTGCTCATCGTGATGGGCGTGTGCGGCCTGGCCACCGCCGAGTTCGCCGACGTGCAGCTGTCGCTTCTGCAGAACGCCATGCTCGTCGCCGGCATCGTCACCTTGGTGCAGCTGTTCGGCATCGGCCCCGTTGGCGGGCGGGTGCCCATCATTATGGGTACGTCGTCGGGCTTCATCGGAGTGTTCAACTCGGTGGCCGCGTCGATGGGCGGTGGTCTGGTGGCCTACGGCGCCATCATGGGCGCATCCATCATCGGCGGCCTGTTCGAGGCGGTGCTCGGCTTTTTCCTAAAACCGCTGCGCCGGTTCTTCCCATCGGTGGTTACCGGCACGGTCGTGCTTTCCATCGGACTCAGCCTCATCAGCGTCGGCGTCAACTCCTTCGGCGGCGGCAGCAGCGCGAAGGACTTCGGCTCGGTCGAGAATTTGTGCCTGGCGCTGGTCGTGCTGATCGTCATTCTGACGGTCAAGCATGCGACGACGGGCTTCTTGAGCGCCTCTTCCATTCTGGTCGGCATCATCGTCGGCTACATCATCGCCGGCATCATGGGACTCGTCCTTCCCACCACCGGCGTTACCGCTGACGGCGTGGAGTACACCAAGGCATGGGTGTTGAACTGGGATAACGTCGCTAAAGCCGCGTGGTTTGCCGTACCCGACCCCATGCCCGTCACGCCCGTGTTCGACATGCGCGCCATCGCGCCGGTGCTCGTGATGTTCATCGTCACGGCGGTCGAGACCGTCGGCGACATCTCCGGCGTCACGCAGGGCGGCATGGACCGCGAGGCCACCGACAAGGAGCTTTCCGGCGGCGTGATGTGCGACGGTTTGGGTTCGTCGTTCGCGGCGCTGTTCGGCGTGTTGCCGAACACTTCGTTCAGCCAGAACGTCGGCCTGGTCGCCATGACGAAGATGGTCAACCGCAAGGCGCTCGCCGCCGGCGCGGTGTTCCTCATCCTGTGCGGTTTGTGCCCGAAGCTCGGCGCGGTCATCTCCATCATGCCGCAGGCGGTGCTCGGCGGCGCGGCGGTCATCATGTTCTCGTCCATCGTGGTCAGCGGCATCCAGCTGATCACGCGCGAGCCCTTGACCGCGCGCAACCTGAGCATCGTGTCCGTGGCGCTGGGCCTGGGTTACGGCATCGGCGCGAACTCCGCGGTGCTCGCCGGCGCGCCCGAGTGGGTCAGCCTAATCTTCGGCGGCTCGGGCATCGTCGCCGCCGCGGCGGTGGCCATCCTGCTGAACATCGTGCTCCCGCAAGACAACTTCTCGCGCTGGGAGCGCAAGCACCCCAGGTAGGATGTTGGGAGGCCGGCAGCGGTAATGTCGGCCGATTCGAAATTCAGTGTCGCGCCCTTCGGGTGCTCTCCAGTACGGGTCGGGCTTGAGCTCGGCCCGACGTTTTTTTGCCGGTTATTTTTACGCTTTGACCTGGTACTTTCGTAGGTGCGAACGCAAGTTCGCACCGTATTGGAAAGCGCGAAGCGCGCCACTGTCTTATTGCGAGGCGGATAGATGTTCGGCCAACTCTCGCAAATCTTCAGGGGTGTCGACATCTCGCAATTCCCAAGGGCTGGCAGCTTCTATGAGGCGCACGCGCTCTTTGTGCGCCTTCGCCACGTAGCCGCCTCCCTTGCCCTCGGGCAGCGCGCGCAGCTCGGGGAATGTCCAGGCGGGGAACAGGACGGGGGCTCCGGGCGTGCCCTGGTAGCTGGCTCTCCAAATGCTGGTCGGGTCGCCCTCGGCGCTGCGCTGCAGCCGGACGATGGTTTCCCGCCCGATGAGGGGCTGATCGCCCTGGAAAAACGTGACCGTGTCGCAGCCTTCCATCGCGCGCATCCCGAGGCGCACGGTGTCGTTGCGGCGCGGTTCGTCGTGCTCGATGACGTGCGCGCCCGCTTTCCGACACAGGTTCGCCACGTCGGCATGGCGCGTCACCACCACGCGTATCTCGAACAGGCCCTCCGTTGCCCGCAAAACGTGGCGCACGAGCGGCATGCCGTCTAGCTCGGCTAGGAGCTTGTTGCCGCCGAAACGCCTGCCCACGCCCGATGCCATGATGATGCATCCGTGTGCGAGGCTCGTTTTGTCGGCGGCTTCGGCCATTTCGTGCGATGCTCCTTCTCGGTTCGGTTCGGTTCGGTTCGGTTCGGTTCGGTTCGGTTCGGTTCGGTTCGGTTCGGTTCGGTTCGGTTCGGTTCGGT
>CAVCPR010000137.1:0-4966 GCA_963604235.1 Anaerovoracaceae bacterium | reverse complement strand
GAGTCTTGATGGGGCGGACCGATACATCGGCCCGCCCCATCGGACGCATCTATGCGCGAAGCGTCACTCCCCTACGCGCGGGACGCTACTTCTTTCGCCTCGTCGTAGGTCAGCCACCCGTCGGGCAGCGGCGCGTCGTCGTGGCACTGCGAGCACGCGTTCACGCTCGCGCGGTGCGCCTTGTGGCAATCGCCGCAGTCGCGCGTCTGGCCGTGCATCGGCATGTGCGGATTGCGCTCGCCGTACTGCGCGGTCGCCTTCACCAGGTCTTGACGCGTCAGGTTGTGGCAGCTCTTGTTCAGGCAGAACGAGTCGCCATCCTGGTTGAGCCACTCGCCGAGCTGCTCGGTGTTGCGCTCGGAAAGCACGTAGCCGTACGTGCTGTTCTCGAACACCGGCGTGTTGCCCGACGACCACTCCGACACCTCAGTAAGCTGCTGCGACAGCGTCGGCTCGTGGCAGCTCAGGCAGTTTGCGCCCGCGCCGCCCTCTTCCTTGGAAACCTTATGGGCGACGGCGAGCATGGCGCTCGTGTTCTTCACGGAGTTGCCCCACTTGTCGATGCCCGTCGTGTTCGGCTCCTGGTCATAGGCGGCAACGACCGCGTCCATGGGCGTGTGGCACACGGCGTTGCAGAAGCTGGGCTGCTCATGCCATACCCAGAATGCGCCGCCCGCGCACGCGATGACCACGACCACCACGGCAATGGTGATGGGCAGCCTGCCCGAGCGCTTGCGTTTCGGCGTCGCGTCCGCCTGCTTTTCCTGTTCTTTCATGTCAACCCCCTTCCTGGTTCGAATCCCTTATTCATCTGCGGTTATCCGGCTTGCCGAACCGTCGGCGCGCCGGTTTGGAGAGCGCTCGCAATCAAGCCCGCGCTTACGCGAGCAAAGCCAATGCCTGATCGGCCGCCGCTTCGGCCTTGTCAAGGGTTTCGAACGTCAAATCGGGGTTGTGCGCGCCTTCGCTGTTCTCGACCATCACGAAGTCCCAGTAGAACTGGGCATTGCGCTGCAGCTTCCACAGAGCCGCCAGCTCCTCGGAGGGAGCCTGCGAGCCGCCGTCGGCCTTCGCCGCCTTGATGGCCGCGATCTCGTCGGCGTACTTGCTGGCGATCTGCTTGGTCATGTTCTCGATCTTCTCGCTGATGGACGTGACGCGCTGCTCCTCCTTGGCCTGCGTCGCCGCCACCTCACTCTTCAGGTCGGCGTGGCAGTTGTTGCAGTCGTTGTTCAGCATGTCCTCGTTCTCAAGCGGGCTGACCCAGTTATGCGAGGTGTACGTCGTGCCGTCCTCGGCCTTCTGCGTGCCCATGTGGCAATCGGCGCAGGTGTAGCCGATGCGCGCCATGGTGGTGGACGTGCCGCCGTAGACGGTCTCGAACTCGGGATGCTGCACCTTGATCATGGGCGCCATGGTGTCGCCATGGTTCCAGTCGCTGAAGTTGCGCGCATCGTAGTACGCCAGGATGGCGTCGGGCGTCATCTGATCGGTGCCCGTGTACGGGTTCGTCGTCGCCTTCGTGGTCGGGTCGAAGTAGTACTCGTTGTGGCACTGGCCGCAGGTCTGGCTGGCCTTCGGAGCCTTCTTCTCGTTGTTCACGTCGTCGCCGAGCGCCGTCAGGAAGAACTTGTTGCCCACGACCAGCTGGGTCGGGTCGTTCTCGTGGCAGTTGTAGCAGCTGATCGGCTCGTCGAACTCGTTGATCATGTCGTTGAACTTGCCCTGATAGGCGCTGTCGCCCTCGGAGTTCACGAGCGCGGTGTACTGCGGCGTCTTGCAGGTGATGCAGTTCGCCAGCTGCTCCTTCTTCTGCGTGCGCGGCGTTTCCTTCACCGTTTCCAGCGAATAGGTGTGGCCGTGCGCCTCGTCGTAGCCGAGCGCGAACGCATAGCCCTTGTACATGGTGTTCAGCGCCGGATACAGCTCGAGGTAGTCGTGCTTGCCCTCGGTGCCGTTCGCGCTGTTCGCCTCGTACGTCTTGTACTGGTTCGGATACGCGGCGGCCCATGCATCGGCATCGACCACGCCGTACTTGTCCGTTGCCGGCGTCTCGGAAACCTGCTGCGCCACCGGCTTGTCCGTCGCTTTCTGGTCCGCGCGACCGACTTTGTCGGCGTTCTGGGCGCAGGCCGTCATGCCGACGACGATGCCGAGCGCGCACAGCGCGGAGACCCACACGATGCGCTTGTTCCTGCTTGCTTTCGCCTTTCCTTTCGTCATTCCCTTTATCCTCCCTTCTTTTGGAGCGCCTCTCCTCCACAAACTCTACACGCGCGCGAAAGAGGGCCGCAATCCGTTTGTTCTCGAATAAGGGGATATTCCTGCGCGTTGGCGGGAAAAACCCTTGCCTGTTATTGATGGCGAACTTCCTGGAGAACGCGTTGCCGCTCATGAGCAGGCATTTCCCGCCGAATGAGCCACCGGTAGCGCGTGCGGTGAACATGCCGAACGCGTCGAAACGACCTATACTGGGCACAACGAGAAACGGGGGTTTCATGAGCGGTTCCAATTTCAGTAAACAGGCGCTTAACGGGGAAGTTCGCGAGCTGCAGGACGCGGTCGACGGCCTGTATCGGCGATTCGGCTTCGATTTCGTGTCGATGGGGCTGACCGCGTTCGTGGGCGCGCCGCTGCGCTGGATCTACAGCGCGGGCGAAACGTCGAACCGCCACCGGCGCATCGCGCTCGCGCCCGGGCACGGCATCGGCGGCATCGTGCTGAAAGCCGGCAAGCCCATGCTGTTCACCGACATCGACGCCGAGCTCGACCCGCGCGAGTACTCGTCCTACCCCATCGTGTTCGCCGAGGACCTGCGCAGCTTCTGCGCCCTGCCGCTTATGCGGGGCGACCATGCCATCGCCGTGCTGCTTTGCGCGTTCCGCACGGTCGCCGACGGGCAGGAACGGACGTTTTCCCAGTTGATCGAGCACTTGGGCGGGACGTTCTGCGGGCTGCGCGTCGTGGCCGACGGGTTCATGCGACTCGAAGGGGACGCGGGTGGCGCGGCAGGTTCGGCGGACGAAGGCGGCGCGGACGGCGCGGGCGCGGGCGCAAGCGGGGCCGCGGGTTCGGACGCAGGCGCGGGTGCGGTCTCGGCCTCGGGCTCGGGCGCGTCGCACTTGAGCCGCTCGGAGATTTCCCTGATCATCACCGCGCAGGAAGAGGAACGCCGCCGCATTTCGCGCGAACTGCACGACGGCGTCGCCCAGGAGCTGCTGACGGCGACGCTTTCCCTGCAGCTTCTGGCCAGCCATGTCGACGAGGAGGGAACCGCGGCGCTCGAAGAGGCGCACGGCATCATCAACGGCGTGCTCGACGAACTGCACAACATATCGGTGCAGCTGCGCCCGAGCGCGCTCGACCATCTGGGGTTCGTGCCCGCGCTGCGCAGCCAGGCCCTCGTGCTGGAGAAAACGTACGGCTCGGCCATCACCTTCGAAGGCGACCTTTCGCTGAACCGGTTCGCGCACGCCCTCGAGACGCAGATTTACCGCATCTGTCAGGAGGCCATGACCAACGCCTGCAAGTATTCCGGGTCGGATGTGGTGCACGTGCGGATCGAGGAAGCCGGCGAGTGGCTGCATGTCGAGGTTTCCGACGAGGGATGCGGCTTTGACGTGGAGAAACCCACCATCAAGGGAAGCGGCTGCGGGCTGTTGGGCATGCAGGAGCGCGCCGCGCTCATCGGGGCCGCGCTTTCGCTCGAATCGGGCGCATGGGGCACGCGCGTGAGCCTGTCCGCGCCGATGGGCGGGATTGAGCAGGGAGCCGGCCAGGATGCCGGGCGGGAAGCCATGCGGGACGCCGGGCAGAACGCCGGACAGAATGCCTTGCGGGAGTCCGATCGGGAAATCGGGCGCGACGCCGGGCGCGAAACCGCCCATGACGCCGACCAAGAAGCCGAACAGGAGGGGTCGCGATGATTCGCGTGACGCTTGCCGACGACCACGAGATCGTCCGCACCGGAATCAAGATGCTGCTGGAAGCCGACCCGGGAATCACGGTCGTGTCCGAAGCGGCCGACGGCGCCGAGGCGTATTCGCTCGTGGCGCGCGACAAACCCGACGTGCTGCTGCTCGACATCTCCATGCCGCCCGGGCAAAGCGGGCTTGTGGCCTGCGAAAAGGTCGCGAAAGACTTCCCCGCAACCAAGGTGGTCATCCTCACGATGTTCGCCGAGCCCGAATACCTGCTCTACACCCTGCGCGGCGGGGCGGCCGGGTACGTGCTGAAGAACTCCACCGCCGAGCAGCTGCACGAGGCCGTCCGCACGGTTTCCGACGGCGGCAGCTTCATCCACCCCACCATGGCGCAGCTGCTGGCGAAGCACATGGGCGAGGCAAACGCGAAAGACCCGTCGTTTCAGCAGCTCACCGCGCGTGAACTCGAGATTCTGCAACTCATCGCGCGCGGGTTCACCAACAAGGAGATCGCCGAGCGCATGTTCCTGTCCGTCAAGACGGTCGAGGCGCATCGCAGCAAGATCTACCGGAAGCTCAACCTGAAAACCCGAGCCGACGCCGTCGATTACGCCCTGCGACACAAGTTGATGGACATGTAAGGGAGAGCCGGTGGCGGCTCGTCGGGAAGATGAGTGTCGCGCCTTCGGCGCTCTCTAAAAATGGCCGAACTTGCGTTCGGCCCTACGGAGTCTCGCAGCAGCGTTGATCCTGATGAGACGGTAAATACCCGTTGCCACTCGTCCGGAAAAAATGCGTCACGCCCAACGGCGTTCCCCGATTGGGGTTGAGTTTTCCCTCAACCCCACGAAATCTTGTAGATAGGTTTTCGCCTTCTACCAGGACTTTCGTGCGAACGCAAGTTTGCACAGTATCAAAGAGCGCCGAAGGCGCGACAGTGTCTTCAAGCGATGCGGCCGCAAGTTGCTGCCGAATCTACGCTCCCGTTAGGTTTTCCGTAGGTGCGAACGCAAGTTCGCACAGCATTAGTTCAGCGCCGAAGG
>CAVCPR010000136.1:0-5039 GCA_963604235.1 Anaerovoracaceae bacterium | reverse complement strand
CGCGGTCCCATCACCCGCGCCGAGATGGCGGCCATGACGACCAACTACCAACCCATTGCCCGCAGCTAGGGAATCCGTCGTCTGCTCGTACGAGGGTTGCCTGTGGGAATTGAAAGGGGCGCGGGCCGGGTGTCCGGCGTCCCGGCGCTTGCCGGTGACGTTGATCCGCCTGCCGACTCGTTCGGAAAACAGTGACGCGCCTTTGGCGCTATCCATGTAGGGCTGAGCTTGCGCTCAGCCCTACGTATTTTTGAGCTTGATTTACGCCTCTACCAGGCCTTTTGTAGGTGCGAGCGCAAGCTCGCGCAGCGCAAAATCGCCGAAGACGCCCACTGTTTCCGCGCGAGCCGTAAAGAGGTCGGGACCGGAATCCTGTCCGATCTCAAAAGCCTGTCGCGTTTCGCGCTCCCTAACACGGTGTAGGTTTTCGTTTTTGCTTACGAAATACCCCAGCAAAAATGTATAATCCCAATACCAATGGGATTATACAAAAAGGAATGGGATTGAGCGAGTTCGCAACATATCTGAAAGAAGAGATGGGGCTTGCCGTTGTTGACGAGGAGTGGTCGGGGGCAGGCGATCTGCCGCTGTTCTTGGCCAAGGCGGCGCGGTACCGTATGTGTTCCTGCAGCGGAGTTGCCTTCATCGTGGCGGAAATAGATCAAGAGGCATCCCTTCCCGAACTCAAGAGAATCGCCTCCCAAGTCTCGGTGCGTGCGAATCTCCCCGTCGTGCTCGTGTCACGAATCGACGCGCGGCAGCGCAAGGCGCTCGTTTCCCAGGGAATCCCGTTCGTGGTTCCCGGCAGGCAGGCGTTCCTCCCGATGCTCGGCTTCGTGGCCAGCGCAAGGCGGGACGCGCTTCCCCTTGCGAAAACTTTGGCCCCTAGCACGCAAGCCGTCTTGGTCGCCCTGTTGGCAAACCCGGAAATCCGCACGTCCGAAGGCTTGATGAAGGTAACGCATATGCCGTCGTCTACGATCTCGAGAGCTGTCGAGGATCTTGCTCGCAGGGGGCTCGTGGAGAAAGGCAAGGAGGGGCGTACGGTGATCATCGACTGCAAGGGGGATCGAAATTCCCTTGTGAGGAGCGCGCTGGGCTGCCTTCGAAACCCGGTTGTTCGAACTGTGCATGCAAAAAGGGACACCCAGACGGATCGGCTTCCGCGCGCGGGGGAAAGCGCACTTTCCGAGCGTAGCATGCTGGCTCCTCCGAAGACGGAGCAGCGCGCAGTGTCGAGGGAGGCGTTCGGGGATTGCGTCTTCGCCGAGGTTTTACCGGGCGAACTGGGCGACGATGAGACGGTTGAAATTCAGGTCTGGTTGTATGACCCGCTTGTGGCCGGAGGGGATGAGGTGGATGACGTGTCCCTCGCGCTGTCGCTCGTCGGAGAAGAGGATGAGCGCGTGACCGGGCAGCTGAACGCAATGTTCAAGGAGGAGCTATGGCAGTAAGCGGCGTATGTGGGCTGGATCGTTTCTCGGAGTACATGGAAGGCCTCGAGGACTGCTACGCGGTTATAGGGGGTGCGGCATGCGACATTATCCTGAGCGATGCCGACCTTGATTTTAGGGCCACGAAGGATATAGACGTCATCTTGCTTGTCGAAAGTCGGTTGCCCGAAGCTGCGGCGGCGGTATGGAGGCTGGTGAGGGACGGCGGCTACGACTGCGGGCGGAGAAGCTCGGAGGGGGTTCAATTCTATCGCTTCACCAAGCCGCGCGTCGCCGGGTTCCCGAGCATGGTGGAGCTATTTAGCAAGGCTCCTTCGTTCATCGAGGACCCCGAAGGGTTGACCGTGGTGCCGTTGCCCGCGGGCGATGAGGTATCGAGCCTGTCCGCCATCCTGCTTGACGACGACTATTACACTTACATGAAGTCCGGGCGCAAGACGCTTGCGGGCGTAACGGTGCTCGATGAGGTGCATCTGGTGCCCTTCAAGGCGAAGGCGTTCCTCGACCTCTCGAGCCGTAAGGCCAACGGCGGGAAGGTGGATTCGAGCGACATCAAGAAGCACAAGAAGGATGTCTTCAGACTTGCTCAGCTCTTCACCCCGAACACGTCGTCTTTGCTGCCCGAGCCGATTCGCGCAGACATGGCTGAGTTCTGTGAGAAAGTGCTGGCCGAAGGCGTTCCTTTGAAGCAGATGGGAATTTCCTTGACGCTTGATGAGGGTGTTGAGATGCTCAAGCGTGTGTACGGATTGTAGGGGGTGTTGCGCATATGCAGGTTGCTCGAATCGTGCAGGGGGACACACCGATTTTGGCCTAACAGGGCTTTAGGAGTCGCAATCACGATATCGATCGGAGGGCTTTGCCGGCCTGCGCCTGTGGTGCTCGTATCTTCAGGGGTTGCGTATGGGGATACGCCTCTACCAGGCCTTTTGCGGGTGCGTGCGCAAGCTCGCGCAGCGTAAAATCGCCGAAGACGCCCACTGTTTTTACCTCGCCGCGAGGGCGGTTTTGCTGTAAAGTTGCCCCATTGCAAGATCAACCGTGTCGCTCGGGAAGGGAAGGCCTATGGGTAAGGGAATCGTTTGCGGGGGAGGGCGTGCCCGCACCTCGCTGTTCGCTGCGCTGCTGTTCGGATTGACCGCGCTTGGCTGCTGGGCGGCGCCAAGCGCCTTTGCGTCGCAGGACTCGGTTTTGGGCGACGCCGCAATCGTTTCCGATCGCGCATCCGCTGCAATCTCCGACTACGCAACTGCATCCGCGAGTGGCACCGGCTCGAATGCGGAATCGTCAACTCTCGACTCCTCGTCCGACGCGCCGCAGGGCTACGCGCCCCGCCTCTCCCGTGCCGATGGAGCCATTGCATCGCTGGCGGCAACCGACTCCACGCGGTCGGGCGACTGGTCCTACTACGAGGAAACCGACTCGGACGGCAACACCGTGTATACGCTCAACGGCTACTACGGTTCGGATTCCGCCATCACGCTGCCTGCAACGCTCGACGGCAAAACGATTACTAACGTGGCTTTTTACGGGGGCAACCTACCTGAAAGCGTGACGTCGATCACCTTCCCCGCAACCGTCAAGGAGATCGGCCCCTCGTCTTTCGCCTACTCGATGGTTTCCGAGGTGAGCTTCCCGGCGAACTCCCAGCTTGAAACTATTGGCGAGCGGGCGTTTTGCAACACGCCCATCACGTCGTTCACCATGCCCGCGAGCCTAAAGACGCTTGGCCAGGGCGCATTCGCAAGCTCCCTCATCACCAAGCTGGTGTTCAACGAACAGCTCGAGCCGATGTATCGCGTTGAGAATGTATTGTCGGGCGACATTCTGTATAAGGTTGAGAAACACTACAACCCCTGTTTCGCTGCGCCTTCCGGCATCGAGTTCGTCGTCCCCGCAACCTCGAAGAACTACCAGCTGGTGAACGGGGCGCTGCTCTCCAAGGACGGCACGATACTGTATGCGCAGCAGAGCGATTTGGGCGGCGGCGCGTATCGCGTCCCCGACACCGTCAAGATCCTCGGCGAATACTCGCTGTACCGAAACGGCACCTTTACCGAAATCGAGCTGCCGAACGGTTTGGAGGTGATGGAGGAGTGCTGTCTGTACGGGACGTCCATCCGCAGTCTGCGTATCCCGGACTCCGTCAAGCACGTGCAGGGGGAAATCGGTCGGGCATGCTATAGCCTGGAGACGCTGGTTGTTGGCAATGGTCTCGAGGAACTGGGCGAGAGCGCAGGCTGGAACGGCTTTTACGACTGCAAGAACCTGAAGAGCCTCACGCTGGGAAGCAACATCCGCGTTATCGGGAACGCCTGGTTCGCGAACACGGCGATCACGCAGGTGTACCTGCCTCCCTCGGTGCAGGAGCTGTATTACGGCGCGTTCGGCGACAATGCGAACCTGGTCAGCGTCACGGGCGGCGAAGGGCTGCAGCGCATAGAGCAGTGGGCGTTCCGCAAAACGGGGCTCACGAATTTTCACTTCGGAGAGAATTATCGCTTCATTTCCAATAGGGCATTCGACGGGTGCGGCTTCACCCCGGCCTATCCCTCGTATCTTGAGGAGTTCCCCGACGGGTACTATCGCTTCGACGGAAATCTTGCGGTCAAGGGAGACCAGGACTACACGATGGCCTACCAGGTGCTCGATCTGGTGAATCAGGAGCGCGCGAAGCAGGGGCTGTCCGCCCTGACGATGGATGCCGACCTGCTTTCCGCGGCGATGCAGCGTGCGGCGGAAATTGCCGTCATTTTCGAGCATACGCGTCCGACCGGACAGGGTTGCTACACGGCTTCTTCCAAGATGACGAGGGAGAACATTGCGGCGGGCAACAACACCGCCGAGTCCGTTGTCTCGTCGTGGATGAACTCCCCGGGGCATAAGGCGAACATCTTGAGCAGCGACTCGAAATCCATCGGCATCGGTTGCATGAAGGTGTCCGGACGGTATTGGTGGGTGCAGTGCTTCGGCTCGGAGGGTGCGACGGCGGTGAGCGTAAGGCCATCCGACACGACGGATCAGGTCGTGAGCGTGCCGTTCATGATGGATGAGATTTCTGCGTTGGGCGGCGGATTCAAGGTGTACCCCGTCGACGCGACGGGCACGAGAGTGGTTTCGACCGGAGACTCCTTGGGCATCGGCGAGTCGCAAAGGTACGCGCTGTTCGCGCTGCCGGTCTCGGGCTACGGGTGGCTTTCCAAGATTGACGATTCGTGCATTTCCTGGACGGTGAACGCCTCCGACGTCGTGGCGCTCGATGCCGCAACGGGCACGGTGACGGGCAAGAGCGCAGGGTCGTTTGCGGTGAACGCGAGCGTCGGCGATGGGGGCGCGCTGTCCGCGTCGGCTGAGTCGAAGGTTGCGGCGCCGGAACCTGAGCCGACGCCGACGCCTACGCCGAGCCCGACCCCCGATCCGACGCCGACGCCGGAACCGGACCCCGCGCCGAGCCCGGATCCCGATCCGACGCCGAGCCCCGATCCCGACCCGACGCCCGAGCCCGGCACGTTCCCCGACGTTGGCGAGAACGCCTGGTACTCGGAGTGCGTGACGCTCGCCGCGCAGCTCGGCTACATGAAAGGC
>CAVCPR010000135.1:0-5045 GCA_963604235.1 Anaerovoracaceae bacterium | reverse complement strand
GCAGGCCTACGGCATCGGGGTGAAGCTGGTGGAGTTCACGCACGGCAACGGCGAAGTCATGCGCATGTGCGCGCCGGAGTTCGGCGGCGTGAAGAAGCGATAGGGCTGCGCGGGGCGCGCGGGCAATGCGTTCCGCGCTCGCCCCGCCCAACGGCCCCAACGGCAAGAACAATCATTCCGGCGCGGACGCCGGTGGACACGAAAGGAAGACCATGATCGAAAAGAACGAGGCCGCGCAGGCCGCCGAAGCGCTCACCGGCATCGTCGACAACGTGGAGACGGTGATCGTCGGCAAGCGCGAGGCCATCGAGCTGGTGGTGTGCGCCCTGGTGGCGCGCGGGCATGTGCTGCTCGAGGACCTTCCCGGCACGGGCAAGACCTCGCTCGTGCGCGCGCTTTCGAAGTCGGTCGATTGCGGCTTCTCGCGCATCCAGTTCACGCCCGACGTCATGCCTTCCGACGTGTCGGGCTTCTCCATCTTCAACCAGAAGACGCGCGACTTCGAGTTCCGCCCCGGCGGCATCATGAGCAACCTGGTGCTCGCCGACGAGATCAACCGTGCAAGCGCGAAAACCCAGTCGGCCCTGCTCGAGGCCATGGAAGAGCGCCAGGTGACCGTCGACGGCATCACGCATAAGCTCGCCGAGCCGTTCATGGTGCTCGCCACGCAAAACCCCATCGAGCAGTACGGCACCTACCCGCTGCCCGAGGCGCAGCTCGACCGCTTCCTCATCAAGCTCTCGATGGGCTATCCGCTCATGGACGAAGAGGTGCGCGTGGTGATGGACAGCGCCGCCGCGAAGGCGCGCATTCAGCCGGTCGCGTCGTCTGACCAGGTGGTGGCCCTGCAGGAAGCCGCCGAGCGCGTGCATGTGTCCCATGCCGTGGCGCGCTATGCCGTGCAGGTGTGCGCTGCGACGCGCACCATGCGCGAGTGCTCCTGCGGCGCGAGCCCCCGCGGCTCCATCGCGCTCATCGCGCTTGCGCGCGCCAACGCGCTCATGCGCGGTCGCACCTACGTCATGCCCGACGACATCAAATACCTGGCTCCCTACGTGCTCGCGCACCGCATCATCCTGACGCACGAGGCGAAGGTGGCCGGCCGCGACGCCGCCTCGGTCATCGAGTCCATCCTGGACTCGGTCGCGGTGCCGCTGGCTGACGAAGTGGATGTGGCCGGCGAGTAATGGCGCGCGCAAAAGCACAACGTCCCTGGAAGCTGAAGCTCTTCGCCTGCACGGCCATCGTCGCGGCATGCCTGGCGGTGGCGTTTCTGGTCGGCGATGCCGACTACAACGTCACGGCCATCGGCTGGATCCCGCTCATCATGGTGGTCTGCGGCATCGTCGTGGCTTTCCTGTATCTGCAGGTGCTCAAGGCCGGGCTGGAGGTTTCGGCGGCTTCCGAGATGCACGACTGCCGCCGTGGCGACGACATCCCCTTCACGGTGCATTTCCGCAACAAGACCCCGCTGCTGTTCTTTCGCATCGAGGCCTATTTCTACGTGTCCGACCTGTTCGGCGGGGTGGCGTCCGAGGCCATGACCACGCTGTCGCTGGCGCCCTTCGAGCGCTACGACTTGGGCTTCACCACGAAGTTCGAGCATATCGGCACCTATACCGCCGGCCTTGAGCGCCTGGTCATCTGCGACTTCCTGCGCCTGTTCACCGCCGAGATCCCGGGCGATCGCACGCAGATGGTGCACGTGACCCCGCGCATTCAGAGCATCGAGTCGCTGGAGCTTTCGACCGACTCCGAGCAGGAAGCGGCCCGCCCGCGCAAGTCGGTGTTCGCCGATTCGCTCGACTACGCCTACGTGCGCCCCTACGTGCCCGGCGACCCGCTCAAGACCATCCACTGGAAGCTCTCCTCGCGCACCGACGGCTACATGACGCGCCTGTTCGAGGAGAACACGAATCCCGGCGTGGCCATCATCCTCGACTTCTTCGCGCCCGAAGAGCGCACCGGCTACTTGATGGGCATGTTCGACGCCCTCGTGGAGACGACGTTTTCGGTGGGCGATTACGCGCGCGCCGAGGGGCTCGACACCGAAATCCACTACACGAATCGCGACGGCGAGCAGGTGCGGCGCGCTTCATGGGTGTCCACCGAGCTTGACGAGATCATCGCCGACATGCCTTCCATCACCAACGACGCCGCCCGCGAAAACGACGGCCTGAACCTGTTCAGCGAGCAGCTGCGCAACCAGTACGGGCAAAACAACCTGGTCATCTGCACGGGCAACCTGTCGTCCGGCATCATTTCCGCCGTGATCGACGCGAAGGTGCGCCGGCGCAACCCCATCCTGTTCGCCATCGTGCCCTCCGATTTGGAAGGCCGCGAGCTCGACGATTGGTGCGCGCCGCTCGCCAAGCTCGATGCGGCCAATATCGGCTATCGCGTGCTTGCGCACTCCGACGAGCTGATCGGGGGTGCGGCGTAAATGGCGAAGAATGCAGCTGGCGAAAAGCATGTGCGCGGCGGCCTGTTCGGGCACACGCCGCGTCGCCCGGTCGAGGAAAGCGGCCCTGCGGCCCCGTGGGGCGTGTTTTTGCGCGCGGCGATTCCTGATTTCGTGTTGGTGCTGGTGGTTTCGACGGCGCTGGTCATGACGGTGTCGTTCGCCTTCGAAAGCGCTCCCGACGTGCGCGGCAACGCGTTCGTGGATGCGGCGCTGTGCATCCCGATGCTGTTCATCCTCTTTATGGGCAGCCGTTCGCGCTCCGCGGTCCTGCCGGCCGCCGTCGCGGCCTGCGTGTGGGCGGCGGTGCTCATCGGCGCCGGCGTGGCGCTCACCCCTGCCGACGTGCCGGTGTTCGTCGACAACGTCGTCAGCGACGTGCCCGAGTCGTACCTGCTGTTCGCGGTGGTCGCGGCCGTGGTGCCGGCTGTGGTGTTCCTGCTGTCCAGGCGTACCGTCGGCATGGCGTTTTTGCTGGTGGGCGGCGTGATTTCCTGCGCGTGGGTGCAATTCCTCTACCGCGACTGGGCCGACAACCACGGTCTTGCCGTATCGCTTGCGGTCTATGCGGGCATCGGCATGCTCTTCGTGTTCCAAACCTACCGTTCCTCGATGCTGTCGGCGAAGCGCGCGAAGAAGACCTCGTTCGCAATCGTCATCGCCTATGCCGTCGGCATCGTCGCGCTGTGCGCCGGCGCGGGCGTGGCCCTGTTCTTCGGCGTGGTCGCCCCGGCCGAGCTGCATACCGCCGACGTGCGCCCCTTCCAGCGCTACTACGCCATTCCCGTCGTGGAATATTCGGGCGTGTACTCCACGGTCGAGGTGGAAGACCCCAACGCCACGACCGACAAAACCGACGACGAGATGAAGGACGCCAACCAGGACGCCGAGGGCGGGCAGGATCCCGACGAGTCCGACGACCCGAAGGCCGATTCCGCCTCGCCGGTCCAGCAATTCCTTTCGCAGTTCGACGACGATAGCTGGACGCAGTCGTTCAATACCATCGACTACGAGAAGCTCAAGCTCGGCGCCCTTATCGTGGCCCTTATCGTCATCCTCGCTATCGCGGGCGCCATCTTCGCGCGCCGTTCCTGCCGCGAGCGCAGGCTTGCTAAAATAGCCGGCAAGCCCGCCGCATGGCAGGTTTGGTGGATCTACCGGTTCTTGTGCGGAAGGCTTGCCCGCCTGAAGGTCGAGCGGCCCGAGACGCTCACCCCCATGGAGTTCGCCCTGGGGAGCCAGCGGCGGCTGGCGCAGTTTGCCGAGGGCACCGGCGGGGTGGACTTCGTGCGCGTCACCGACATCTACCAGCGCACCTGCTTCGGCGGCTATGAGCCTACCGAGCAGGAGCTTTCCGACGTGAAAGCCTACTATCGAGCGTTCTTCGCCAACGCGCGCCGCTACCTTGGCAACGTCCGTTGGCTGTGGAAATTCTGGCGAATCTAGAGGAGGAATCACTATGCCGAAACCCAAACGACCCGGTCCCGACTGGAACCAGATCGCCGACTTCTACAGCGCGTTCGCGCTGTGCGAGCTCGACGACACGCGCAGCTACTTCGACGCGATCGGCCTTGACGGCGCCGACAGCGTGCTCGACGTGTGCTGCGGCCCCGGCCGCGCGTCCATTGCCGCTGCCGAGCGCGGCTGCACCGTCACGGGCATCGACTCGGCCGAGCGCATGCTGGCTCACGCGCGTGAGAATGCGCAGACGTTCGGCGTGGGGGAGCGCTGCACGTTTGTGCTGCAGGACTGGGCGCAGGTGCTGCCCGGGCAGAACGTCAAGGCGCACGACGTGGTGTTCGCCGCGCGTTGCGGCGCCATGATGGACGTGGCGAAGCTGTCGAGCCTGGCGCGCAAGACGGTCGCCGTGCAGATCTTTGCCGATGCCCCGTCGATCCCGGCGCTGCAGGGCGTGCTGTTCAGCGGCTGCGAAGCGCCGGAAGGTGCCGAGGGCGCGGGCGAGGCGCGTCCGGGCAGACCGGGCATGCCGCCTGTGGGCGCACCGGGCATGCCGCCGATGCCGCCGGCGGGCGGGCCGGGGATGCCGGGCGGGCCTGCGGGTCCCGGTCGCCCGGGTATGCCGCCGGCGGGTGGCCCCGGCCCCATGGGTCCGGGCGGCCCCGGCGCGCCGGGGGCCGGCCGCAAGCCGAGTGCGTACAAACAGCTCGTCGACAAGGTGTATGACCTGGGCTTCGACCCCAACGTGCGCATCATGCCCGAGCGTTTCCGCAAGACGTTCGCCACGGCCGAGGAAGCCAACGCCTGGGTGTGCTCGCTCAATCCCGAGCGCGCGGCCGGCAACGAGGAGCGCGTCGCGGCCAATGTCGCACCGCTGCTGCGTCCGGTCGAGGGCGGCGTGGAGTTCGTCATCGCCACGGCCGCTGCGATCGTCTGGTGGGATGTCCGCGGGGCCGCCGCCGGCAACCCCTGGATCATGGGCGTAGCCGAATAACTCCCAGCAAACACGAAGCGCGCCACTGCTCCGCATAAAGGTAATGGCGCGCTTCGTTACTCGTTAACCTGCGAGGCGTACTCGGCGGCGAGTCTCATCTCTAGTCCTCCATGGCGGCGAACATCTCCCTGG
>CAVCPR010000134.1:0-5072 GCA_963604235.1 Anaerovoracaceae bacterium | reverse complement strand
ATCCCCAAGAGGCCGCAACCGACGTGTTCGAGTCGGTTTTCCTCGACTGCACCGACGCGCAGGGGAACAGCGTGGACACGCCTGAGGGATTCAACATCAAGCGATACGGGGCGCTCGACGGCCGCTACGGCATCGTGAAACAGCGCATCAGCCCGCTGAGCACCGACGTCGAGTCGGAAATAGCCGTGTACCTGCTTGCCCGGGAAATGGGCATCGCCTGCTGCCCAGCGCGGCGTTTCGACCGCGATTCCGTCTTCTCGCAGTTCTGCTATGACTTCACCAGCGAGTACCTGGTGCACTTCCGCAGGCTCTTCGACGGGGCGCGCGAAGCGAACGAGATGGACAACCTGCATCACCAGCACGCGGAAAGGCCGACTCCGAGAAGTCGGCCTTTTCATTACGCCTAGAAGCCGCCTGGGGGAAGCGACCCTAAGCGCCTGTAAGGGACATGCGCCGGCGGGCAAGAGCACCCACGTGCCATGGGAAGGAGAAGAGCACGGATATCTCATGCGACAAAGGGAAGCGGGCACGAAATAGGCTATGGCGTGAAGACCGCGAGCGCAGGTGCCCAAGAGCGCATCCCCTCGCGTCGGGAAACGCGAGGGGAGAAATCCCTGTTACAGCGGGTAATTGAACGCCGCGATGCCGTTCAGATAGAACACCACGCGCAGCGCGAAGGCGGCAACGAAGCCCGCGACCACGATCACCGGGCCCATCACCTTCCAATTTCCCTGCTTCTTGCCGAAGGCGGCCGCGCCGATGGCAACCACCGCGGCGACGATCACCAGGATCGCAGGCATCAGGGCATCACCGGTAAACGGCCCCACCGCGGCGGTCTCCGACGTGTAGAGCTCGGCGTTCGGGTACACATGGTCGAAGTTATAGCTGTCCAGGTAGTACAGCGAGCCGGCCGCAAACGACATGGACACCAGGTAGGCGACCATCAGGATACCGCCCGCCGCCGAGCCGACAAGGTTCTGCATCCCCATATCGGCGCCGTCGCCGGTGATGGCGCCGATGAACGCCACGGTTGCCGGGCCCAAAACCAGGCCGCCGCCCACGATGGAGAGGATCTGCAGCACGCTATCCCAGGCAGGGCGCGCCGCCATATTGTACGAATGGCCCATGACCAGGCACAGCGCTACGGAGAGCACCACGGCCACGATACCGCACCATGAAGCGATCTTACCCTCGTTGCGACGGTACTGCACGAAGTAGACCACCATCCAGGCGAAGTACACCACGATGGCGATGAGCTCCTGCGTGATGCCGGACGTGAGATTGCCGAAGCCGTTGAAGATATGCAGCGGCTGGGCCAGATGGAACGTCACCGCAATGCCGCCTACGACCAGCAGCACCAGCGAAGTGATAAGCGCGGGAAGCTGCACCTTGACGCCCTCGCCCTTGACGGCCAGGATCGCCTGCGAGCCGAACACGCCCGCCGACCAGGCAAGCAGCGTGGTGAACAGGATAAGAGGCACTTGGATTTCCATGATTACTGCTCCTCCTTCCCTTCCCCGCTTCTCCACTTGCGATCGCGCAAGATGTAGCAGACCGATGGGTCGTTGCCCAGATTGGGCAGATGACGGATGTCGTCTTTGGTGTAGGGCGTCACGCACTCCTTCAGCGTGATGCGCGAATCGATAGTGCGCTGATAGGAGTTGTCGCCCTCCGTGATGTCCACGGCCCACGGCGCCTCGAACGAGTCGATGCCCTTGTCCAAATCGCCGAAGAAGCGGGCGCGGGCACCGCAGGATTGCACGCACTGGGGCAGCTGGCCCTCGGAGGTTTTCTGCTGGCACAGCGTGCATTTCTCCACGACGCCCTGCTCCTCGTTGAGGTAGCGAACGCCGTAGGGGCAGCTCATGACGCAGAACTGGCAGCCGATGCACTTCTCCTTGTCAACTTGGATGGTGCCGTCTGCGGCCTTGTAGCTCGCGCCCGTGGGGCACACCTTCACGCATTCGGGGTTCTTGCAATGCTGGCACTGCAGCGTCAGGAAATACATCTCGACGTCAGGCCACTGCCCGCTGCCGCCCTCTTTGAGGTTGGGGCCGACGCGCAGGGTTTTGTTCCAGAAATTGCCCGGAAGCACGCCGTTGGCCAGCTTGCATGCCGCGCTGCACGCCAGGCATCCAACGCAGCGGTTCAAATCGGTGACGATCGCATAGCGTGTCATGACGTTACGCCTCCTTCCTCGCTTCGTAATTCGGCAGCCAATCCCTCAAGCGGGGGTCGGATGCGCTGTGAATGATCTCGTTGCCCTTGTGGTCGCACGGCACGGGATTGCCGAACGGGCTGTTCTCCGCCGTCGCCTTGTACACCTTCACCGGGTAGCCGCGCAGGTAGCTGGAGCCCGTGACGGGATCCTGGAAGCCCACGCCGGTGGTTACCAGGCAATTGATGCCGGAAAGGTCGAAGCCGCGATCAGCCTGATCAAGCTCGGGGTACCACCATTGGTGCTCGGCGTGGATGACGCCCTTCTGGATGCCGTAGTACAGATCGACCGTCTGGCGCACCTTGCCCTGGTCGTTCTCGATCCACACCCAGTCGCCCTGCTTCACGCCGAGCTCGGCGGCGTCCTCGGGATTGATCTCGCAACGCGGCACGGGCCACTGCTCGCGGCACCACGGCAGCTGACGATGCTCGGAGTGGAAGTACACCGGGATACGGCGGCCGGTGATGCACGTGAACGGGTACTTCTGGTTCATTTCGGGAGCCATCTTCGGCGACAGCGGCGGCTCGTTGTAGAACGGCAGCGGGCTGTAGGGGTTGCCTTCCACGTCCTTCGCGTCGGCCATGAACGTCTCGCAGATAAGCGAGTACAGCTCCACCTTGCGCGTGGGCGTGCGCCAGCCGGGGATGAACAGCTCGCTGATAGGGTTTTCGCCGAAGCACTTCAGAGGCATCATGCCCGTCTCGTAGCGGCGATACGTGCCCCAGGCGTCGGGGGCGACGATCTTGCAATCCTGCCAGCCATTTTTCTCGAAGTCGTCGCGATACTCGGCCCATGTCTGACCGGAATCCGCGATGATGAGGTCCAGGTTCTCCTCGGCCGTGGGATGCGGGTTGTCCGCCGTGCCCCAGTCGACACCCATGTAGTCGTAGATCATCATGGCCGTCTCGAGGTCGGCCTGCACGTCGGCCGGCGGCTCGACGGCACGCACGGTTGCACCGCGTGCGCCATGGGCGCCCTGCGACAGACGCGGGCAGTTCGTCTCGATCCAGTGCTCGGCAGGCAACAGGATGTCGGCCATGCCGGCGGTGGGCGTCTTCCACAGGTCCTCGCATACGAAGAAATCCAAGTTCAGGAACGCATCCCACTTCTGCAGGCTATTCGACATGCACATGAAGTCACCCGTGCAGCTCCAGCCGAACTTCACCGGATACGGATCGCCCGTCTCGATGGTCTTCCACAGCGACGCATCGTCGGCCCATTCCTGCCACCATGACAGCATGGGGAAATCCTCCACGCCGATGGCCTTGTCGGTTTGCGACACGGGCAGGTACTTCTCGGACAGGCCGGGGGCCATGGAGCCGGGGCCTGCCTTTTGCACGTAGTCGGCCTGGGTGCCGCCGCGCGGGCCGCCGGGGATGTCGTAGTTGCCGGTGATGGACCACAGCATCTCGAGCGCGCGGCACGTGCCCATGGCGTTGCAGTAGTGCTCGATGGCCAGCTGCGCGTTGATGCCGCCGTTGCCGTAACCGGTTTCGGGGTCGAGGCGCGTGGCGTAGGTGATGGCCGCCTTCTCGATGGTCTTGGCGTCCACTCCCGTGATCTCGGAAACGTACTCGGGCGTGAATTTGTCCAGGTAATCCATGAATTTCTGCCACACGGGAACCGCCACCACCTCGCGGCCGTCCTTCAGCGTGACCTTGAACTCGCCGTAGAGCGCCGGGTCCTTTTCGGGGTCGAACTCGGTGGGGTCGAGCACCCAGCCCTGGCTCACGCCGGGCACCAGGTGCTTTTGCTGCGCCTCCTTGCCCTTCGTGGGGGCCTTCCAGCCCTCGCCGCCTTCGCCCTCCCAGAAGCCGGTGAGGGAGTCGAAGTACGTCAGCTCGTTCTTCAGGTTATCCCACACCATGTAGCGGTCGACCGAGCCGTCTTCCTTCAGATCGCTTTCCTTGAGCAGGCGGGTCTTGATGGTCCAGTCCTCGCTCATGAAGCGCTTGCGCTTGCCGCCCTCGGTGGGCTGCATGTCCGCGACGTACAGGAAGGGCGCGTTCATCCAGCGCTTCACGAACAGGTCGTCCTGCAGATCGTTGTCGAGGATGACCTTGATCCAGCCGAGCGCCATGGCGTCGTCGGTGCCGGGACACAGGTTCACCCAGATATCGGCCTCCTTGCCCAGGTTCGTCATGCGCGGGTCGACCAGGATGTGATGCTCGGCCTTTTCATGCACGTCGACGACGGTGCGGCACGAGTCGTCATAGTTCGACATCTCGACGGCCGTCGCCCACTGCGTGTATACCAGCGGGCGGGCGGAATTCTCGGTCCAGAAATCCTGGAACAGGCTGGTGATGCCGCCGCACCAGTGGCGGGGCCCCTTGCATACCTGCCACGGGATGGCCATATTCGGCGAGCCGGTCAGCTGCGCCAAGGCGCCGTAGGCGAACATGCCCCAGATGCGGCTGGTGCCGGACATGCCGAAGACGGTTTCCACGCCGTACTTGTCCATGCACTCGTTCATCTTGCTCGAGATGGTGGCCATGGCCTCTTCCCACGTGATGCGCTCCCAGCCGGGATCGTCCTCGCCGCGGGGTTTCGTGCGCTTCATGGGGTGGTACAGACGATCGGGGTGATAGGCGGCCTGCAAGGACGATTGGCTCTTGCAGCAGCAGTGGCCGAACGACTGGAACGCCGATTCATCGCCCTCGACGCGCGTCGCCACACCGTCCTCAACCGTCACCCACACGCCGCACTCCATTTTGCCGCAACCGCGACAACAGCTGCGCACGCGCGTGATCTTCGACTCGTTTTCAGTCGAAGTCCCCTTACCGGTTTCCGCGAGCGCCGTGGTGCTCATGCCCGAGCCCACCGCCGCCGCGGCACCGACCGCCGCCGACAGCTT
>CAVCPR010000133.1:0-5089 GCA_963604235.1 Anaerovoracaceae bacterium | reverse complement strand
GGCCTGCACGGCCTCTCGCTCCTGCGACCCTCTCATAAGCTCCAGCACCGCAAGCGCCTCGTCGAAGATGCGCTGCTGGTTCGGAAAGAAGCCGAGAACGAACTCCAAGTCCTCCCCCGCATCCAGCAGATCGTCGGCACGCTTGTCGATGGTGTTGAACAAGGCGATGCGATCCTTCGCGCCGTCGAGCACCTGACCAAACAGGCTGATGGCATTTACCACTACCGCACGGCCCGGATATTCCGCCTTCGTGTATTCGCCGGTCAGCTTCTCCTTGCACCAGTCGCGACGCGAAGTAAAATTCTCGATCGCATAGGCGGCCAACCCGTCCTCGTCGGTCGGCACGCTTCCCTCGAAATCCAAGTCGCTCAGCACGTCGCGCACGCGGCGCAGTTGACCGGCGTCGACCTTCTTACGGATGCGCACCGCCGTCTTCTCCCATTCGGTTCGGCGTGTCAAGTACAAGGTCAGCTTCGTGTCGCTCAACGCGATGCCCACGCCCGCGCGGAAGAATTCGGCCTTCTGGTCGGCGGCAAGGCGCGCCAAGCAGCCAGCAATGTCCAGCTCGCGCCACCCGTACGGCGGGTTCTGGAAGTGGCTGATGACCTCGGCCGCCGACGTTTCGGCATAGCCGATCGCTCGCGCCTCCAAGAAGCACTGCACCTCGGCGTCGGCTTCGGCGTTCGCGCCGCCCATGCCGGCAAGGGAGTCCTGCCGATCATCGCTGCGCCGCAGGATGGCGGTGATGTCCGTTTCCTGGGACAAGGGAGCGCTTATCTTGCCCGCATTGCGGTAAACGCTCTTCGCGAGCAGCTGCAAAGCCTGGTCCAGCTTATCCTTGCCACTCGCGGCGCGCACCTCGACCAGATTGCCATCCACCGCAACGATGGCGTCCTTCAGATCGCGCTCGATCATCAGACCGGCGATCTTTTTCGCATTGTTCGATTCCTTGCGCTTCATGTCGTAAATGCGTTGCGTGCCCTCGGGGAGCGCCTCGCGCGAGCGGGTTCGCATCCACTTGTCGATCTTCGCAGCGTTCTCGAGCACCTCGTAGTAGTCCTCGGCGGTGCCCAGCACCACAATGGCCTTGCCCGAGCTTGCGAAACCCACCTCGTGGGCATCCTGCTTCGACATAGGGTTCGCCAAGGTGACCACGTTCAGCGGCATCCCGCCCGAAGGCTGGCCGTAGGGGCTGTCGTCCACGTGCGCATCGAATTTGAAATCGTTCACGCCCACGCGTACCTTGCCGTTGGTGTAGATGCTCGCGAAGATGATCTTCTTCACTTCCTCGATGATGCCGGCAGCCTCGACCTCCATGCTCTTGATTTCACGAGCGATGTCCTGCTCCTCATTGGTGAGGAACTGGTATGTGTCACCGCTGCGGCTCACGTAGTTTTCGCGCACCAGGCGCGCCAGCGATTCGCCCAGCCACGCCCGCATCTGCACCTTGTCCGCGGCCATGTCGTCCACCATCAGCACAGCAATGTTGCCGATGGTCGGCTTCACATCGTCGATGTAGCGAATGAGGTAGAGCGTCTTGAGCACCTCAACGTCTTGCGACTGGATGCCGGCGGCGTCCTCGGCCGCGCGCTGACAACGGTCGATTACTTGGCGGATGTCGTGCTCCAAAAACTCCGCGAGCGTGTCGTAGAAGCGCCAAAGCGGCACGAGGGCCCCGGTCTCGCTGCCGGCGACGGCCTGAGCCGATTCCTGGAAGCCGGAGAGCATCGAGCGTGCGCCACCCGACAGATGCTTGCCCGAATTGCCGTGGATGCGAATCTGCTTGAAGACGTCGAGCATCAAGTTGAACTGATACTCCACGAACGGATACGACTCGCAAAAATCCTCCGGCCCACGATATCCCACGAGGTCAGTACGGGAATCCTCGAACGTGAACAGGTTCTTCAGAACGGCGGACTGCTTGTCGTAGGTGGCGTCGAGCAGGGCTGCTGCCTCATCGGTCTTGTCAAGCACGCGGCGTTTGATCACCTCGTCGACACTCGAGGACGAAAGCGACAGGCGCGTGTTGAAGCGCCCCTGGATCTTCGAGAAGTCGTTGCCCGACACCTTAGTCACTTGGTCGATGGCTTCCTGACTGGTGACCATCACCCACACAAACCCGCGGCACTGCGAGCCGAGGTCTTCGACGATAGTCTGCAGATTCAGCATCAAATTCACGTCCGACCCGATGAACTGCCCCACTTCGTCGACCATGAACAGCAGGCGGAACTGCCCGCCCTCCTCGGCGGCGCGGGCATTGGCATACGCGGCAATTTGGTCGACAAGATCTTCGGGCGCGGCGGCGACGTCGTCATAGAGCGCACCTGCCTGATTGCGTGCCTGTTGCTCAGACCAGCCCAGTACCTCCTGCAAGGTCTCCACCAGTTTGTCCTCGCAGAAGGTAATCCTGTTCCGGGAGTCCTCCCAGGTGTGACCGCTGATACGCTCGAAAACGCTACGGAACTCGTCGGTTTTCCCCTCTTCGGCGATGTGCTCCTCCAGGCGCCCGACGCTCAGATTCATTCCGCAAAAGCCGCGATGCTCGTAGAACACGCGCGCGAAGGCGCGCAGCAGCGCCGTTTTCTCCGCACTCCTCTCCTTCCACTGACCCGCCTTGTCGTCGATGTTGAACAGGATGGTTTCGGTGGGGATATCGCACGCGCGCTTCATCTGCGCACGCACGAGCGGATCGGCAATCTTACTCTCGAAATACTCATACGGCGTGCTCCCTCCCACCGGCTTGTTCGCCAGCATGTAGCTGAGCATCTTCAAGAAGTGCGATTTACCGCTGCCGAAGAAGCCGCTGATCCATACGCCAATGCGATCGGTGGGCGCGTCGATGGCATCGGTATAGCTTTCAAAAAACGTAGCGAAATGCCGCTGCAACTCGCGCGTGATGACGTACTCGGAAAGCTCCTGTTCGATGGACGCCTCGTCGTCTTGCGCCACCTTCACGACGCCGTTGATGGTGCGGTTGATGTCCTTAGCAAACATATCCTGGATAATCATGGGATTCCCCTTACAGAAGGTCGAATGCTCGGTAGTAATTGCCGTCGGCCATGTGGCCGAACAGAGACAGCGACTGACCCGTATACACGCCGGGATAGAAGGCCACCACCGGAATATTCTGGAAGCAGCCGCGCTGTTGCAGGGTTTCAAACAGTCCATGCAGGCGCAGCACCGGATACACCTCGCCCACCCCGCTAAGCAGCACCACGGAAGGCGATTCGTTCAAATTAACTGCGGGAGTTGCGGGCGCATCGGAAACGGGAGCGCGCCCCGCCGACGTTGCGCGAGTCGCGACGGAACGCCCACACGCCGCCGCTTCGGCAATGGCGTCGACAAAGTCATCGACACTGATTGCACGAGTCAGCTGCATTTCCAGGCATTCAAGCCCGCGCCGCTCTTCCATCGCGGGAATCATGTCTAGAATGCAGCTGCGTTCGCACAGGCCAAGGAACACGTCATAGAGGTTGTATTCGATCACGTTGCATCCGAGGGCCCCGCTTGCGGCGTCACTCGCCAGCTTCCCCGCGAACGCGCGCGCATGCAGCTCAAGCGCCGGGTCATAGCAGAACAAGTAGAAGCCAACCTCATTCCCAAGGCCCTTATTCGCCAGAAAGCCCTCGTTGCTCAGCCGCTCGCGCAGCACTTCGCAGCGATGATCGAAATCGGCAAGGCTCTTCGCCGAAATGCCGGCATCATTCAAGTTCGTCATCATTCGCCCCCTATCGACTCGCCGTCATGCAGCCGAAAGCAGGCAGAAGCTCGAAGTCGCCGTTTGCTTCCATGCCATCCTGAACGGCTGAATCAAGCAGAATGGGTTGCAGCTCGCAGCTGCGCTGGGTTTCGAGCATGCCCGCGCCCGCAAGGCTTTTCCGCAGCACCTGCTTCAGCTTGCCGATAGTGGCGTCCGACCAGCTCGCAGCCTCGCGGTTGCGCAGCGTCAAGTTCGCGAAGTAGTAATTCATCTCGGCCGGGCCGAAGGTGTAGTCGCGCGTGAGGTAGCGCATGGCAATCTCGACAGTCAGAAAGTCGTTCATCAGGCGATACGTCCGCGCCATGGCATAGAGGTTTATCTGCGCGGCCTGTTCGGGCATGCCGACATCGCGCGCAACGAGACGCCGCAGGCTCGACTGCTCAAGCATCAAAAGACGACGCAAGCAAGCCTTGGCGATGCTCTGCGCCGTACGCGTCGTAGGATATTGGAAGATGTTTTCCGAGCGCGAAAGCTCGATGATTTCCTGGTCGGAGTAGCCCTCAAGCTGCATGGCCGCAACCATGCGCAGCTCAGGCAACAAAAACTGCTCTCGCGTGAGCGACCCGCCACTCGCAGGTGGCCTAACCCCTACCTTCCGCTGGTGAAATAGGGGGGGGGTCGTTTCCAGAGCAGAATCGGCGGAAGAGGCAAAGCTAGTAGTTTCCAACCGCAAACGCTCCTTTCAAATCAAGATGCCGATAAGAGCCGCCAACAAATCAAATCTCGGCACAGCCGCTAGCGGCGAAAGCCGTCAGCAACACCGTTAGCAAAGTCAGTCGGTAAGGCCGCTAACAAGGCAAGACATCGGCAACACCATCAGCACATACATATCGCATTCGACTATACCATTGAAATGCGCACCAAACGCCAACTCTTCCGCACGCAGAGCCAAGCCCCGCAACAGACGGCGACGGCGACGGCGGCGAGCGGAAGCGTTTCCCGCAAACCGAAGAATAAGCGCCAAGAGAAAGAAAAAGTTGCACAACATAGTAAGCAAATGAAAGAAAGAACCTCAGTGTCGATTAGCCAGGCTTGCACTTCCCGGAAGCACACAATGCCGAGCCTCAACCAAGATAATGTCGCAGAGGTGGTGCGCTAAGGGCGCCAATGTCAGGGTTACATGACATAAAGGAGCATTATGAAGCGTCCGACGTCACCTGAGATAAAACTTGGCTCTGTTAGACCAGAATTGACACGCGCATGATGCGGTGCGAAATGCTCGTCACGTATCCGCAGGTGCGAACGTTTAAATTCCGGCTCACGCAGCTAAGTTGAGCCCATGTCGATTCTGGTCTAGTAGAGCAAAAGAAAAAGGCGGGGGCGCTAGTG
>CAVCPR010000132.1:0-5136 GCA_963604235.1 Anaerovoracaceae bacterium | reverse complement strand
TGGCGGCAGTGGCGACCCTCGTGGCCATCGCGCTCGCGTTCCTGCGCAACGGAACTTTGGGCGCTTAAAGAAGATATGGTGATGCGCTTCGCGCTTTTGGACTGCGCGAACTTGCGTTCGCACCTACGAAAGTCCTGGTCGGAAGGTAAATTCAGCAGCAAAACCCGTGGGGTTTCCTTGCGGCGACCTGCGGGTTGCTTTTGACCTCGTCGGCCCGCTCGAAAAGCAGTGTTGCGCCTTTGGCGCTCTCTATTAGGGGTTGAGCTCGCGCTCAACCCTACGAAATTTGGCTGCGGTATCAACCCTGATGAAAGGTTGATTTTGCAGCAAGATTCCGTAGGCGCGAACGCAAGTTCGCGCAGTATTGGGAAGCGCCCGCAGGGCGCGCCGCACTTTTGTGAGTGCGCCGGGCATGCCCGATGTCCACCGGGCTTGCCCGGCGCACCCGCTACAACGGTTCCTGCATTCGCTGCAGGAACAGCTTCAGTGCTCGGTTGGGGTCGTCGGTTCGGTGGATCGCGCAGATCGAGAACGAGGCGTCTGAGTCGCTCACGGTGATGCAGCGGTGCGTCTTCATCCGCGTGAACAGCTGCCCGGTCAGCGCCGACTGCGACAGGATCAGCACGCAACCGTCGAGGTTGACCAGCGAATAGTCGAGCCCCGGCTGCATGGCCGCCCCCTTGCAGCGCGGGTTGAACCCATGCGCGCGGCACACCGCCTCGATGTGATCCCAGCCAAGCGAGTAGTACGGTCCCGTCAGCTTGATGAACGTCTGGTCCGCCAGCTCCTCCATGGTCAGCTCGTCGCGCTCCGCCAGCGGGCTTTCCGAAGGGACGACCACGACGAACTTGTCGTCGAACAGGTGCACGCTCTGGAAGCGCTCGCCGGCTTGCTGTTGCTGCGCCTCGTCCTGATACGTGAACGCCAAATCGATGCTGCCGTCGGCCAGCTGCTCGATGAACGGCCGCGACACCGTGCGGTCGTACGTGCAGGAAATGGACTCCTTGCCGGCGCGGGCGGCAAGCGCGCTCGACACGATCCACAGCACGTGCGGGTTCTGCAAAAGCCCGCCGATTTTCAGCGTGGGCATGGCGGCGAGGCTGCGAACGTGCTCGCAGGCGGCGCGGTACTGCTCGCACAGCGGGATGGCGTCCTGCAGAAGCGCGTTGCCGGCCTGCGAAAGCTCGGCTCCGTGCCTATCGCGGTTCACGAGCGTCACCCCCAGTTCCCGCTCAAGCGCCGCCAAGTGCTTGCTTAGGGCGGGCTGCGTGATGTTGCAGCGCCGCGCGGCCTCGGTGAAGTTGAGGCACTGGGCGAGCTTCACGAACTCTTCCAGGTATTCGATATGCATGTTTATTCCCCCTCGGAATAACCGCTATTCCCTTTCTGCTTAGGAACCTGCAAAAACGGAATTTCCCTTATCCCCAATAGACTCAGTATAACGCTGTGTACAGGAAGTTCTCAAGCATGCAGACCCGGGGGACATGCGGGGCTTCCCATATTCCAAAATGCTATGAGAGGGGGAATCATGGGCAAACTGACGATGACGCGTCGCACCTTCGCGAAGCTCTCCGCCGCCACCGTGGCGGCCGCGGGCGTCGCCGCGACGGGATCGGCTTTGACGAGCACCGGCCGCGCTGCGGCCGACGAGGACGGCAACGTCAAGCACGTGCGCAGCAGCTGCCGTGGATGCGGCAAGATGGAATGCGGCGTGTGGGTGACCGTGAAGGACGGACGCGTGATCAAGGTCGAAGGCGACGAGTCGTGCCCGTCGAACCGCGGCCATTCATGCTCGAAATCGCAGGCCAGCCTGCAGGCGGCATATCATCCCGATCGCCTGCTGTACCCGATGAAGCGCACGAACCCGAAGGGCGAGGACCCGGGTTGGCAGCGCATCAGCTGGGACGAGGCGATCCAAACGTGCGCCAGCAAGTTCAAGGAGCTGCAGGACAGCTACGGCGGGGAATCGATGGTGTGCTTCGGCGGCACGTCGCGCGTGTGGTGCATGGGGTCCTACGGCGACCTCAAGCTGCTGCTCGACACGCCGAACGCCTTCCTCGGCTACGAGATTTGCAAGGGCCCGCGCCATATGGCCGAGCTGATGACCGACGACATGGGTTCGAACTGGATGGAAACGGTCATGCAGCCGAAGGTGTACGTGCAGTGGGGCACCGCGTGCGAGTATTCCAACTACGACGACTCGTGCCGCACGGTCGTCGACGCCTCGCAGTGCGCTGACGCGCATATCCTTATCGACCCGCGCCAGGGCGCGCTCGGCAAGGAAGCTGACTATTGGCTGCCCATCCGTCCCGGCACCGACGGCTACATCGCGCAGGCATGGACGAACATCGTCATCCAAAATGACCTGTACGATGACCTGTACGTGAAGCGCTGGACCAACGCGCCCTTCCTGTTCAGCAAAGATGTGCAGCCTTCCGGCGGCTACGTGATGGAAGCCGGCGAAGGCGTTCACCTGTCAACGCGCCTGCTGAAGGAGTCCGACATCAAGGAAGGCGGATCGGCGCGCCGCTTCATGGTGTGGGACAACCTCGCCGGCGTCGACGACGACCATCCGCTGCACAGCAACGACCCGACCGGTCATCTGACGTATTTCGACGCTGACGAGTGCCTCTGGGAAGGGGAGACGTACCAGAAGCCAACCACCGGCTTCACCGTGAAGCAGCCGGAGCGCTCCTCCGGCGTGGCCGACGCGTGGTTCCCCGACCCGACGCCGTTCAACCCGGAGATCGATCCGGCGCTCTACGGCGAGTTCAGCATCGAGCTGGCCGACGGCACGAAAACCACCGTGCGCCCCGTGTGGGACATGTACGCCGAGCGCGTGAGCGAGTACACGCCCGAGCGCGCGAGTGAGCTGACGGGCGTTGACGCGAAGGTCATCGAGGATTCGTGCCTGGAATGGGCGACGCGCAAGGACCCGCGCTACGGCAACGGCGGCCTGCACTTCCAGCTGGCCACCGACCAGACGGGCAACTCCACGCACCTGGTGCGCATGCTGATGATCCTCTCGCACATCACGGGCAATTACGACACGCCCGGCGGCAATCGCGGCGAGACGAAAGCCCAGCTGGAGGTATCTCCCGGCGTCGTGCCGATGAGCGTCGACGGCCTGCCCGAGGGCGTGACGTACTTCCAGGCGAACGCGAAGATGGTCGGCGGCGACAAGTACCCGCTGCTGCGCTACTGGAACAAGTGGGCCGAGGCGTCGTCGATTTGGGACAGCGCGCTCACGGGCGAGCCGTACCGCATCCGCGGCGGACTTGCGCAGTCGGGCAATTTCATGGCCATGTCGAACTGCGGCTATGGTTGGGAAGCGCTCAAGACGTTCGACTTCTTGGCCGTCATCGACATGTGGCACACGCCCATGTCCGACCTCGCCGACATCCTCATGCCGTGCGTGCACTGGCTGGAGGCCGAGTCGCCGCGCTGCTCGCAGGGCGCCTCGGGCGGCATCGGCGCGACCTGCAAGGCCATCGAGGCTCCGGGCGAGTGCAAGATCGACTACGCGATCGACATCGATCTGTGGCGTGCCATGGGCAAGCCCTGGAACAACGTCGAGGAGAACCCGCAGTGGCCGGCATGGCCGACGCCCGAGCAGCATCTGGACTGGTGTTGCCGCAACTTCCCCGAGGCGACCACCTGGGCCGAGTTCCGCGAGAAGTTCCAGGAACATGGCTGGTGGGAGGCGAAGCAGGTGCATCCCGAGCGCTGGGGCACCTACCATCGCTACGAGATGGGCGAGCTGCGCCAGGTGGGCACGTTCACCATGCATCCCACCGACGGCAAGCCCGGCTTCTACACGCCGACGGCCAAGTGCGAGATCTGGTCGACCATCATGGAAAGCTACGCGCTCGACAACACCTACGAGCACTATCACGCGACGCTCGACGACTGCATGCCGATCGCCCGCGAACCGTACGTCTCGCCGGTGACCATGCCCGAGAAGTTCGCCGACGACAATGCGTTCAACTGCACGACCGGCCGCCGCAGCCCGGTGTACTTCCACTCCGAGCACCGTCAGCTGCCGTGGTGCCGCGAGCAGTGGCCGGTGCCGCGCATCGAGATGAATCCCGCCGACGCCGCGCGGTTGGGCCTCGAGCAGGGCGATTGGGTGTGGATCGAGAACGAGAACGGCAAGATCCGCGAAGTCGTGGACCTGTACTACGGCATCGCGCCGGGCGTGGTGAACCTCGAGCACACCTGGTGGTATCCCGAAATCGGGGACGTGGGGCATGGCTGGGAGCATTCCGCGTGCAACCAGCTGGTGTACAAGGACTACAACGATCCGTTCTGCGGCTCGAACTCGCTGCGTTGCTACGACGTGCATATTACGAAGGCGACCGCGGACAATTCGCCGTTCGGCAATCCCGTGCCGTGCGATTCCAAGGGCAATCCGATCATCGCTTCCGCCGATGACGAGCGCCTGAAGGCGTGGCTGCCCACGTACGAGGGGAGGGAGTAGATCATGACGCAATATGCGATTGCGACGGACTTGAACCGTTGTGTCGGCTGTTTGGCCTGTTCAGTGGCGTGCAAGGTGGTCAATGGCGTGCAGCCGGGCGATTTCTGGCTGAAAATCCTGCGCATTGGGCCGAATCCGAAAGTCGGGGGCAGCGGCCAGTATCCCGACGTGGAGCACTACTATCTGCCGGTGCAGTGCCAGCATTGCGCCGACCCGGAGTGCGTGAAGGTGTGCCCGACCGAGGCGAGCCACAAGACGGCCGACGGCACCGTGCAGATCGACAAGAGCAAGTGCATCGGCTGCCAGTTCTGCGTGATGGCCTGCCCGTACAACGTCCGCTACCTGAACAAGGAAGAGCGCGTGGTCGAGAAATGCACGTTGTGCGAGCAGAAGCTGGCACAGGGCGAGCTGCCGCAGTGCGTGGCGCAGTGCAACGGCCGTGCGCGCTACGTGGGCGACATCGACAAGGGGCTTGAGAGCTTCGAGGGGCCGCGCGACCCCAAGCATGTCGGATTGGGCGTGTCGTACGAGGACGTCACGAAGGCGCGCGTCAAGATGAACGACTACATCGAGCCGTACGCCGACGAGGATGTGCATCGGATGCCGAACGTGGGGAACAACCCGTCGTTCGTCTACATCCTGCGCAACCGCGATTG
>CAVCPR010000131.1:0-5323 GCA_963604235.1 Anaerovoracaceae bacterium | reverse complement strand
GATATAAGCACCGCATCCTGCGCCCCGGTAGCGCCCCGATGCCGGGGCGTTGTTCAATATGCCTATTTCACCTGCTGTAATGCAGAAGAGCAAAAGACAAAAGGAACGAAAAGGCCGGCTTCATATTAAAGACGACGCTGCTAGAAGATTTCCGTAGGGCCGAACGCAAGTTCGGCCATTACTGGAGAGCGCACGAAGTGCGCGACACGCTTTCGCGAGCGCAAGCCCACGTCATCGCGCTAGGCGCGTTCGGCCAGGTATTTCTCCATGCTGAAGTGGGTGATGTCGCTGCGGTTGATGACGCCGACGATCACGCCGTCGTCGAGCACGGGCACCTTCTTCAGGTGGTTCTCGCCGAGCACGCGGCACACTTCGGGCAGGTCGGCGTGGATGCTCACGCCGATGATGCCCTTCGCGCCGATGTCGGACGCGCGCATGCCCATGAGCTTCTCCAGCTTCTGCGCGAAACCCGCGTGGTCGGCGTAGGCGTCGACGGTCTGCACGATCATCACCACCGGGTCCATGATCATCTGACCGCGCTTGGACAGGTAGCGCATGATGTCGCCGTCGGAGATGAAGCCGGTCGGCTTGCCGGCCTCGTCCACGAGCGGGGCGGCGCTGATGTGATTGTCCACCAGCAGTTGCATGGCCTCGGCGACGGTCGCGGTTTCAGGCAGCGTAAACACGTCGCGCTTCATGATCTGCTCAAGCACGCTCTTGTGCGCGTCGCCCTCGTCGGCGGCCGCTTCGTCGCCGGGCTTGTTGCGCACGAGCGCCACGGTCAGTACGAAGCCGATCACGCACAGCGCCGTGGCCACCACGAACGCCATGTGGATGCCGAACACGCCGGCGGTGGTGGCGTCGGTCGAGCCGGCGACGGCGTTTGAGGCCGCCGTGGACGTCGACACGATGATGGCGGTGCCGAGCGATCCGGCTACCTGGCGAAACGTGTTCTGCACGCTGGTGCCGTGGTTGACCAGCTTATCGGGCAGCGCGTTCATGCCCCAGGTGGAGATGGGCATGTTCACGAGCGACAGGCTGAACAGGCGCACCGTGTAGATGACGGTGAGAGTGACCAGCCCCGTGCCCGGGCCCATGAAGATGAACGTCGCCGTGGTCAGCGCCAGGATGCCGGTGCCGGTGACGGCGAGCACGCGCGGGCCGTGCTTGTCGAAGAGCCTGCCGGCGATGGGGCCCATGGCGCCCATGACGATGGCGCCGGGCAGAAGCACGATGCCCGAGGTCGTGGCCGACATGCCCATATAGGACTGCAGCATGATGGGGATGAGAATGCCGCCGGCAAGCAGCGCGCCTTGGACCAGCATGACGATGATGGTGGCGATGAGGAACTTGCGGTTGGAAAGCACGCGCACCTGCAGCATGGGCTGCTCCATGCGCAGCTGGCGGCGGAAGAAGAACACGAGCGCCACGGCGCCGATAACTACGCCGGCGACGGAGTCGGCCGTGATGCCGTAGCTGCCGATGGCGGAAAGCCCGTAGAGCAGCCCGCCGAAGCCGAGCGTGGACAGGATAACCGATGCCACGTCGAGCGTGACGTCCTTGTTCGTTTCCCCGCCGCGTTCGAGCACGGCGCCGGCGAACACGATGACCACGGCGCACAGCGCGGCGATGATCCAGAACATGATGTGCCAATTGGCCTGGTCGATGATGATGCCGGCGACGGTGGGGCCGATGGCCGGCGCGAACGCGATGACGATGCCGAACACGCCCATGGCGGTGCCGCGGCGGTCGACCGGGAAGGTCCACATGAGCACGGTCATCACGAGCGGCATGAGGATGCCCGCGCCGCCGGCCTGCACCAAGCGGCCGGCAAGCAGCACGGGGAAGTTCGGCCCCCAGGCGGCAAGCGCGGTGCCGCACGTGAACAGGATCATGGACGCCAAGAACAGACGCCGCGTGGTGAAGCGGTCGGTCAGAAACGCGGTAACAGGCACCATGATGGCGTTGACCAGCGTAAAGCCGGTGGTGAGCCACTGGGCGGTGGCCGCGTCGACGCTCATTTCCGCCATGATGGACGGCAGCGCCGGCGAGACGACGGTCTGGTTCAGCACGGTGACGAAGGTGCCGAACACCAACACCACCAGCATGACGATCTGTTTTCGGGTAAGACCCCACGTAGCCATGAAGCTTCCTTTCCTCGCGCCCTTCCCCGGCGCGGCTTTGCCCGGCGAGCGCAAACGGGGAAGGCGGCTGTGAAGCTCGCCAGTGCTTGTGCGCTGTCGGGTTCGAATAGAGAAGGCGCCGGACAAAAACGACGTCCCCGGCGCGTGCGCGCTGCGGGGACGTCGTGCGTGACGCCGATGTGTTGCCATCAATGGTAGCGCGCGGGCGCGCACTGCGCGACGGGCGTTGACGATGCGTCACATAATCCGTTTCATGGCATCAAATAGTGCGCACATTCGCCGGTGGGGAAGGGCGTGCGTCGCGTTCGGCGCGCGAAACGGTACAATCGTGCCTTATTCGTTTGAAGGGATCTGCTTGTGGATATGAGCCTTATCGCGTCCGCCGCGGGCGCCGGGTTGCTTTCATTCTTTTCGCCGTGCATCTTGCCGCTTTTGCCGGTATACGTCGGCGTGCTCACCACCGACGCGTCTTCCGACACGCTCGGGCTTGGGCGCCGCTGCGCGAACACCATCGCGTTCGTGCTGGGCATCTGCTGCGTGTTCGTGACGCTCGGCGCGGGCGCGGGCGCGCTGGGGGCGACGTTTGAGGGCTCCTACCTTGCCATCGCGCTGGGCGTTTTGGTGTTCGTCTTCGGCCTGCACTTGGCAGGCGTTATCAAAATTCCCTTTCTGAATAGGGAAAAACGCGCGAACCTAAGCAAGATTCAAGTGCGCGGCATCCTTGGCGCGTTCGTGCTGGGCTTGGCGTTCTCGTTCGGATGGACGCCGTGCGTCGGGCCCATCCTGGGGACCATTCTGGCGCTGGCGGCCGAGCAGGGCAGCGCCGCGGTGGGCGCGGGCCTGCTGTTGGTGTACGCGCTGGGGCTGTGCGTGCCGTTCGTCGCCATCACGCTTGCGGCGAACGTGGCGCTTGCGAAGCTGCGCGCGCTGCACAAGTACCTGCCCATCCTGCAGCGCATCGGCGGCGCGCTGATTGCCATCATGGGTTTGTGGCTGGTGTTTTCGCAGGTGAACGCCCTGGACGTGCAGCAGCGCGCGAATGAGGCGTCGCTGCAGGACAACCAAACGGCTTCGGTGAACGACGCGCGCGGCACATCCGCCGGCGATGCGAGCACGCAGGGCCTGTCGGGCGCGTGGAAGAACGTGGTGCTCACCGACCTGGACGGCACCAAGCATCGCCTGAGCGACCTGAAGGGCAAGCCCGTCTATTTCGAGTTCTGGGGCAGCTGGTGCGATTCGTGCGTGGCCGATCTGGGGCAGCTGCACGAGGTGTACGCCGCGCACGAGGCCGCCGGCGACGTCGCCGTGGTGTCGGTGGTGACGCCGGGCTTCTACGGCGAACGCGAGCAGGACTCCTTCGTCGCCTGGGCGCGCGAGAATAATGTCGAGGTGCCCGTGTGGATGGACGTGAACTGCTCGCTCGCCACGCATCTGAACGTGTCGGCGTTCCCGACTTCGGTGTTCGTGAATAGCGAGGGCGACATCGTGAAGATCCGCCTCGGCGCGATGAGCCGCGACGAACTCGAAGGCCTGCTCAGCGAGCTGAACTAGGGGCGGCGCCGCGCGGGCGCACCCCTGCGCTCGCGACCGCGCGAGCATCCGCGGGTGTTAGCCGTCTATAATCCGACACCTTTTGTAGGGAAAACCCGCCGTTTGCGGGTTTCGCCCGCCTGAGCGTTTGATTTGTGACGGATTCGGTGCTATTTTCTGAACCCGTTTCTTCGGGCGTTTTCTGCATCCGCGCCCGGTCAAATGCATGCGGCGCGAAGGCGCCCCTTTTCTGCAAAAAGCATAGTCACTGTGCATAAGCCGTTTCGGCGTTGGTTTCTTGCGCTCGCGCGTCGAGCGCTGGGGATAGTCATGTAAACAGGGAAGAAAGTAAGGAAAGAAGCCTCATGAAGCGTTTCGCAATGAAGCATCTGGGCAAGACGGTCGCCGTGGCCGGCCTGTCCGCCATGGTGGCGCTGGCGTGCACCGCATGCTCCGGCACCTCCAACACCGACAAGGAAAAGGCGGACGAGCTGGTGACGGACGCCACGACCGAGCAGACGTCGAACGTGCGCGCCCTGACCGAGAACGTTACCGGCAAGGAAGTCAAGGGCACGGTCACCACGATGGTCGACATGACCCAGTACGAGCAGGGCAAGGTCGTGCGCGTGTGGCTGCCCATCGCGCAGAACGTCGACTACCAGGCCGTGACCGACGTGGTCTACGACGCCCCGAAGGCGACGACCGCCGAGGTCACCATCGACATCGAGGGCAACAAGATGCTCTACCTGGAGTGGGACGCCAACGTGGCGCCGGCCGACCGCACGGCGACGCTGTCCTTCAAGGCCGAGCGTCAGGAAGTGCGCGTGACCGACCCGGTCGACGACGGCTCCGAGATTCCCGCCGCCGTGCAGCAGTACCTGAACGGTTCCAACCTGGTTCCCGTGAACGACCAGGTGAAGTCCGCCGCCGCCGAGATTACCGCCGGCAAGACCGATTCCGTCTCGAAGGCCCGCGCCATCTATGACTGGATCATCGAGAACATGAACCGCGATGAGAGCGTCAAGGGCTGCGGCACCGGCGACGTGTGCGCGCTGCTCGACACGAAGGCCGGCAAGTGCACCGACATCAACTCCGTGTTCGTGGGCCTGTGCCGCGCTTCCGGCATCCCGGCACGCGAGATGTTCGGCATCCGCATGAACGCCGACGACATCACGAAGAACCAGCACTGCTGGGCCGAGTTCTACGTGCCCGGCACCGGCTGGGTGCCCGCCGACCCGGCCGACGTCCTGAAGGCCGTGCTGAAGGGCGGCTGGACGAAGGACCAGGCCGAGACGAAGGAAAAGGCCGAGTACTACTGGGGCGGCTGGGACGCTGAGCGCGTCGAGCTGTCCGAGGGTCGCGACCTGACGCTGGCCCCCGCGCAGGCTGACGGCACGCTGAACAACTTCGGCTACCCGTATGCCGAGGTCGACGGCGCGGCGCTGGATTACTACGATCCCACGACGTTCGTCTACACCATCTCCTTCGCCGCCGAGCAGTAAGCTCGCCGAAGGATCCGTTACAGGATCTGTGGAAGCCCCGGGAGCCGGTTGATCGGCTCCCGGGGCTTCCTGCTTTCCGAGGGCCTTGGGGCAGTCCCCTCGGCCCCGCCCCGTTCGCCGCTGAATGTTTCCCGTTCGTAAATTCGC
>CAVCPR010000130.1:0-5361 GCA_963604235.1 Anaerovoracaceae bacterium | reverse complement strand
CATGATGGTGGAACGCAGGCGCAAACTGGAAAAGAAGAATAGCGCTTTGGTGACCGAGGCGCTCTGGGGCGGGCCGCGCGTCGAGGGCGAGTGGTCGGTCGAGGGGAACTTCGTCTCGGCGCTGGGAAGGTGGGGCGACGACATCGAGACGTTGGCGACCCTCGCGGACGTTACCGGCCTCGAGGCTCGGTTGGCGCGGAAAGCCGGCGAGGGCGGGAAGGCGGATTTCTACGAGAACATGCGCGACCGCGTCTGCTCCTATGTCTACAACGCGGAGCGGTTCTCCGCCGGCGAGGTGGAATGGTTTTTCGACGCGCTGGCCGAATCCGAGGACGCGCAGTCTTTCTTGGTCTCCACCATGGGCTGACCATCGCCCATCTTGAGTTTCTGCCCGTGCCGGTTCGCCGGCCCGTCCGGCGCGAGGGTGCGGGCTCACTCAAAACGTCACTAAAAATTTGAGTGACGTTTTGAGTGAGGGGGATTTCTTTAGAGTGACGTTCTCGGCCCCGCCGCGCCGAAAACGTTTGCGGACGGCGCCGGGTCGTTTGATGTAGGCCGGGCGAAAAGCCCGTCCTTCTACTTTTGAATGTCCGAAGGAAACCGAGAGAAGGAGAGAACGATGGGCATCAAAGTCTGCGTAGGCAACTGGGGCTACTACAACGAGGGCGAGCTTCGCGACACCTGGTTCGCGCTCCCCATGGACCCCGCGAAGATCACGTCCAAGCTCGTGCGCAGCGGGCTCTACGACCCGATGCACGAGGAGATCTACATCTCCGACTACGACGGCGTGCCCTTCGGGCTCGACCGCCTCTTCACGGAACACACCCCGCTGCGCGAGCTTAACGTGCTCGCCGCAATCATGGAGGAGCTTTCCTGTGACGACATCGAGAAAATCGAGGAATGGTGCGCGCACTGCGACGAGCCGAGCAGCGTTCTCGAGCTCGTGAACCTCGTCAAGCAAGTCGACGACTTGCCCATGTACGGGTATTCGTTCCACCGGGGCGACACCCCGCAAAAGAATCTAGGCTACGAGTTTCTGAATCAGAACCTCGAGCTTCAGGCCGCTCTCGAGGCATGCCCTGCGGCCTCATGCGCGTTCGACGTGCAACGCTATGGCGAGGAACTCGAGAACGTGCAAGACCTCGTCGCATGCAGGAATTACTACATCGACTGCTTAGCAGAAGGCCCGGATCTCGACCGCTACGGCTTCGACGATTTCGAAGACCTTTACGATTTTTCCGATCTAGAGGACGAGTACTGCTCGCTCTCGTCCGAGGAGGCGTAACCGCCGTCCGTTTTTTCCGTCCTGCCCGATTTCGTCTCGTCGGCCCCCGGCGGAAACGCCGGGGGCTTTTGTTCCGGCCGCAATTCGTTTGCAAGGCAAAGACAACCGATCCATAAGGAGGACCCCGAATGCCGACATGCAGCCAATTATTCAGAATGCGGCGCGAGGCGGGATACGGCAGCGCGAAGGATTTCGCGAAAGAGATCCACATCCCGTACAGCACCTACTCCCGATACGAGCGCGCGAACGAGAAGCCGGATTGCGGCATTCCCATGGAAGCCGCATGGAGGATAGCGGACAAGCTCGGATGTTCGATAGACGAGGTCGTGGGTCGGCGTGAGCGCGGGGTCGAGCGCCCCGTGCCGGACAGCTCGTCGAAGCGCATCGAGAAACTTTCGCCATTGCGCCGTGGGATGTTGTTGGACTATCTTGAGTATCTGGAATATCGCGACGACAAAACCCGCTAAGCGGGTCCGCGTCGTTTTCCGTCCGCGAGGAAAGAGGCACCCGCTCGGTTAAGGAGGCGCGCGCATGAGCGCCATATGCTTTACAGGCCAGAGGCCGAATCGGCTTTACGGCTACGACGAGAGTTCGCGCGAGAAGTACAGCGAGCTGAAAAACTCGGTCGTCGAACTCTGCGCATCGCTGCAAGATAAGCACGGCGTCACTAAGTTCATTTCCGGCGGCGCGCAAGGCGCCGACCAGATTTGCTTTTGGGCGGTCGAGAGTCTGAAGGCCGAGGGACGCTGGGCAGTCAATGCGGTCTACATTCCGTTCGAGGGTCAGCAAGACATGTGGGGCGAGGACACCATGTTCGGGAAGCGCGAGTATGCGCGCATGCTCAAATGTGCGGACGAGGTTCGCAACTGCGAGCGCGACGGGAGATCCATCCCGCAGCTTCTCTATGATCGCAACCATTGCATGGTCGACGATTCCGACCTCGTCGTGTGCATTTGGAACAGGTCCGAGCGCCCGGGCGATAAGGGAACCGGCGGCGCGGGGGAGTGCGTGCGCTATGCGGTCTCCAAAGGCAAGCCCGTGCTAGTGGTCGATTTGCTCAAGCGCTGCAACTACAGGTTGCGCGCGTAAAGTCCAATGCGCCCCCATTTGCGCTAACGCGCGTTTTCCCGATTCGTCTTTTTCGTCAAACCGAGAGCCTGCCCGGCCGAGGCCGTGCAGGCTCTTTTTGTTCCGCATCGGTTTTGCCCGCAAGCCCCATCCATCCGGTTTTGTCCTGCCACGCCCTGAGAGGCGCGTTCACTCCGCTCACCCTTCGCGCCTCTCCCGCCATGCCCGAAGCCCGTGGCAGGACAACCGGAACGGCACGAATCTTCGAAACGTGCGAGGGGGCCGAGGTGCCGAAAACCCGCATCACACGATAAAGGAAAAACGCCGCCGCGCGCATCACGCCCAAATCGGCGCGGGCGCCGATTTGTCGCTCGGCGCCGCGCGCTTCGCGAGCTCGATGCACGCGATCGCGTCGTCGAGGTAATCGTCGGCGGTTTTGGAAACCTGCGTCTGCGCGAGATAGGCGCGCACGGCATCGCGCACGATGTCCGACTGCGTCGTCTTTTTTTCGCGCGCCGCGATCTCCAGTCGCGACGCGACATCCTGTTCGAACCAGACGGTGAACATCTTCTTGCCCGGATTGCTTTTCGCCATTCGTCCGCTTCCTCTCTTTCGTCATGTCTCTCTTTCGGGTTCATTCGCGTCGCGCCGCGCGGCATCGCTTTGGCGGCAATAAGCCCCCGATGCGCGGATACGTCCCATGCGCCGGCTACGCATAAACCGGGCTAGTGCGCGATTCGCATTTCGTTTGCCTCCGACGTTTACGGGCGTCGAGACCCCCGCCCGCCACGAAGCCCCCTCTTGTTTAAGACACGAAAATGACCATCTAGAAAATATTCTAGATGGTCATAAAACGCAATAAAGGTACCGGCGATCACACGGCATCTAGAGATTTATCTAGATACTTTATGACCCAAAATCATGCTATAATCCATACGGCAGCAAGAGTCGCGAAGTGAAATCACGGGGCCCAAAGGCCCTCGCGCTTCCCCTTCGCCGACCCACCGCCTGCGCGCTTCGCGCTTGCCGGTCCCGTGGGTCGTCTTGCCGGGGTAGGACCCCGGACCCGAATCGGCCGCGTGCACGCACGCGCCTGAAAACGGGTCCTGCGGACCCGTTCGCGTCGCCGCCCCGAGGGGCTTTTTGGCGACGCGTGCCTCGCGCAAAGCGCGCGGCATTCACCGGGGCGACCCGGTCCCGACCCCACAACCAAAAACGAATAAAAGAGAAAACGGCCGCTCTTCCACATTCGCGGCCGGGGTTCGACAGCAAGGAGCTTCGCGATGCCATCGAAGGCCGTGACGGTCAGATTCACTGAAAAGGAATACGAGAGACTCGACGCGAATGCGCGCCGGCTCGGCGTTTCGCGCGTATCCTACATTCGCTTTCTCGTCTCCCTCGACTTTCCCACGTTCGTCGGCGACGGAGACGAGGAGCCGGGCGAAGACGAGTTGGAGGGCACGCTACTGGTCCCCTTCATCAACAAAGGGGACGTAGAGACGATTCGCGTCGAGTTGGCGCGGCAAGGCAACAACATCAATCAAGCGACGAAGGCGCTCAACTCCCTCGCGCGCCTCGCGTCCGAAAACAAGGCGATGCGCATCGACTGGGTTTCGTACAGCAGCATCGCGGAACGCAATCTCGCGGAAGTGAACGAGTCGTTTAAGCGCTGCCTCGCGCTGTTCCAGCGCCTTGCCGGGAATGCCGGTTTCGATTGCCGCAATGCAAAGGGCAAGGGGATGTAGCAATGGCGCACCTGAAGACATTGTCCGGCACGACGCGAATCTGGCAACCGGAGAAACGAAGCGATTGCTTCCGTTACATGAAGTACGGAAGAGGCGGCTCGGGCGTTAAACGCTACTTGGAGAAAAACGACAGATCGCTCGCAACCGATCTCATCAACTTGCCGACGGTGGGAGAGGGCGGCAACTGGGGACTCGAGATGGACACGACGAGGGAGATGACGTTTCCGTTCGAAGCCGTCACTTCTTCGAAGCGCAACTACAGGACCTATTACCATTTTATCTTGTCGCCCGACCCGAGAGACAACATGACGCTTGAGCAGTTGCGGGAACTCGCAACTACATGGGCGACGGAGATGTTCGGTCTCGACGATCCGAAGATCGGCGGCACGCAAGTCGCAATCGAGTATCACGACGACAATGCCAACGAGATCATGCATGCGCACATCATCGTCAACAACATCGACATGATAAATGGCGGCCGGCTTCATTTCGACAAGCAACGGGACAAAATGATTGCGCGGCGCTTGCAGGAGCTATGCCAAGAGCGGGGCTACTACGCTTTCGACAAAGACAAAGACGGCGTGTCGCGCGCACCAATGGAAAAACCCGAAGAGAAGGTCGCCCGCCGTTTAGACACGGCTCCCGAGAAGCGGGCGACGATGGCCGAGCGCAAGCGCGCCAAGGACGGCCGCCCGTCCTGGAAGCAGGAGATCAAGGACGCGATCGAAGTCGCCTGCAACCTCGCCGACTCGCCCGAGCAGGTAGTCGACCGCCTGGCGCAGATGGGCATCGTCGCCATGCCGCGCAAGGCGAAGAGGGTGCGCCCGGGCGAGGACTACATTTTTTATTACCCGCAACCCGGCGTGCCAATCGAGCAGAATAAGAAGCGAGTCAGCGGCGAGCGCCTCGGCCGCCGCTACACTGCGGCCGGAATGCGCGCCCAGATCCGCGTGTCCTACTACCGCCGCATCCTCGCCGAGGACAAGGACGCGGCCGCATTGCTCGACATGCTCGTCGATATCCGCGACGTCCAAGTGCTGCGCGGCCAGACCCTGTCCGACCTCTCGAACGCCTTCGCCGCGATCACGAACTTCCGCATCACGAACATGCAGGACGCGGAGAAGTCGTTGGCGGAGGTTCGGCGCAATTACGAGAAGGCGGCGGCGGAGGGCCTTTCGGTTGCGGTGCATGAGGAGCACATTCGACAGCTCGAGGCGCTTCTGCGCGTCGGCCCCGCCGCGAACATCGTGCCGTTGATGCGCG
>CAVCPR010000129.1:0-5363 GCA_963604235.1 Anaerovoracaceae bacterium | reverse complement strand
GAGCGCCCGGTAGCCTGCGGTCTAATGCACCGCGGGTTGCCGGCCGCTTTGCGGAGTTGACGGTTGCTTGCGGGCTGTCGACCGCTGATGGGCTGCTTGCTGCTTGCATGTAGCTGGCTGCTTCGGGAAAACGGTGTCGCGCCTACGGCGCTCTCTATTAGGGGCTGAGCTTTCGCTCAGCCCTACGATTTTTGCGGCGGTATTATCCCTGATGAAATGGTAATTTCGCTGCTAATTTTCGTAGGTGCGAACGCAAGTTCGCACAGTATAAAAGCGCCGAAGGCGCACCACTGTTTTCCCTAAACGCCACAACCCGCATGTACCTGCCCGTAAAGAAAACGCCCCTGGAATCTTCCGCAGGGGCGTTTCGCTGTAACGTTTCCTTTGTTTTCGCGACTCCGGACCACGCATTACGCAACGCGGCTTCGGGCGGTCTTCCGCGCGTGTCGCGCAATCCGGTATCGAGGCGCTTCCGCGCGTCTTACGCGTTCGCGTACAGGTTCACGGTGTAGCGCGTGATGTCGGAGCGGTTGATGATGCCCACCATCACGTCGCCGTTCATGACCGGCGCCTTCTTCAGGTGATGCGCGGCCAGCTTCGCGCACACCATGCGCATGTCGTCGTCGACGGACACGGTCAGCACGTTCTTCGTCGCGACGCGCGACACCGGCATGCTCGCCAATAGCTTCGACTTCTCGTCGAATTCCGCATCGTCGCCCTCGGCGGTGTAGGCGTAGAAGCTCGTGAACGTGGGCGTCTGTCGTGCGAGCGACCCGATGATGTCGCCGTCGCTCACAAAGCCCGCAAGCTTGCCTTCCTTCGACACGACCGGCGCGCCGGAGATGCCCTTGCTGGCGAACAGGCGCAGCGCCTCGAGCGCGGAGTCGTCCTCGTTCAGCACGAACACGTCGGTCTTCATGAGCGTCGAGAGCGGGTTGCCCGCGGTGGCGCTGGCGGCACCGGCAGCTCCGGCGCCCGCAACGGCAGCAGCCCCGGCAGCGGCGCCCGTCGGCTTGCCGCCCGAGCGCTCGGCGCCAGCCTGCGCGCGCCCGCTGGCCGCAGCCCCGGCCTCGGCGGTCCCGCGCTTCTTGAAGCTCAGCGCCAGCACGAAGGCGATGGCGGCCATCACGAGCGCGAAGGCGAAGCCCCAGTGCGAGCCGGCGGCGAACGACGCGGCGGCGTCGGTCTGCCCGGAGGCTGCCGATCCGGTGGCAACCAGGTAGGTGGCAAGCGCCGTGGCGATGGCGCCCATCACCTGCTGCATGGTGTTGATCATGGTCGAGCCGTCGGTGGACAGATTATGCGGCAGCGATGAGAGCGCATGCGTCTGGCAGGGCGACATGGCCAGCGGCACGCCGATCATCAGCAGGATGTGGCACGCGATGACGAAGGGCAGCGGGGAAGTGGGGCTGGTGGTCAGCAGCAGCCCGCATGCCACGATGGACAGAGCGAAGCCCGCAAGCGCCGGTATGCGCGCGCCGATTTTGTCGTAGACGCGCCCGGCCATCATGGACATGAACGCGTTCACGATGCCGCCGGGCAGCATGACCAGACCGGCGAGGCTGACGGCCAGAAGCATCGAGTTCTGGTAGAACTGCGGCAGCACGTACATCGCTGCCAGCGTGATGCCAAAGTTCAGCATGACGCATAAAGCGCCGGTGCGGAAGCCGGGGATGGTGAACACGCGCAGGTCGATGACGGGGGTGTCCATGGACAGCTGGCGGCGCGAGTACACCACGAGTGCCGCGATGCCCACCACGAGCGCCGCGATGACGGCCGGGGAGCCCCAGCCGAACAGGCTTGCCATGCCCACGCCCAGAACCACGCCGCCGAAGCCGAGCACGGAGGTCGCGACGGAGGTGGCGTCGATCGCGGGCTTCGTCAGCTCGTAGGGGTTCACCTGGAACTTCAGCGTGAACAGGATGCCCGCGGCCAGCACCAGGGCGAAGCTGAAGAACACGGCGTTCCACGAAACGGCGCCGATCAGAATGCCGGCGATCGTCGGGCCGACGGCCGAGGCCGACATGATGACGAGCGCGTTGATGCCCATGGCCGCGCCGATCTTATGCGGCGGAATGACCTCGAGCACCATGGAGAACATGAGCGGCAGCACCAAGCCCGTGCCGACGCCCTGGATGATGCGCCCGGCGAGGCAGATGCCAAACGTGCTAGAGAAACCGCTGATGAGCGAGCCCACGAGAAACGCCCCGAGCGCGAACAGGGTGATTTTGCGCGCCGGGAACCACTTCATCAGCAGGCTGGAGAAGGGCAGGACGATGCCGATGGCCAGCATGTAGCCGACCACGAGCCACTGCACGAGCGACAGCTCCACGCCGAAGGTGGCGGAAAGCTGCGGCAGGGCGATATTCAGCGCGGTTTCGCTGTACATGCCGGTGAAACCGCCCAGGTAGAGCCCCATGAGGGCCAGGTAGGGGTGCGGCACGCTCACGCGCGCCTGGGGGAGTGCTCCTTGCTTAGGTTGAGCCACGTGTTTCAACATCCTTTCATAGGTGGCTTCCCGGCGTTCCGGGCCGAATGCAAGCAAGTGGATGATGCCGGCGCGGCGCGGGGCGGTGGTGGCGGGGCTGTTCGCATGCTGTCTGCATGCTGCCCGCCGCCGCTCGTTGTCCTTTGCCGGCCGCCCGCATGCCCGCGTTTCGGGCACTATTTCCGAAATCGGCGCAATAAAAAAACGCCCGTGGCTTTGGAGCTACGGACGTCTCATATGGGCGAAACTACTTCACTGCTTTGAACAGCTCTGTATTGAAACACAAACGATGGCAGCTTCGTAAGTGTTCGTTTCATGAATTTGCAGCTGAGCGGTAGGGGAAGAAGATCGGAGAAGGGCTCTGGAGAAACCCGCGCCGATGCGTTCGAGGGGGGGCAGCGGCCGATATCCTCTTCGCCCGTGCATCCCGCGTCTGTCCGTGCGCGCTTGGCTCCACGCATCCCGCGTGCCTGTGCTAGGCTTGTCGGCAACGAATCGGAACCGGCGCCAAGGAGGCATGCCGTGAGCAAACCGCATATCCCACTTGACGAGTTGCGCGCGAGCGTGGCCGCATGCCGGCGCTGCCCGCTTGCCGACGGGCGCACGCAGACGGTGTTCGGCGTGGGGAATCCGCACGCGCGCGTGCTGTTTATCGGCGAAGTACCGGGACGCAACGAGGACATCCAGGGCGAGCCGTTCGTCGGCGCGGCGGGGCACTACCTCAATGAGCTTTTGGGCCTGGCGGGCCTTGTCCGCGAGGACGTGTTCATCGCGAACATCCTGAAGTGCCGCCCGCCCGGCAATCGCGATCCGCGTCCCGAGGAAATCCAGGCATGCGCGCCGTTTCTTCGCGAGCAGACGCGCACCATCGACCCGGAGGTGCTGGTCACGCTCGGGAAATTCTCGACGCAGTTCGTGCTGAAGACCGAGGTGGGCATCACGCGCCTACACGGACGCACCCTGCGCGCCGGCAAATTTCTGGTGTTTCCCATCTTCCATCCTGCGGCCGCCCTCTATGACGGCGCGAAACGCGAGGCGCTCGAGAATGACTTCGTCACGCTTGGCCAGGTGCTGCGTCAGCTTGATGAGCGGCGGATGCGGAAAGAGGCGATTGCGCCTGCTGCGGCCGCCGGGTCGTCGGACGCATGTAACCGGATGCCCGGCAACGTCGCGAAAGCGGTCGCGGGCACGGCGTCATCGGATTCGCGTACCCATACAGTTTCGGACAGTCCTCGTTCCGAGGCGGTTCGGGGCGCCAACGACCATGCGGAAGGAGCATACCGTGCCTAAGAAATGCGATCTAGCCACTACGGCCGCCGAAAGGGCTGCGGCAGATCCGGCCTTCGGAACTGCCGACAACGCGTGCGCCGATAAGGCGTTCGACCCGGAAACGTTCGACCCGATCGCCTACATCAACGAGCCGCGTTGGCAGGCCTCGCGCCTGGGACTCGACCGCATCCGCGACTTGCTCGAGCGCCTGGGCCGACCGCAAGACAGGTTGCGCTTCGTGCACGTGGCGGGCACGAACGGCAAAGGCAGCACGTGCGCCTACATCGCAAGCATCCTCGCCGCCGCCGGTTACACGACCGGCTGGTTCTCCAGCCCCTACATCGAGCGTTTCGAGGAGCGCATCCGCGTCAACGGGAGGGACATTTCGCTCGACGATCTGCGGCGCGTCACGCTCGAGGTGCGCGAACACGCCGAGGCAATATCGGTGGAAACCGGTGACCACCCCACGGAATTCGAGCTGATGACCGCCGTCGCGCTCACGCATTTCGTCCAGGTGGGATGCCATATTGTGGTGCTCGAAGTGGGCTTGGGCGGCCGGCTCGATTCCACGAACGCCATCGATGCGCCCGACGTTGCGGTCATCTGCCGCATCGGGCTCGATCACACCGCCTGGCTTGGCACCTCGGTCGCTGCGGTGGCCGCCGAGAAGGCCGGCATCATCAAGCCGGGGTCGACGGTGGTGTCCTGGCCGCAGGATGATGACGCCATGGCGGTGGTGCGTGACGCCGCCGCCCAGGCGGGCGACATGCTGATCTGCCCCGACTTCACTCAGCTTTCCATTCGCCCGGTTCGCCACCTAGAGCCGGAAGAAGCAAAGTCCGGACAGCCCCTCGTCGTGCGTCCCTTCGCCTATAAAGGCATCCCATACGAAACGACGCTGCTCGGCACGTACCAGCCGCAGAACGCGGCGGTGGCGCTCGAAGCCGTCTTTGCGCTGCGCGGGCGCGGCCTGGGCATTCCCGACGAGGCGATTCGCGAAGGCGTTGCGGCAACTCGCTGGGCGGGGCGCTTCGAGGTGCTGCCGCGCGTTGCCGGCAAGCCGACGGTCGTGGTCGACGGCGGGCACAACCCGCAGGGCGCGGCGGTGCTGGCGCAGTCGCTGGCCGACGTGTTCCCCGGCGGGCGCGTCGTGCTGCTCACCGGCGTGATGGCCGACAAAGACTATCCCGCCATGGTGCGCACGGCCCTGCCGCTCGCGGCGGGCTTTGTCGCGGTGACCCCCGACAACCCGCGCGCCCTGCCGGCAGCCGACTACGCCGCCGAGGCTGCCCGCGCGGCCGCCGAGCTGCCCGGTGTTGCTGACGACCTGCCCATCGTCGCCGCAGAAACCTATGCGGAAGCGGTCGCCCGCGCCGAGGAGTTGGCCGGCCCCGCAGGTATCATCTGCGCCTTCGGCAGCCTCTACAGCATCCACGAAACCAAAGAAGCCCTGCGCGGCGCCGGGCTTCTGTAGCGAGATGGGCGCCGAGCGCGTTAACCGCCGGCCGGCAAGTCGGCGTCGTCCCGGCACCGCCGGCGCCCTGGCCGAGCTGCGCTCGGCAAAATGGTGATGCGCCTTCGGCGCTTTTATGCTGTGCGATCTTGC
>CAVCPR010000128.1:0-5431 GCA_963604235.1 Anaerovoracaceae bacterium | reverse complement strand
GTTTTCCGTAAGAACCATGGATCTCCCTTCCGAATGCTCCCAGACGGCAATCCAAGGCGTTGCTGGCGCAAAGCGACCTGAGCAGCAGCCCGAGCCGCCGTTTTACCCTTTAGCGCTTCCCTTCCAAGCACCAGTCCAGCAAACCCGAGCAACCCGCGAGCACGTCGCGGTACGTGTCGTCGAAATTGCCGGTGAACCAGGGGTCGGCGACATCCGCGACGCCGTCGCTTGCCGCGCGCACGGCCTTCGCCTCATGCGCGCCGGGCGGCACGGCGCCGTCCTTTTCCACAAGCCCCGCACCAGGCGCGAATGCCAGCAGGCGAGCGAACTTGCCTGCCGGCAGGTCGCCGAAAATCCCCTTGAGATGCCGCTCGTTCTCGTCGTCCATGTACACGAACAAATCCCATTCGGAGATCTCCTCGCGCCGCACCTTGCGCGCGCGATGCGGCACGACCGGCACGCCCATCTCGCGCAGTTTCCCGACCGTGCCGCGATGCGGCGAGCTGCCGATCTCATCGTTGGTGGTCGCCGCCGAATCGATCAGGAAGTCGCCCTCCCGCCCGCAACGATTCACCAAATCCTGCATGACGCACTGCGCCATCGTCGACCGGCAAATGTTGCCGTGGCATATGAACAAGATGCGTTGCACTGAAACTCCTCTGCGCGCTCGAGCGATTGCCGGACGCCGCGCCTATTCCGCCAACTGCCTGAGCACGTACTGCAGAATGCCGCCGTTGGCGAAATACTTGCCCTCGGTCGGCGTGTCGATGCGCACTACCGCCTTGAAGGCGATCTTTGAGCCGTCCGGCTTGACGGCGCTCACGTCGACCACGCCGGGATTCGGCAAGCCCGCGGAGAAGTCAACCGCGCCAACCGTATAGCGCTCCGACCCGTCAAGGCCGAGGCTTTCTGCACTTTCGCCCTCGACGAACTGCAGCGGCATCACGCCCATGCCGATAAGGTTCGAGCGATGGATGCGCTCGAAGCTTTCCGCGAAGGCCGCGCGAATGCCCAGCAGCATGGGGCCCTTCGCCGCCCAGTCGCGCGAAGAACCCGAGCCGTACATCTTGCCCGCGACCACCACGAGCGGCACGCCCGCGCGCTCATAGGCCATCGCCGCGTCGAACAGCGGCGTCACCTCGTCGGAGAGGAAGTCGCGCGTCCAGCCGCCGCGTTTGCCGTCGGCCAGCTTGTTCTGCAGCTTCACGTTGGCGAAGGTGCCGCGCATCATCACCTCGTGGTTGCCGCGACGAGCGCCGTAGGTGTTGAAGTCGGCCGGCGCGACGTTGCGCTCCTCGAGGTACTTCGCCGCCGGGGAATCCGCCGCGATGGAGCCGGCCGGGGAAATGTGGTCCGTGGTGATGAAATCGCCCAGAAACGCCAGGGCACGGGCGCCCTCGATCGGCTTCGACGGTTCGGGGAGCTTCCCCATGCCGTCGAAATACGGGGCGCGACGCACATACGTGGAGGCCTCGTCCCATGCGAACGTATCGGACGGCTCGCTGCCCAGCTCCTGCCACGCCGCGTCGCCGTCATACATGCCGCGCGAGCCTTCCGCGAACAGCTCCTGCGTCGCGTACTTCTCCAGCAGCTCGGCAACCTCGGCGTCACTCGGCCAAATGTCGGCGAGCTTCACCGGGGCGCCGTCCGCACCCTCGCCGAGCACCGCGTTCGGCAAATCGACGTCCATCGTGCCCGCCAGGGAGTACGCGATGACCGTCGCCGGAGCGGCCAGATAGTTCTGCGACACGTCGGGGGAAATGCGGCCCTCGAAGTTGCGGTTACCGGAAAGCACGCTCGCAAGCTCGAGGTCGGCGGCGACCTCATGCAGTGCCGGCAAGACCGGGCCCGAGTTGCCGATGCAGCTCATGCAGCCGAAGCCGCAGGTATGGAAACCCAGTTGGCGAAGCCCGTCGAGCAAGCCGGCGCGCTCGAGCAGAAGCTCGGTCGCATGGCTGCCGGGAGCCAAGATGCACTTCACCCACGGCTTGGGGGAAAGGCCGGCCTCCGCCGCCTTCTTCGCGACCAAACCCGCCGTCAACATCATGGAGGGGTCCGTCGCCGTCGTGCAGCTCGTCACCGCGGCGATGGCGAGCGCGCCATGACCGATCTCGCACTCCTGGCCGGCAACGCTCACCGTCACGCTCTTGTCCCTATCAAGGCCGCGCTCGTCGCAAATGGCGCGGAAACGCTCCTGCGCGTCCGTGAGCGAGATGCGGTCGTGCGGGCGGCTCGGGCCAGCGATGCAGCGGTCGACGCTGCCCAGGTCAAGCTCGAGAACGTCGGAATATACGCGCTCGGGCGCCGCCGGGTCGTTCCAGAAGCCCTGGGCCTTCGCATAGGCCTCGACCAGCGCGACCTGCTCCTCGCTGCGCCCGGTCAGGCGCAGGTAGTCGAGCGTCTTGCCGTCCACGGGGAACAGCGTGCACGTCGCGCCGTATTCGGGCGTCATGTTGGAGATGCACGCGCGCTGCGTGGCGTTCAGGCTGTCGAGACCCGGGCCGAAGCATTCCACGAAGCAGCCGACCACGCCCTTGGCACGCAGCATCTTCGCGAACGCCAGAGCGACGTCCATCGCGGCCACACCCTCGGAAAGCTCGCCCGTCAGGTGGATGCCGACGACCTTCGGAACCAGCGTGGTAATCGGCTGGCCGAGCGCGGCGGCCTCCGCCTCGATGCCGCCGACGCCCCAGCCGAGCACGCCGATGCCGTTGGCCGTGGGCGTATGGCTGTCGGTGCCCACCAGCGTGTCGAAGTACACCGTCGGGTTCTCGCCCGCAGGCGTCTTGACGCCGGCCGCCGTCGAGGTCATGGCAACGTGAGCGAACTGCTCGATGTTGAGCTGATGGCAGATGCCCGCTCCGGGAGGCACGATGCGCACGTTCTCGAAGGACTTCTGCGCCCACTTCAGAAAGTTGTAGCGCTCGGAATTGCGATGGAACTCCAACTCCATGTTCTTCTGCATGGCAGACGCGCATCCGGCCTCATCGGCGATAACCGAATGGTCGATGACCAAGTCGCACGGAATCTGCGGGTTGATCTTCTTCGGGTCGCCGCCTAACTGCTCGCACGCTTCGCGCATCACCGCGAAGTCGACGAAGACCGGCACGCCCGTGAAATCCTGAAACAGCACGCGTGCCGGGCTGAACTCGACTTCCGAACCCACCTCGCCCGCACAGCCGGCGGCAACGATGCGCTGCGAAAGATCGGCGGCCGCCTCGGGCGACTCGGCGTTGCGCAGCACGTTCTCCAGCAGCACCTTGAGCGCGTACGGCAACTTCTCGGAGCCCTCAACGCCCGCAACCGGATAATACGTATACGCGCTCTCCCCCACCGTAAGCGTGGAGGCGTAGTTCTCGTTGTTCATAGCTCCCCCTCTTCGGCGGCTCGCGACCTTCGCGAGCCGCTGTCGATACGCTTTTCTAGGCAAGGTCCTTTACGGCCGCGACCAGCGTTTCCGTGAACGCGGTGCAGCTCGCCGCCGCAGCCGTGCTGCCGGTGGCCTTGCGGATGTCGCCCGTCAGGACGCTGCCGTCCGCATAGACGGCGCGAACGGCGCGGCGAATGCGCTCCGCCGTCTCCATCTCGCCGAGATGATCGAGCATCATCGCCGCCGACATGATCTCCGCCGTGGGGTTGGCCTTGTCCTGCCCCGCGATGTCCGGCGCGCTGCCGTGCACGGCCTCGAATACCGCATACTCCTTGCCGATGTTCGCACCGGGCGCAATACCCAGGCCGCCGACAAGGCCGGCCGCCAGGTCGCTTGCAATGTCGCCATACAGGTTCGGGAACACAACCACGTCGAACTGAGAGGGATCGATGACCATGTTCATGCAGAAGGCGTCGATGATCTTGTCGTCGAAGTCGATCTTCCCTTCGTAGGCCTTCGCGACCTCGCGCGCCTCGCGCAGGAACAGACCGTCCGAGAACTTCATGATGTTCGCCTTGTGGGCAGCGGTCACCTTCTTGCGGCCATGCTTGACGGCGTAGTCGAAGGCGTACTGGACGATATCCTTGGTGGCCGACACCGAAATGGGTTTGACCGAAATGCCGGAATCGGGACGGATGATGCCCGCGCCCTCGGTGGCGCACAGCTCGATCAGGCGCTTCGCGCCGTCGGAGCCTTCCTCGAATTCAACGCCGGCATAGAGGTCCTCGGAATTCTCACGTACGATAACCAGGTCGACGTCGTCGTAGCGACCGCCGGCACCCGGCATCGACACCACGGGGCGCAGGCACACGTACAGCTGCAGGGTCTTGCGCAGCGCCACATTCACACTGCGGAAGCCCGTCCCGACCGGAGTGGTGCAGGGGCCTTTGATGGCAACCTTGTTGCGCTTGACCGCTTCCACGGTCTCATCGGGCAGCGGCGTGCCCGTCTTCTCGGCGCACGCGGCTCCCGCCTCGGCTACTTCCCACGTGATTTCCGCACCTGCAGCCTCCACAACCTGCTGCATCGCAGCGGAGGTTTCCAAACCGATTCCGTCGCCCGGAATCAACGTTACCGTGTGCTGAGCCATACTCACTCCTCTCTCTTGCGCAACCTTGCCGCAGTCCGGCCAAGGCGAGCCGGCGCATCGCGTCGGCTCAACGCCAACCGACGAAGCCAAAGCCCGTCGGCCCTTCGTTTGCGTTTGAACAGTTCCCCCGCATACCCTGCGGGCGGGTTCAGAAGCAAACAGGCTGCGCCGAAGCGCAGCCTGAGGTTCCCAATTCTATGAGCGCTGCGCGGTGTCGATGATCGCTTGCGCTTTTCGCTTCAATGCGCCTTTGCCATTATGCGCATCGAACGACATCCTTTCGATTAGCGACTCCCGAACGTGCTCCGAAAGCTTGCCGGCGGCAAAGGATTCGACCGCGTTGAGCATGTCGTTGAACTCCACGTCGCCGTGATAGCATTGAATCGCTTCCTCGATGAGCGGCCAGCAACGCTCGGAGCGGTTTTCCGTCGTAGCGCCGTAGGCGCACAGAAAGCGCATCGCGGCCAGACGCACGAAACCGCTTTCTTCATCGAACAGCGCCGTTTCGGCACCGGGAAGGGCTTTCTCGCACAGGCGCGCGTCCTTAGGCACCATAAGCGTCAGGATGTCGAGGCACTCCCACCGCGTTTGGGCCTCCGTGCAGTTCAAGGCGCCAACGATTTGAGCCGAATAGGGGCTCATGAGGTCCGGATGCAGTCGGGCCACATAGGAAAGCGAAGAGGCCGCGTTCTGACGAGCACGACGAGACGACGCGTGCAGCGCCTCGACAAGCTCCTCGAGCTTGCGGTCGTTGCCCATCGCTTCTTCTGCAGTTTGCTGAGCTTCCTCCGAAATTTCCGCCACTAAGATCAATCCTCCAAAGAGTGCAAATGTTCCGTCTCATTATACCGTGCGGCAAAACCGCTCGCCGCTCACGCTCACAATTAACACGGCGGTAAACTAGGTATTGC